>CAYSMJ010000067.1:397-13748 GCA_964432075.1 uncultured Caulobacterales bacterium | reverse complement strand
TGGAAGACCACCACGTTGATAGGCCGGGTGTGGAAGCGCAGCAATGTGTGAAGCTTACCGGTACTAATTGCTCGATTGTCTTGATCGTCCTCATGCTGTCATTTCGGTGGCGGCTGAGAGAACTCATGCGCGGCGAACGATCCGAACCCGGATTGGACGCTGTCATCCAACACCGACATAAAAAGTGTAGCTGCATTGCAAGTTTATCCTGCAATGGCAGCTAATGCTGACAATTGACCCTCATCCTGAGATGTCCTGATAGTCTTTCTCTGGATGGCCATCAGGCACGCATTACCCGTCGCACACACGAAGAAGATCATTTTCGCCGGCCTGGTGGTTATGGCGGGGAGCCCCCACCCGATCCCATCCCGAACTCGGTCGTTAAACTCCCCAGCGCTGATGGTACTACGTCTTAAGGCGTGGGAGAGTAAGTCGCCGCCGGGCCTGCCAAGATGATCCCCCACCAGAAAAACGCCCCACGCTCGGAAACGAGCCGGGGCGTTTTTTGTTGAGCGTCGCTGGCTTTATGCTGACTTTTTTTGTCCGATTGAAAGCAAGCGATCCGGGATGTCTGAGCGACCGATCATCATACCGGCGAGCATGGTTGCGACAAAGATGAGCGTTTGTTCTGGCGCGGCGGGCAGGGCGGCAATCGCCGGGCCGGGGCACAAGCCAGCTAGCCCCCAGCCCAGTCCGAACAGGATTGCACCAACAATCAGGGGCCGGTCTGTCGTGGACGTGGCAGGGATGGAGAAGCCCGTTTCGAAGAGCGGCGCTGTGCGCTGGCGGGCGAGGCGATAGCCGACGATATTGACAAGCACCGCGCCTGCCATGACAAAAGCAAGTGACGGGTCCCAGTCGCCAAAAATATCGAGAAACCCGAGCACTTTTTCAGGGTTGATCATCCCCGAGACAATCAGCCCGCCGCTAAACACAAGCCCCGCCAGAAAAATTGTAATATGTCGCATGGTCTCAAGAGCCTCCGGCGAGACGGACGAGAAAAACGGTGAGGATGGCGGTTCCCATGAAGGTGCCGGTGGCAACAACGGAACGGCGCGAAAACCGCGCAAGCCCGCAAACCCCATGGCCCGAGGTACAGCCGTTTCCGGTCACTGTGCCAAGACCGACAAAAAAGCCGGCGAGGAGAAGAACAGGCCGTCCGGCCTCAATGGAAACCGCTGGCGGGACGCCGGTAAACGCCACCAACAAAAGGGGGGCGGCGATAACGCCGGCGAGAAAAGTCAGCCGCCAGCCCCAATCGCTGCCAATGTCCGGGGGTAAAAGCCGAGCGACAATCCCGCTTACGCCCATGACCCGGCCATGACTGAGCATAACCAGCGTGGCCGCCAGCCCGATCATGATCCCGCCGATCAGGGCATGCAAAAATTCATACGCCAATGATCAAAGCTCCTTGTTTTGTTTTTGTTTTGCAGCACGTTGCTGTCTTACGGCCTTGCAGATCGTTAAGATATTGTGTGTAGGACCGAATGTACAATAAGGGAGCCTGTCATGACCGGATTTGCCCAATGGGCCTTGTTTTTTTCCATCGTCTTCGCTGGCGCTGTCGCCGTATTTGTCGTCTGGACGGGGGGCTTCACCGCAGATCTCCGGAAACTGATCGTTTCAGCGGGCATTTTGCTTGGAACGCTTGCCGCCGTGAGATTCGTCGCGAAACCGGTTGGCCCATTCGATAAGGACAAAAATGCTGGCGCGGACCAGTAGGGCGAGCCACGATCATGCTTCCCAAAAAGGCCTTCGATCGGCGGGCTGAAGCCGACACGCACCTTGATGATGGCAAGGCGCCTCTTCTTGAGGGCCGCGGCGGGTCTATTATCGGCGCTGACCGATCGAGAAACATCATGGAATCGCTTTCCGAAATGCCAATTTTTGATCGGTTAGGCTTTTTTCAGGCAGCGGGCGAAGAACGCCGGGCCGCCATGGATGCTCGTGTTGCGGCCCTGGCGGATACATCGCCTGAGGAAAGGGCGGAAAAAATTGCCAGCTTTTTCCCGGCCCGTGAGAGCTTCCGGCCTTTTGCTGCGGTGTATGCCAATGAGCTGTTTCCGGCGTTCGAGCGCATGGAAGGCAAACGCGTGGTCCTGCGCGAGACGTTCAAACAGGCGCAACTTTATGCTTTGGGGGTTGCGGTCGGGGCGTTTGTGCTCTCTCGCCTTGCGTCATCCCTGCTGTCTGACGGCTTGGGCGGCTTTGTGCTTCTGGGCGGTCTCGCGCTGGCATTTTGTGTGTACTATTTTCCAAAACAGGCGCTCGATAAGGCCGTTTCCGGCGCGCGCCAGACTATCATCGACAGTCTTGCCCGTGAGTTGGCGCTCACCTATCAGCGTGCTGCCGCAAAACCGGAGAGCTTTATCGAACTCAACGATTGGGGGTTGTTTCCGGACCATAATCGCGAGGCTTTCGAGGACCGATTCAACGGCACCTACCATGGCGCTGAATTCGATTTTTGCGAGGCAAAGCTGCAAAGGGTGGAACGCCGCGGAAAATCAACGACGATCCGTACCGTTTTTACCGGCTATTGTCTTCATGTTCATTTCGACCGGAGTCTGTTCGGCAGAACGGTGCTTGCGCCAAAGGCGGCGAATACCGGCCTGACGGGATTTTATCGACGACAGATCAAAAAGCGCGGTGTCAAACCTGTGGAAATTGTGGCGTCGGCCTTCGAAGATCGTTTTTCGGTCTATTCGACTGATCAGACCGAGGCTCGCTACATTCTGGACCCGGCCTTTCTTGAGCGGCTGATCGATTTTGAGCAGTCATTTGAGGGCACTCATCTGCGGGCTCTCTTCGAGGGAGACCACATTCTGCTGGCGATCGAGGGCAAGGACCTTTTCGAGCTTTCAAGTCATGAGAAATTCACAGACCCGGTCATTGTCGGGCGTCTGCTTCACGAGCTTGATTCCATTTTTGACCTGATCGACTTCATTCTCAAACGCCAGAATTCGGAAAATTAGAGTGCGTTCACAAAAAGTCTGACGAACTCTCGCATCTCGGCTGTCCCTGACCAGGATTAGACTGCGTTACCTTTTTGTTGAGTCAAAACGCAGTCCCGATTTTTCAGGGGTCGCGCGTTCGAAACCAAGTCGATGGATGGGAACCATCGATGATTACACTTTTTGTAAACGCGCTCCAGTAATTCGAATACTGGCAACCTATATCGCCTTCTGCCGATTTCTGGTGGTCTGCCTGACCATCGCCTTTTATACTCAGCTCACGATGTTCTGTTTGTCGGGACGATCAGGTCCGCAAGATTTGCCATGGTTTCTTCTTGCGTTTCGGGGCCGAAGACCGCGCGCATCAACGGATCGGTGAGAATCGTGGCGATACCGAGAACGGCGCCGATGGCGAACAATTGGTAAGCGCGCTCGGGCAGGGGCAGATCAAGCTCTTTTGCCCGCACCGCTTCGGCAATCCCGTCCCCAATAGCATCGGAAAACGCGCCAAGGGCTGTCCGGATCTCCGGGCTGGCAAACCGGCTGACGTCGGGGTTGGTCATCACCGAAAAGCGGGCCGGGTGGGCCATCGCCCAGCGCATTGCCGCCAGCGCCATGGCATGCAGCCCCTCGGCCGGCGCTTTATCCGCATGGGGCGCATAGGCGCCCGAAACAACAGTGACCAGGTCCTGATAAGCTTCGGCCACGATGGCAGCGAGAAGATCGCCCCTGGCCGGGAAGTGCCGGGCTGGGGCTGCATGGGAAACCCCGAGATCGCGCGCCAGCCTGCGTAAGGATAATCCTTCCACGCCGCTTTCCCCAATAACGGCAATGGCCCGTTCAATCAGCGCGGCGCGCAAATTGCCGTGGTGATAGGGTGCTGAGGCAGCTTGATCCGGATTGTGCGAGCGCGTCATGGGCAAACTCTCGTTGGTTTTGCTGGAGGCGGCAAGGCGGTGATCGGGCCATTGGTGCCGTTATTGACAGTCGCTGTCTTCCCCTTTAGTTCATGTTGTCAATGACAACATGAACTGGCAGGTTAAGGGAGAAGCCCGAATGGCTTTGCAATCGGTTGAAACGCCTTCGAATGCGACTTGTTTTGAGGATGAACACGCACCCGGACGCTGGGTCTGGCTCATCTGTTGGGTTTATATTGCCGGTGCCTTTCTGTTTATCCCGCTTTACCAGTTTTGCGGTGGCCATAATCTTTTGCTGGCCTATCCGCTGTTATATTTTGTCCTTGTGCCGACGGGTCTCGACGGGCTTTTCGGCCGAAACCGGGCCAACCCGCCCGAAGCGCAAATCGCTGCCCTGAAATCTGACCGGTTTTATGACCGGATCGCCTATGCAATAATCCCGCTGCATTATTTCCTTTTCCTTGCGGGCGTGTGGTTTGTTGCGATGGTTGCACCACCCTGGTGGGGGGCGGGCCTGCTTGCCCTTGGGCTAGGGCTTCTCAATGGCAATGCGATCAATATCGGCCATGAACTCGGACACCGGGCCGACCGGCAAAACCGCACCATCGCCAAGCTGGCGCTAGGGCTGTCAGGATACGGTCATTTCACCATCGAACATAATCGCGGGCATCATGTGCATGTGGCAACCCCTGAGGACTGCGCGTCGGCGCGTTTTGGCGAAGCGCTTTATGGGTTTGCGGGCCGCGAACTTCCCGGTGCGCTGATCGGTGGCTGGCGTCATGAGATCGCCCGGTTAAAGCGCAAGGGCCTGCCTGTCTGGAGCTGGCAAAACAACATCCTTCAAGTCTATACGCTGACGATTGCCTTGTCACTTCTCATTGTTGCGATGGCGGGCTGGAAGGTTCTGCCCTTCATCCTTGTTCATCATTTTGTGTCCTGGTTTGCGCTCACAATGGTCAATTATATCGAACATTACGGTCTTCTCCGTCAAAAAGACGAGAACGGACGATATGAACCCTGCGCGCCGCGCCATTCCTGGAATGCAAACCAGCGGATATCCAACTATCTGCTCCTCAACCTGCAGCGCCATTCTGACCACCATGCCCATCCGGCGCGGCCCTATCCTGCCTTGCGCGATTATGACGAGGTGCCGAACCTGCCCATGGGCTATCCGGGCGCGATTGCCCTGGCCGCCATGCCGCCACTCTGGTTTCGGGTCATGAACCCGAAGGTGCGGGACTGGGCAAACGGCGATCTTGGCCGGGTCAATCGAGGGCCCGGATTGACGCGGCACCCGCATTGAGCCTTGCCGGGACTGGCGCAAACCACTAGAGAATTTTCAAGCGAAGTGGGAACCGGTTCGCGTGAAGAAAATGCGACAGAACAACAAGCTAATGCATTTTCAAGCGAAGTGGGAACCGGTTCGCGTGAAGAAAATGCGGCAAGACAAGAGGCTAACGCATCTTTATTGACACCGATTGACTTGAAGGTGCGCTGGCTCTGATCTTCAGTTTTTCCCGCACCCCGGCCTCACCGGGGTGCGGCTATTTGTGTTTGAGGCACCATAAAATGACATTGGTTTCAGGATCGGCAGCAATTGGGGCGATGGAAGCCTGGACAGCAAAGGGGTTTCTGACTGTTTTTGATGCCCCCGAGGGCGCGGACGCCATGGCGCTGGCCGAAGCGGCGCGGTTACGTGACGGGTTGGTCATCCATATTGCGCGGGACGCTGGTCATGCAGCGTCCATGATTGATGTGCTCCGGTTTTTTGCGCCGGAAATTCCGATCCTTGAATTTCCGGCCTGGGACTGTCTGCCCTATGACCGGGTCTCGCCGTCGGGCCATGTGACTTCACGGCGGATGGCGACGCTTGCTTTGCTCGCGGCCCGAAAGGCAGATGCGGGCGCCTTGATCGTTGTTACCTCGATTTCGGCTGCATTGCAGCGCACGCCACCAAAGACAGTTGTCGCGGCCTCCTCGCTTGCGATGAAACCGGGCGAGGATATCCGGGGCGACCGGATAACGGCCTATCTTGCTGCGAACGGCTATACCCGGGCAAGCACGGTGCGCGAGCCTGGCGAATTTGCGGTGCGCGGCGGGCTGATCGATATCTTTCCGCCGGGCACGGAAGACCCTGTCCGTCTCGATTTCTTTGGCGAGACGCTTGAAACAATTAGGGCCTTCGATGCCGAGACCCAGCGCACAACCCGCCAGCTTCAACAGATTGAACTGGCCGCCGCAAATGAGGTTCTTCTGACCGAAGAGACCATTCACCGGTTCCGTACCAATTATATCGCAACTTTCGGTCCGGCTGGCGACGATCCGGTTTATGAGGCCGTTAGTGCAGGCCGCGTCCATGCCGGCATGGAAAACTGGCTGCCCCTGTTTTACGATCAGACCGACACCCTGTTTGAATTTTCCGAAAATGCCCTGTTTTGTGCGGAACATCTTGTCGATGAAGCCGCGCAGGAACGCCTGTCCGCTATCGATGATTACTACACGGCGCGTCATGACGATCTGACCGACCCGGCTGAAAACGCGAAGAAACGGCAGATCCGGTCGAGCGTTTTCGCCGCGCCAAAATATCGTCCGCTCAAGCCTGATGCCCTTTATCTGACGGCAGAGGACTGGAAAACGGTCCAGACCGAACAGGACTGGCGGGCCTTCTCTCCGTTTTCACCGCCGGATGCAAAACGCGCTTTTTCGATGGGGGCCAAAGTCGGGCGCAGTTTCGGGGCGGAACGCTCAGCAGAAAAGAACGTGTTCGTCGCTGTTCGTGATCATGTCAAAATTCTTCAGGAACAGAAAAAAAAGCCGGTTATCGCCTGCTGGTCGGAAGGCTCGGCCGATCGTATGCGCGGGGTACTTGCCGATCAGGGCCTTGAAAACCTCGCCCATCAGAGCACAGGTGCAGCGCTCGACTCCGAAAATCTCCATCCGTGTACAGTTATTCTCGGGCTTGAGGCTGGTTTTGAAACACGCTCGCTCGCCTTTATTTCCGAGGCCGATATTCTGGGTGACAGGCTTGTCCGCCGGGCACGACGCAAGCGCGCCGACAATTTCCTGACAGAAGCCTCATCTTTGTCCGTGGGCGATCTTGTAGTTCATGTTGACCACGGGATCGGTCGGTATGAGGGGCTTGAGACCCTGGAGGTGCAGGGCGCGCCGCATGACTGCCTTCTGCTCGTCTATGCAGGCGGCGACAAGCTTTACCTCCCGGTAGAGAATATCGACCTGCTCTCTCGGTTCGGGTCTGATGGTTCCGATTCCAGTCTCGACAAGCTGGGCGGGGCTGCCTGGCAGGGCCGCAAGGCGAAGATGAAGCAGCGGATCCGCATGATGGCGGAAGAACTGATCAAGATTGCTGCCAAACGGGCGATGAAGCATACAGAGGAAATTACACCCGGCGCCGGTGCCTATGACGAATTCTGCGCCCGGTTTCCCTATGCCGAAACCGAAGACCAGCTTAACGCCATTTCTGATGTGATCGAGGATCTTGCCAAGGGCCAGCCCATGGACCGGCTTGTTTGTGGTGATGTTGGCTTCGGGAAAACGGAAGTGGCTTTGCGGGCGGCATTCATCGTGGCCATGTCCGGTCGTCAGGTTGCTGTCATTGCGCCAACGACGCTTCTTGTGCGCCAGCATTACAAGGGCTTTGTCGAACGCTTCAAAGGCTTGCCCCTGAAGATCGCCCAGCTTTCGCGGATGGTCAGCCAGAAAAACGCCAATGAGGCACGCGACGGTCTCGCCAGCGGCGATGTCGACATCATCATCGGAACCCATGCGCTCCTGTCGACATCGACGAGGTTCAATGATCTCGGCATGATTGTTGTCGATGAGGAACAGCGCTTCGGGGTCAAGCATAAAGAGAGGCTCAAGGAGTTCCGGGCCGATACCCATGTGTTGACGCTAACGGCAACGCCCATTCCGCGCACGCTGCAACTCGCGATGACCGGGATCCGTGATCTCTCGCTGATCGCGACACCGCCGATTGATCGGCTTGCCGTGCGCACGACCGTGGGCCCGTTCGATCCGATGGTGGCGCGTGAAGTGCTGTTGCGGGAACATTATCGTGGTGGGCAGAGTTTTTATGTGGTCCCGCGCGTCAGTGACCTTGGTGATGTGGCAGAATTTCTTGAGACACAGGTGCCGGAGGTCAAATTCAAGACCGCCCACGGGCAGATGCCGGCCAGTGAGCTGGAAGATATCATGACCGCTTTTTACGAAGGCCAGTTCGATGTGCTGATCGCAACGACGATCATTGAATCCGGTCTCGATATTCCGGCAGCGAATACACTTGTTGTTCACAAGGCGGATCTTTTTGGTCTTGCCCAGCTTTACCAGATCCGTGGCCGGGTCGGTCGGTCAAAACAGCGGGCCTATGCCTATCTCACGGTGCCAGCGAGGAAAAAGCTGACCGAGGGCGCCGAACGCCGCCTCAAGGTCATGCAGTCGCTTGATACGCTGGGAGCAGGGTTCACCCTTGCCTCCCACGATCTCGACATCCGCGGTGCGGGTAATCTTCTGGGGGAAGAGCAGTCAGGTCAGGTCAGGGAAGTTGGTGTTGAGCTTTACCAGCATATGCTTGAAGAGGCTGTCGCAGAACTGAAAGACGGCGGAGATGCGGTGGAAGAGGCGTGGTCACCACAGATCAATATCGGCACGGCAGTGCTGATTCCCAATCATTATGTGGCGGATCTCGACGTGCGGATGGCATTATACCGACGACTTGGTGACCTGCACGAAGAAGCAGACATCGAAGCGTTCGGAGCTGAAATGATTGACCGCTTTGGCCCGCTGCCGACAGAGGTGAACCAGCTATTGCAGATCGTTGCGATCAAGGGCCTGTGCCGCATGGCCGGTGTCGAGAAGATTGATGCGGGACCAAAAGGCGCTGTCGTCACCTTACGGAACAATGAATTCGTGAACCCGGCGGGGCTTGTCGAATTCATTTCCAACTCGCCCTATGACATCAAGCTGCGGCCCGATCAGAAAATTGTCTTCCGTCAGGAGTGGAAAGACGAAAAAGCCCGACTCAAGGGATGTCGCCGGGTGCTTGATCTTCTTCTTGATATTGCAAAGGACGAGGTGGCAGCGGCCTGAGCCCCGAAAACCTATTGCCAGCGTTTGCTGGTTTTCTGGGCGAAGGCATCCGGTGCTGATGTTTCGGCGCCGCCATACCCGGTAATGTGGTCGGCGACAAACGGATTGGTCTTGCGCTCCTGTCCGAAGGTCGACATTGGGCCGTGGCCGGGGACAAACTGAACATGATCGCCCAACGCCCAGAGCTTTTGCGTAATTGAATTGACCAGCGTTTGCTGATCGCCGCGCGGGAAGTCGGTCCGCCCCACGCTACCGGCAAAAATGACATCGCCAACAAAAGCTAGGCCGGTCCCGCGATGGACAATTACCACATGACCCGGCGTATGGCCGGGCGCAGTGATGACGTCGAACTCAATCCCGTCAAGCGTCAGTGTTTCGCCATCCTTGAGATAGCGGTCCGGCTGGCAGTTCTCGCCCATCCCGGGATGTCCGTACTGCGCCCATTGCGCAGCAATCCCTTCAAGCCAGAAGTCATCATCCTTGTGGGGACCGATAATCGGGGCTCCGGTTTCCCGCTTGACGGCCTCGGCCCCGCCGGCATGGTCGAGGTGACCATGGGTCAGCCAGATCTGCTCAATTGTGGCGCCCATTTTCTGGGCAGCATCAAACACTTTCTGCGGCTCGCCCCCGGGATCAACAACGGCTGCCTTGCCCGAAGGCGCCTTGATGATCGAACAGTTCTGCTGGAATGGCGTGACGGGTACGATCTGGACCTGAAATGGCGGCGGCGTCCTGGTCATGGAATTCCTTGGCTTGTTTGGGTTTATGTGGGCTCGCGGCCGCTGACCGCTCCGCCCGACAGGTTAGTTGCGTGGTGTTGAACGGATCAGTTTGACCCTGTCCTCTGGCGAAAGGCTCGACGGGTTGGTCAGCCCATTGATGATCACGAAATGCTCTTCGCGATATTGGGGAAACGCCATTTGGTTGGCGAGCGCCTGGGCGCTGTTATTCCCGGCCGCCACCACGTCGATCACGCGGGTCGGGGGCACGTTCAGCTGGGTTGCATCCACGCGCTGCAGGGACTGAACCGAAGCCTGGATCGCCCGCTGCAGAGACTGGGTCTGATTTGGCGGGACAACCCACAGGAAAACATATTTCTGGTTGGCCTGCCAGTCGATCGCATAGGCGATGATGTCGACCGCGCTTTGCTGGGTCTGGATACGGCCCCGGCCAATGGCTGCCGGGAGATTATTGATCTGGCCTTCCTGCACGTCCGTAAACTGAATTTTTAGGCTCTGCGCTATCGGGCCTTCGATAAGCTGGCGGGCTGTGCCATCGCTGGTGCCGATGGTGAACTGCATCTGAGCCCCGGACTGGGCGCGCGCGAGGACAGCGCTAGAGGAATTTTGCAACTGAAACCCATTCGGCACCGCGAAGGCGAACCCTATCTGTGGATGGATAAAGGTTGTACCCTGAATATAACCCTGAGCGTAGGCATCCTCGCCGTAGAGCAACCCGTCAATGCGGTCGAGATAGCTGTTGCGGCCGATCTCATTGCCCGCCAGACCCGACTGGGCAAGAACCTGTGCTTCGGCAGCAGCCTCGCGGACGCGGTTTTCCGAGTTCGGGTGGGTTTTGAGAAATTCCGGTGTTGTATCGGTCTGCCCGGAAATCTGGGCCTGCAGTTTTCCCCAGCGTCCGAGCGAATTGAGGAAATAGGCTTCCGCAATCGGATCATAGCCAGCCCGTGCCAGAAGTTTGACGCCAACCTTGTCGGCTTCATACTCCTGATTGCGATTATAGCTGAGCAGATAAAGCTGGGCAGCCTGACCAACGAGTTGCGCTGTTTCCTGGCTGCCTGAAAGAATGCCCAGAATGGCGGCGCCAAGGCCTGTCACATTGGAACGGCTGACCCGCTCCGCCGTATGGCGCTCATAGACATGGCCGATTTCATGCCCGATCACACCGGCAAGCTCAGCCTCGCTATTGGCAAGCGCAAGCAGACCCCGTGTGATATAGACATGCCCCGGCAGGGCGAAGGCGTTGACCACCGGGCTGTCGAGCACGGTCATCTTGATGTTGGCATCGGGCTGGTCTGACGCTGCAACAAGACGCGCTGTCAGCTGTTCGGCATATTGCTGAAGGGCGGGATCCTGAATCTGCCCGCCAAAGGCGGCAACGATTTTGGGGTGCTCCTGGATGCCAAGCTGTTTTTCCTGTTCTGACGAAAGACCAAGCGGCCCGGCTGTTGATGCACAGCCCGCAAGGACCAAAACCCCGATGGCCACACCGGCAATTCGGCGCAGCCTGTTATATCCAACTTGGTTGAAAAATGTCATCGCGTAACCCCTCCGTTCGCCATAATCATCGCCATATAATACTGCGACTGACCCAGCAGATAAACCCCGCCAACCCGAAAGCCCGAACCCGCGTCAGAGGTGAACCCGCTCATTGACTTCGATCAGCTGACGGTTGAGGAGGGCTAGCTGGCTGACGGACAGGGACCGACCGGTCAGATCGATCTCGCTGGCAAGCCGGTCATAGCGCTCAAGCGGGTTTCCGAATTGCGCGGCCCAGCTGTCGACCACCGCACGGGTTTCGTCGACACTGATCACCCTATTGTCGGGCAGCGGCGCACAGTCAATACACCGGATGATGGTCAGGGTCAGCTGTTTTTGCTGGCGGGTAATCTCCTCCATAAGGCGACGCGTTGCTCGTTTGTCGTAATTATCCTTGGCCGGATTTTTCCGCACGCTTTCGCGCACGCGATCGAGCCTGAGACGTCGGCCGATGGCAAAAAACATGGCGCCGGCCCGGTCCGGCGTCTCACCACTCTCGCGGGATATATCAACAATATCGAGTGCGCGTTCGAGGGCGGGGAAAAGCGCGCCCTCCCGCGCAACCGGCTCCGGTGTCCGTTTTGAAGTCCACGCTTCCATCCGTGCTTCTACGGCCTCGGCGGCATCGGCTGGCGCGATCGCCTTGTAAGCGGTCCTGATATCCCGGATAGGGTCGCGGTAATGGTCGATAAGGCTTTGAATGCCGCTTTTTTCGATCATGGCAAGGGCTGACATATCCGTTACCAGACGATAGGTCTGCTCTCGCAGGAGTACGGCGGCTTCCTCATACAGATTGAGTTGGGTCTGGGCGTCGATCCTGTTGTCGAGGGCATTAACCTGAGCGGCATAGTCCGTGAGCCCATAAATCTGCCGGGCAGCTTCATAGGCAGAGGCGATCTCGGCAACCGAGGCACCGGTAACCTCAAGCGCTTCGTGAACAAAAGAGATACCGCATGTATCAACGATTTCGTTGGCTATTCGGGTCGCGATAATCTCACGGCGCAGCCGATGGCCATCAAGGGCTTCTTTGAATCCGCGCGCAGCTTCGGGAAAATAGGCATAAAGCTCACCGACAAAGACAGGATCATCCGGCACCGTGCTGTCAACCAGCGCATCGAAAAGCCACAATTTTGCATAAGCCATCAGTACAGAAAGTTCCGGACGCGTCAGCCCCTGACCCATGGCAAGCATGGAGACAATGGCATCTTTTGACGGAAGCTCTTCGACCTGGCGATCAAGCCGACCTTCAGTTTCAAGAAAACTGATAAACCGGGCCTGGGCGTCGAGGTCAAAGGCGGCTGTATCCTCAGCCTGTGAAAGGGCGCGGGTCTGGTCGTAATTGTGACGCAGGACAAGCGTGACCACCTCATCGGTCATTTCCGCCAGAAGATCATTGCGCCGGTCGGGCTCAAGGGCGCCGGTGGCCATGGCGCCATCCAGCAGGATTTTGATATTGACTTCGTGGTCCGAGGAATCGACGCCGGCGGAGTTATCGATCGCGTCCGTATTGACGTGGCCACCCTGGCGGGCAAATGCGATCCGGGCTTTTTGCGTCAGACCAAGATTGGCCCCCTCACCGATGACATTGATCCGCATTTCATCGGCGTTGATCCGGATAGAGTCGTTTCCGCGATCTCCCACCTGCCAGTTGGATTCGCTGGCCGCCCTGAAATAGGTTCCGATCCCGCCCAGCCAGAACAGCTCGACCGGGGCGCGTAATACCGATGACAGAAGTTCGGCGGGCGTCATTTTTTTTTGTGTTATGCCAAGGGCCTTGCGAATTTCTTCCGAAATCGGAATTGATTTAGCCTGGCGGGAGAAAACGCCGCCGCCTTTTGAGATCAGAGCCGGGTTATAGTCCTGCCATGAAGAGCGCGGCAGGTCGAACAACCGTTTGCGTTCAGCATAGGAAACAGCAATGTCCGGGTCTGGATCAATAAAGATGTCGCGATGGTCAAAGGCCGCCACAAGTTTGATCTGTTCCGACAAGAGCATCCCATTGCCAAACACATCGCCCGACATGTCGCCAACGCCGGCGACCGTGAACGGCTCGGTCTGAATGTCCTTGCCGCGTTCGCGAAAATGCCGCTTGACCGCTTCC
>CAYSMJ010000067.1:0-387 GCA_964432075.1 uncultured Caulobacterales bacterium | reverse complement strand
GCGAAGGCATCGCCCAGCCAGAAACCGCGATGGAGCGCAATTTCATTTGCTGTATCCGAAAACTGGGCGGTGCCCTTGTCCGCGGCGACGACAAGATAGGGGTCAGCGCCATCGTGAATGACTGTATCAGGCGGCGGCATGACTTCACCGTCGATGATATTATCCGTTACATCAAGAAGACTGTTGATAAACAGTTTGTAGGCGTCACGACCCGCTTCATAAATGACGTTTCGGTCAGTCGTTTGCGGGATCTGTTTCGGGAAAAACCCGCCTTTGGATCCGTTTGGCACAATAACCGCGTTTTTGACCCGTTGCGCTTTTACAAGACCAAGAACCTCGGTACGGAAATCTTCCCGTCGGTCCGACCAGCGAAGCCCGCCCCGGGAA
>CAYSMJ010000066.1:0-13874 GCA_964432075.1 uncultured Caulobacterales bacterium | reverse complement strand
GCATGGACGCGCCGCCGCCACCTGCCGTCCCACCGCCACCACCGACAGCCATCGCAGCGCCCGCCGCGCCGCCGACGGCTGATGGGAGGCTGGAGTTTACTTTTTGTTATTTGGGGCCTGGAGGCAGAACCACCGGATCGATGTATTATAACAATCATCAACCCATGTATATCGATCGCCGATTTCGGGCTAATGCGGCCGAACAGGGGGGAGGTTGCAGATATGAATACGTGCAGACGGGGAACTGCCATTTTCGCAACCCCAGCGGAAGTTATTATAACCAATGCCTTGATCCCAAGGGATGTTTCATGAAACCAAACAGATCGGCATCATGGGCCCTTTATCCCAATGGAACGAAATTCCACATCGGTTACAGCGTGCCGGATTGTAGCAGTCTTTGGTTCTAGCGTTTTTGCGCGGGCACTCATCCAGGCGTGACAGGAAACAAGGGCCGAAGTAGCGGAGCTGCTGGAGGAGAGGGGGTCGAAGCTGATCCATCACGCGGCGGCGGGGTTAGGCCACCTTATGGGCGAACATTTCGCCTTGCTTCTGTAGCCTGTCTGTTCCTTTTAACAGGGCCGCGATTTCCGGGACCGGGACATTGGCCAACTCGCCGGGCTCCAGCTTGTGAAGGCCTCCGCCGTAAACGCGGCCTTCGCCAAGCATGGTCTTGGGGCATATGCTGTTAAGAATCTTCCAGACCGTGCGGGCAAGGCCGGGATCGGCCTGTATGGCACGGGCAAGTGAGGGCTTCGGATAAAGGGCCAGATAGACGTTCGCCACAGTGGCGCGGGAGTGGTTCAGGATGAAGCGGAACGGCCTTCCGCTGCGGGCATCGGCCCGTCCGAGATAGGTGCAGACGAACGGAGCCGGGGGCCGGTCTTCCTGCGCATACCACGGGGAGCGGTGCCTGCATAGATACCGGCTGGCAACATCGCGCTTCTTCCCTTCTTCCAGATAACGCCACAAAGACGGATAGCGGGTCTTCACCTGCTGCTCCGGCAAACGACAATCGAGAAGGAAAAGCCGTTTTGCCAGGACCGGGTTCCCGTGTCGGTCGGCGGGAATCTCGTCGACGTCGACATAGCGGGGGCTGGGCAGGATTGGCCGGAAAACCTCCTTGGGAAGGTTGCGTTCGGCAATCTGCTCCGGCGTGAGTATGAAATAGCTGTTGTCCCCCGTGGCAAGGCCTCGCCGGATGGCGAAAAAATCCGAGATGGTTGGCTCACCGGTCGCAATTCTCGGTTCGGCGGCGGGAAAGCGGGTCCACTTGTTTTCTGTGCGCAGGGCCTCGGCGGGCACCATGCGGGAAAGGCGGGGCGTTTCGAGACTTCCTCCGAAAGTGAATTTCACGGCATGATCTGCCGGGGGCGGGCTGGAGCGAAACCACACCACGGCGGAAGAAACGAGCGCGTCCTGAAACTGCACGTCGTCCGGGTCAAACCGGTGAATGTGCAGGAGCGTCACCTTGTCCAGAAGGTAGCGTTTGACGGCGCGGCCATAGTTCACGTCCATGAATTCGCTCGGGATCAGCCAAGCGGCAAGACCGCCCGGCTTCATCCATGCGTGAGACAAGCCCAGAAAATAGCAATACAGTCCGGCTAGGCCGTCGATCTTGATGCCGCAGGCTTGCCGGGTGAGGTGCTGAATGCGGAGCTTTTCGCCGTTGATGATGTGGTGGTGTCGCACATAGGGTGGATTGCAGATCAAAAGATTGAACCGCTCGGACTCTGGCGGCGGGTCGGCGCGGGTGAAGTCTTCGATATGCACTTTAAGGCCTGACGCTCCCCACAGTTCTTTTGCAGGCCTGCCATAATGCGGGTCGATCTCGTATCCTTCGGCTGCCTCAATGCGGTTCTTTGGAAAAGCCCTGAGCAAGGCGGAATAGAATGATCCGGTGCCTATCGCGGGATCAATGAAACGAACCGGCGCGTCAGGGTCTAAATGGGCGTTGGCGTAAGAGAGGATATCAAAGGCCAGAGCTGACGGTGTGGCAAACTGTCCCATGCGGTTGCGCTGGGCCTGAGTCTTGGCGGCATCGAGGGCGGCCTGGATTTCAAGGCGGCGCGTCTCTTCGAGTGTTGGTTTGTCCGCCATAGCTAAAGCCCAAAGTGTGCAAGGTCGTCGATGCGGTGCTCCCATACCCAATCAATGCCTTCGGCTGCTTCGTAACCGAGATATCCGGAATCGAAGTAACCGCACAAAAACAGGATATAGCGGACATCTTGACCATGGGTGCGCCGGAGCTGGGCCATCTTGGTGGCCTCTTCCTTCCGGCGTTTGTTGACGTTCGTAAAGTCCCCGGCGGATTTTGCCTCGATCAAAAGGGGAAACGCTCCGGACCTGGCTCCGGCGGGCATGACAACGGCATCGACGGGAATGTTCACGCTCTTGCCTGTGCCTTCCTGCTCCACGGGAACATTCAGGCGAAAGCTGAATGATCCGGCCGGCATGGCATCAAATTTGGTGCCAGCTCCGGCGGGAAGGTTTTTGTATCCCCTGGCTTCCAGCCATGCACCTACGGCGGCGAGCTGGCGGTGCTCCTGTGCATTGCGGATAATCGGGTTGGCAACGGAACCGCAAAGCCGGTCGGCCACGATGGTGGCGGCGCGGTAGCGCTCCTGTTCGCTTGGGGTATCGCCGCGCTCAAGCCATACGAAGATATCAGGATCGGCCATTTTTTCGATGATATCGCCAATGCGCGAAAGCTGCGTTTCCAGCTCGGCGGCGGGCATACGAGCCGGCAGGCGTCCGGCGCTATCCATGCTCCTGACCAGATTGTCGGAAACACCGGCAAGGCCAATGAGCCGGTCCACGGCTAACGGGGGACAAGTGGACATGCGCAAGGTCGGAAGCACGGCGGGATTAGCCCTTAAGAGTTTTGGCGTGATATCGGCGAGATTGCTGGTTGCTTTTAGGGTGTTCTCAACATCCTTGGTCGTCTGAATTCTCGTTGTCCTGTAGGCGTCCGGCGCGAATTTCATGAACCAGTCGTTGTACATATCGACTGAGGCAGAGATGTCGGCTTTCCACCTGTCCGGTTTGTCCCTGTTTACCGGCATGGGGTTACCGCCTTTCCGGTTTTCCGGTGCTTTTGTAAAGGCTCCAGATTTCGTCAAACAGGGCGTTCAGGGGTATTCCACGTCTGGCTGATTCTTCTTTGACTTGCTTGGCAAGTTCTTTGGGCAGGCGAAACCCGATAATCTGGGTTTCTCTCTGAGGCAGCCGCTTGCGGGATGATGGGTTTTCGTTGGTCATGGTGCATGATGTCGACAGGTCGACCTCGGGGTCAATGCAAAGCGTCAATCTTGCTCTTAGTTCCTGTGGATTATTGATTTTTCTGTTCGTTACGGGTTGGAGGTGGGCCGGTGACGTGCACGTTTCGGACGGTGATTCCCTGCGGATCGACGGTGAGCGGATTCGGCTGTGGGGGATCGACGCTCCGGAGCTGGGGCAACGATGCAGGCATGACGGGCAATCCTACGACTGCGGCAAAGCATCGCAGGCGGCGCTATCGAGCCTGATCGGGTCCAGCCAGGTCAAATGCGAAATGGTCGATACGGACCGCTACGGGCGCACGGTAGCGCGGTGCTTTGTCGGCGGGACGGACCTCGGGGCCGCGATGGTCCGGCTTGGCTGGGCGGTTGATTTTGCGCGCTACAGCAAGGGCTATTATGCCGGGGAACAGGAACAGGCGAAGGCCGCCGGACGGGGCCTGTGGGGCGGAGATTTCGAGCCGCCCTGGGAATGGCGGCGGTAAGGAACACCCCTCTTTACCTCTCCCCTTGAAGGGGACAGACCTGCGGTGCTGGTCCAGTTCGCTTGTGAGCCAAATCGCACCGGAGCCTAAAGATTGAATCCGCCCTGCTCGGTCGTTTTCTGGCCACCCGGCTTGGTGGGCAAAGCGGCAATAGAATTCCCGGCCCGTTCCTGCGCGCGCGCCAGGTCGAACTGTGTTTGCAGGTTGGTCCAGAATTGGGCGCTCGTGCCGAACCAGTGGCCCAGGCGCAAGGCCGTATCGGCAGTGATATCACGCTTGCCGTTGATAATCTGGCTAATCCGGTTTGGCGGCACCTCGATCTGGCGGGCCAGCTCGGTGGGCAAAATCCCAAGCTCTTCGAGTTCTTCGCTCAGGACCTCGCCCGGATGCACGGCTCTTCTGTTCATCATGGCTTTCGTCCTCCTTAATGGTAATCGATGATCTCAATGTATTCTGGGACTGGCAATCCTTCCGGCCATTGGAAACAGATGCGCCATTGCTGATTGATGCGAATGCCGTACTGCCCTGCCCTGTCACCCCTGAGGGCTTCAAGGCGGTTTGAGCGCAGCGCCCGCAGGTCCAGCAGGCTGGTGGCCGCATCGAGGATCGCAAGGCGTCTTTCTGCCTGAGCGGCAAAGCTCTGGAACGCCGAAACGTGTTCGCCGTCATAAAAGCTCTGGGTCTTTCGGTCTCGAAAACTCCTGATCATCTAAAATCAGCCTAACACATATTGACGCTGTACGTTAATCGTACAGGAGCATAGGCCGATATGGGGCGTTTCAATGTGTCCTGGAAGTCGGATTTGCCAGCAACCGGCGGGCAAAATCCTCGGCGTCCATGCCTTCTTCCTCGGCGGCGCGTTCCAAAAGCGCAGTGGCTTTATCGGAAAAGTGGATTGTGAAGAGACGGCTGCCGTCTGGAAGTTTTTCGGCCTCGATGGCAAAGTCTTCTTCAAGCACAAATTCACGGTCTGTCATCCCTTAATTATAGCATACTGTCAATATTATTGCTGGTTTCTTCTGTGATGCCTGCTTTCCGGAGCCGTCCCTCGCGCTGACCGGCCATGGCTGTAGGGGTTCTGTTGGCAAGGCTCGCGAAGCGACCGCCGAAGGCGGCTTGGCCTTGCTGACAGGTTCCCGGAAGCCATAGGGAAGCAAGAGCGAGGGAACGGGTCCGGACCGCACGGCAGAACCCGCCTGCTTTTTGGTGAGTCCGGAGCGTAGCGAAGGACCAATGCGCGAGCGCTGCGGCGAAGCCGCTAAAAAGCGCTCGCTCCGACGAAGTCGGCACGTAAGTGCCGTCAATTTATGGGTGGGGAGCGCGGGTGGCCCGTAGGGCCAGGGGCGCATGGATAAAAGGTTTATCGGCCCATCGGGCCGATGCCGATTAAGCCACCCGTAGGGTGGCGCGGTCTTTCTATTTCTTCTTATTTCTAAAGGATTCAGATTCAGGCGGCGGAAGGCGCTGAAATAGCAGAAAAAATTTCGCAAGCTGTGAGGAATCGGGGAAAAGTTCGTGAGTTATTGGAGCGGGTGGCGTGAGGATTCGGGTGCCTGTCTGTGAGGATTCGGGTGGGTTTCCGTGAGAAATTGGGGAGCCGGCCTGTGGATAAGTCCGAAATGTGAGTTTTTGGGTGCGGGCTCACGATGGGGACGGTGAGCGGGCCATGGCGCAGCCCAAAATGTGAGAAATTGGGGAGGGGCTCAAAAGGCAACGGTTTCGACGGTGTTACGAATGCGGGCGGAGCGCCCTACGCTGCACCGCTCTATCTCCCTGATAACCTCGCGTTTTTGGTCGGGCGTCTTCTCAAGCCAGGAGAGCATGAGCTGATCGACCCTCCTGCCCTTCTTAATCATGCCGATGTTGATGTGATACTCGGACAGGGCGTTGACCTCACGCAAGGCGGGCTGGAGGGCGTATTTGTTGAAATCGGGAAAGCGCGTCAGCTTGTCCTTGGGCACGCCTAGGAGCGCCCGCATTTCCTCCAGGCTAAAATTCTCGTGCTGTTTGAATTTCAGGCCTACGCGCTTTTGAACAATCTCATAAAGCGCAAGGGAATATTTGGATTTGAAGCAATACATGATCTGGGTTTTCAGGCGTCCGAAAACCTCGCTTTCCTTCACGATTTCAATGAGCTGCTTCGGGAAGGTGTAATAAAGGCGGCCCCGCTCGTCCTCTTGTTCGACGTTGCCGCCGAGAAGCTGAACCCGCTTGATGGCAACCTTGCCGTCGCGAGTGATTTTCACTTCGGCAATCGCGCCCATCAGGCGGCGAATCGAGTCCTCGATGCGCTCGTTGCCGTTATGGGTGCCGCGAAGGTCTGACTTGTCGATAACGTGCTCAACCGGCTCGGTGATGGTGTCCCAGGCATTGGCAATGAGAAGGTTGTAGATGCGCCGGTCGGTCAGGGTGAGCGGCGATATCTCCTTGATATCTATCAGCTCGCCGGGTTTGACCATCTCCCCGGGCATGTTGCGGTCGAGGGGAAAGCCGATCACCCTTCGGTCTGTGGTCTTATAGCGTTTGGGTTCGTCGTCGGTCATGATGGCAACAAGGTTATGCGTGCTTTTTTGGAATCATGACCATATTTTGTGAGCCGGTCAAGATATGGGCTCACTTTTGGGGAGCGCCCTCCCCCAATAACTCACAGTTGGTGCGGATTGCAGCGGATTCCCCCCAATCGCTCACAGTTGGGGATCACCCAATCGCTCACTTTTCGGGTTTGGCGGAGAGTTCGCGCTCAAGCGCTTCGAGCGCGCGCTCCAGGGTTTCACCGAGCACCCAGCCCTGAGCGTCGGAAAGGCGGTAGAAAAGGTCTACCGTGTCCTGGGTGGCCTTGATGTTGAGCTGCATATTGCGCCCGGTGCGCCTGCCACGGCGCGGCGTCGGGCTCGCCGGCGCGGACGGCTTTGCCGGAGCGCGGGAAGTGAAGTTGTTGGCCTCGGCAACCGCCCTCACCTTCTCCGGCGATTCGGCTGGCCTGGCGGGCTTGGTCTTTTTGGGCTCGAACCCGTTCAAATCGAGGTCCTGGCCCCTTTCTTCATCGAAAATGCTGGCGCGTGCGTTGGTCATTTAGGCCACCTCAGCTTGCGGCTGGGCCTCTGAGGCGGCGCTATGGCGGATACGCTCTATCACTTCGCCCGCGAAGGCACGGGCGTTGATGATGGCCGAATCGGTGCCGCCAACTTCCTTGGGATCAAGCCCTTCGACCGTTCCGCCGAATGAGAAGATCGCCCGAAAGGCCTCGCGCTCGATGATCTGGACATCGAAAAGCTGGACGCCGTGGCGCTCTAACTGGTCCTGGATATGGCGCAAGGAGCGCGTGCGGATCGCGGCGCTCGTGCGCGTCAAAAGCACGGCATAGGGTATGGAGCGCTTAAACGCCTTTTCCTGTTGCTGAATAAGCCGGATCGCCTTGGTGGCCTCCTTGGCGTCAAGCTGCGAGCCCTGGGTGGGGACAATCACGAAGTCGCACCGGCTGATGGCATAGCCGACCATGAGGTTGGCGGTGCCTTCGAGGTCGATAATCACGAAGGGCGATTCGGCCTCGGCCCGTTCGATTTCGTCGATGATCGTCTCTTCGTGGACTTCTGAAATAACGGTCAGGTTTTCGGGACGGCCTGGCAGGCGCGCCCAACCTGAAATGGGCTTGTTAGGGTCCGCATCGATCACGGTCACGGCCTTGCCCTTCTGGGCAATTTCCGTGGCCAGGAGAACGGCTGCGGTGGTCTTCCCTACCCCGCCCTTGGGGCTCACAAAGGAAATGGTTGGCATGTAAGGCGCTCTTTCGAAAAAAGAGTGAGGAGGAAGGCTATCCGGAAGCAACCGGATATCAAAAGCGTACCGGATAGCTTTCTGGTAGTCAACGCGTAGCGGAAAGCTACTTGGTAGCTTTCTGGTAGCTACTAGATAGATACCAGTTAAGAAGAGGCTCGAAAACGATGCCGGATGAATGGCTTATCGTTTTATCAGCCGTCGCCGCGCTCGCGGGTGCGCTCCCGGCCCTGATCCGAGGAACGATCCCGTGAAGGCTGTTCCTTGTGCGTGTCCTGTGAGTGATTCGCTTTGTCGGCCTGGCGCTCCTGACCGGGATCATGACCGGCCTGGCGGGCATTTGCGTTCTGCCGGTCGGCCTCAAGCTGGCGCTTGAGCCTGGCCTCCTTCTGGAAGGTTCGCCATGCGCCTTTGCGCTCGTGGGTCCGGGTCTTCCAGCTTGCCCGGAGCACCGCTTCATCGGCCTGATGGCGGAGCCGGAGATCGGAACGCTCAGCGGCGAAGCGCTCGCGGTTTTCGGCCAAGAGCCGCGCGCGCTCGGCCTTAACCTGACGAACCGTGGCCTCGATTGCGTCCTGCTGCCCCTTGGCTAGTTCCTTCCTGGCCCGCTCGTGCGCATGCTCCAGGGCCTCGCGCCTGGCTCCGGCGGAGGAAATAAAGCGGAAGGCGCTGCCGATTGCGCTGGCGCGTTCCTCGCCGCGCACAAGCCGGGCCTGGTCGATTGCGCCAAGAACATTGCTGATCTTCCCAAAAAGGCGGGATTCCCGCTCCTCGAAGGCGCGAATCTCCTCCTGTTGCAGGCGGTGAAGATCGCGCCAGTAGGGCCGGTAGGTTTCGCGGATGCGGGCCTTGGCCTGGCCGATGGATTTGCCCGCAGCCTGGCGTATCTCCGCCGCACGGGCCTTGTGCTGGCGGGAGAGGTCGTCGCGCTCTTTTTTGTGACGCGCGTGCATGTCGCGGCCATGCTGCGAGAGCCGGGCGTCCTTGTCCCGCAGCTCGGCCCTGAGCTGCTCGGCGGCGTCCCGGTTATCGTTGGCGGTGCGT
This sequence comes from uncultured Caulobacterales bacterium, assembly GCA_964432075.1. Lineage (GTDB taxonomy): Bacteria > Pseudomonadota > Alphaproteobacteria > Caulobacterales > Parvularculaceae > CALLPQ01. The sequence continues at coordinate 5,296 of CAYSMJ010000066.1, read as the reverse complement.
CCGGCGTTGCGCTCAGTTTCGTAAATATGCCGGGGCTTGTCCTTGGCGGCGCGGGTGAATTCCCCGCGTGAGCGCGCCTGGTTGTTCAGCAAGCGCTCTTCGCACCAGATGTGGCCGCGCTCCTTCTCGTAAGCCTCAGCCCACCGCGACAGACGCAGCTTCTCCTTGCTCGAGGAGAGCATGCGTCCGTCATTGGGGGAAACCCGGTTGATGACAACGTGAATATGAGGGTGCTTCTCATCATTGTGGCAGATGATGAGAGCCTGGCGGCTCTCGGCACCAAGGGCGCGGATGCTGCCGTAAGCGGCCCGCAGCATTTCCTCGCGGGAGAGGGTAGGGGCCTCGTCCGCGTGCCAGGACAGGGAGTAGTGCAGGACGGCATCGGCGGACTTGCGACCGGTTGCCCGGATACCGGCCACGGCTTTGAGGCGGTCCTGATCCATGGCGGTTGCGGCCATGATACGCCATGCAAGGTCCGGGCTCTCAGCGGCCAGATTGCGCACGTCGGTCCATGCGACGCGCTCCTTGGTGCTGGCGTCCTTGTCGTGGAGGAGGTAGGCCGCCACGCCCCGGAAGCTCGCGCCCTTCTTGTGCAGCTTAGGAATCATAGACGCCTGCCACCTTGGCCAGAACGTGGCGCAGCTCGGTGAGCACGAAGCGCCAATCCCGTGTGAATTCCGGATCGGTATTCACAGCATGGGCGAGCTGATTCACGTTCACGCCAATCCGGTTGAGTTCGGAAACAAGAGCGGCATCGGCGCGGGCGGCGCGGGGGGTGACCTCATGGCCCAGGATGCGCCGCCTTCCATATTCGGCGGCGGTCAGACCGGCCCGCTCGGCCTGCGTGCGCAGGTGCTCAAGCTCGGCCAGTGTCAGCCGTAGCTTGATCTGCTCCTCGCGCCGTTCCGGCGTTTCTTTCCTGGGCCGTGGCATAGCTCCTCACGCTGCCGTTTTCCGAATTCACTAAACGCATCCAAGGGCGCTTCCCTTGGTCGTCGTCCAGGGGCCGAAAACCCCTGGCGCGCATCCAACCTGCGTAAGGTTGGCCATGTTTCCAAAGCAGCTCGGAGGCTCTTTGGTTTCGTCCAGGGGAAAGCCCCTGGTTGTGATCGAACGGCAACCCGTTCGGCCATGGGTTCGGTCCAGGTGGGAGAGGGAAGTCTCCCAAGCCCTGGTCCAGGGTGTCAGTCCAGATAGGGGAGGGAAGTCCCCTTAGCTCTGGTCGTGATCCAACGTCGAAACGTTGGCCAGATGCGCCGTAAACTTGGGGTAATCCCAAGTTCGGCGTCGTTTTTGGGTACCAAAAACACATCTGGCTATCCGTTCAGCGCCAAGCTTTACCATAAATCTCCGTAATATGCAAATGAGGCTCATCCGGAAGTCATGGGCTCCCCTGATCCGGGCGGCTCCTACCGGCCCTGGTCGATGAAGCGCCCCCGGATCAGACGGCCCTCGCAGGGCCGTTCATCGGGCTTGCCCGATGTCCGCGAGAAGCGGAGTGCCTTCGGGCCGTCATCAAAATTCTGCTACAGGGAGCGCTTCCCGCTTGGCAGGCAAACACGGACAACGGATTATCCTGTTCGCCTGTGACGCGAGCCTGCGGAGCCACAAAAAGGCAGGGGGCTTTGTGATGAATCTGATCGAGGAACCGGGGCCGGGGGCTGGCTTCGCCTCCCTCCATGACATGCTGCCTCACCAGTGGGGGCCGGAAAGTTTCTACCTCGGTGAAACAGCCCCCGAGATCGGCGGCTATCCACCTTTCGAGGTCGGCATAGACGATGACCGGGGCGTGTTCATTGTCGCCGGGACAGGTGGCGGCAAAGGGGTGAGCCTGCTTGTCCCGAACCTGATCGGCTGGCCGGGGGGAGCATTCTGCGTCGATGTCAAAGGCGAGCTGGCCTCGATCACCGGCATTCGTCGCGGCTCCGCCTCGATGGCAAAGGGGAGCGGGACAACCGTTCGCAACTTCCTCGGCCAGAACGTCGCTATCCTCGATCCCATGGGCGACGTGAAGGGACCGGCAAGCGTCTACCGATGCGGATACAACGCGCTCTCCGAGCTGGACCCGTCCGCGCCGTCTTTCGTGTCGGATGTGCGTCAGATTGCCGCTGCCCTCGTTGTCGATGAAACCGGAAGCGGCAAGCACTTTACCGACATGGCCGCGATTCTGGTCGCGGGCGCTATCGAAGTGGTCAAGGTCGCGGCTCCGGAACGAATGCATAACCTCGTCACGGTGCGGAACATCGTCACCGGCGGAAAGCTGCTAGCCTTTCTTCAAAAGGCTCCGGGCCGTCCGCTTGTCGGGGAAGCCCTCGGGGCTATGCAGGCGGTCGGCGCGAATGAGGGCGGGGCCTTCCATACAACGCTTGTCCGCCAGCTCGCGTGGCTGGCCGATCCGCGTATGCAGGCCTCCGTCATGGACAAAAGCGGGTTCTCTCTAACCCGTGTCATACAGGAAGGCGGGACGGTCTATGTCTGCCTTCCCCCCGATGAAATGAACACGCACAAAAGATGGCTGCGGCTCATGCTCGGGATGGGCCTGCGGGCGAAAATCCGGCAAGGCGTCTACGGCCACAAGGCACGGCAAACGCTCTTTGTCGTCGATGAAATGCCCGTGCTTGGGACGTTCGATCTGCTGGCCGAGGGCGTGGGATACCTGCGCGGGTACGGCATCAAGCCCGTGGCGGTCGTCCAGAATATAGGCCAGCTCAAACAGCTTTATGACCGGAACTGGCAAACCTTCCTCGGCAATGCGGGGGCAATCGCGGCGTTTTCCACGAACGACGACGAAACCGCCCGCTTTGTCTCGAACCGGCTCGGGTCTTTCGAGTTCATGGAAACCACGCATAGCACGTCTACCAGCACCACAACCCCTGAGTGGACGGGGCGGCGGGGCTGGCCGTTCACGTCTGAAAAGGTGAGGGATCACGAAGCAAGGGCGTCAACGCAAACGTCCAGCTCGTCCAGCACGCAAAGGAAGGTCGAGGCGGTCCTGCGGCCTGAACAGGTCCAGATGCGCACCTCGCGGCAAACCATGCGGATGATCGTCATCCCTGCGGATGGCCGTCCGATGCTGTTGCAGCGCGTGCCTTATTTCGAGCGGTTTTCGCAAGAGTGGTATGAGCATATCGAGAATATCAAACGCATTGAATACATGAACAAAAATCAAAAGCTGCTGGGGCGCTAGCAATGTTGGATGGGATAATCGGCAAAACCCTGATCTGGACTTTCATATCTGCTTTCTTTGCTGTCGGGATTCAAGAAAGACACGGCTATGACATGGCGACCGCGTGGCTGTTGTTCTTCATGCTGGCCGGTGCGCCGGGAGCGTGCTGGCGGCTCGTGCTACGGCCCCGTCATAATTTTATGGACTGGCTCGGCTACGCAGCGGGGTTTGGCGTCTGGGCCTTCATGATGGCCGAACGGCAAGATGATCTTGCCCTCGGCCCGATGATGGCCGTCATTACCGGAACTTATCTCCTGTTCCCGGCTGTCGGGGTGAGCGGGTATTTCTTCGCGGCGGCGTTTGTGGCCGATTACGCCCCGAAACCAAGGCCTGCGGCAAGACGGCCACGCCAGCAACCCTACAGCGTCCCGGATGACGGCGACGAATTCGGCTACAGGCCTTCGCGCTATGGTTCACAGGAGCCGCCAGAGGGACCATACGGCGGCGGCGGGTATGAAGAGGGAGGCTACGGGCCGCAAGGCGCTCCACGCGCCTCCACGGGACCGCGACAAACACGCTACAGCATCCATGTCGAAACCTTCCGGCTCGAACACCGGCGGGCGGGGCCGGGGCCGGAACACGAAACGCGGCAAAGGCGGGCAGGGGGCACGGGCCTTCCGGCCGTCCGGCAAGAGCACGATCGCAGATACCGCGATGCCCTGCGGCGTTGGGGCCTGCGCGAGGGTTGCACCTTTGAAGAGGTGCGGGCGCGATACCGGGAGCTTTCGAAAAAGTATCATCCGGACAGGGGCGGGACGGATGCGCAGTTTCAGCAGCTACAGGAAGATTTCAAAATCCTGAGCCGGTTAGACACATGACAACGCTTGTTTCCTTGATGGTGCTTCTGCTGTTCGGCGGCGGCTTCATGTTCCTTGCCGACGTGGTGCTTGGATTTAGTGAAAACCGCGAAGCGCTGTTTGTCGCGGGGATAGTCATCATGGGAATTCTGTATATACCCGTCGATCGGTGGGCAAAATCCTTCGTCCCGCAAAACCCGCGAATATCCCGCTTCATCCTCGGCGGCGCGGTCTGCCTGTGCCTCCTCATGTACTATGCCATGCACCACGCTGCGGCCCGGTGATCGCATGTCGGACAAGCCATTGCCGCAACCCTTCTTGCTTGCCTTACTGCTCACCTATCCCGTGCTCCTGTTCATGAGCCTGGTTTTCGGCGGCATCGTGAAGGCGCTCTTTAATCCCGTCCCACCAAAGGAAACCCTTGCAATCTGGCTCGGCATTATGACCGTGATCGCTTTGGTGATTGCGTTCCGCTTCGTCTACAGGAGATTCCGCTATGCAGCCTCGGAACGCTTGGCAAGGATGCAATGGAAGATCGTCATGCAGGCTTTCATCATGGATGGGGCCATCATGGGGGCCGGGGCGTTTGAAGGGGCAGCTTTCTGGGGCTGCCTGATCGTGGCAATAACGAGCGGGTCGGGGCTGGTTCTGTCCCTGCTTGTGTATCCCGTGGTAAACCAGCCTGACGACCACTTGGAAATGATCGCCGCCATCCGGGCGAAAACCGGCCTTAACCTGTACCGGCTGGCGCAACGGCTGCGGCAATGACGAGCCGAGCGCATGACAGCCATAAACAAACTCCCTCGCATTGCGGTTCAACAGCAGCGGGGCCTCAACCTTACCAGCGTTGAAGGCAAGGCGCATGCAATCCTCTGGGATTGCGGCGGCGATTGGGAAAGGGTCGCAGAATGGTTTGCGCTGCCAAAGGTGCGGCGGCATGCCGGTCGATGGGAACCCGTGCGGGCTTTTATGTTCGCGGCGGAGAACCGAAGCTATCTCGATCACCTGTATGATGAAACTCAGCGCTTAGCGGTGGCGGCGGGCCATGACTGACAAGCCGGACTCGAGCGATTCCGTAAGGCGCAAGGCGCGGATCGCGGAGATGGCGGCGGGCCTCGATGCGGTCGCCCGGACCTTTGAAAAGTTCGTGCTGTCCCGGCGCGGCCTGCCCGGCGTCGATGCGGTCGCCATGGAGCGGGAGGCGGCGAAAATCCGCACCCTGCAGGACCGGAAAATGGGGCCGCGCTGATGGCGCAAGGGCCGATCCGTTTCG
>CAYSMJ010000065.1:4132-13907 GCA_964432075.1 uncultured Caulobacterales bacterium | reverse complement strand
TGAGCGCGCGGGAAAGATCGGCTGTGACTGTGCGTGTCGACGCGCCCAGCCACGGACGGACCAGGTCTCCGCCATTCAGGGCCGAAAACAGCACCTGCTGCACAAGCCGGCTCGGGATCGCAAAACCAATTCCGTTTGATTCACCGGTTCGCGTATAGATGGCGGTGTTGATACCGATCAGATTGCCATCGACATCGACAAGGGCGCCGCCGGAATTGCCGGGATTGATCGCGGCATCGGTCTGGATAAAGAACTGATAGTCGCTGATCGAAACCGCCGTCCGGGCAAGCGCCGACACGATACCACTGGTGACCGTCTGTCCGACGCCAAACGGATTACCAATCGCAAGGACCACATCGCCCACGTCGATCGCGTCCGAATTGGCGAACTCCAGAAAGGGAAGCGGGCTTTCCGGCTCGATTTGCAGGACCGCAAGATCGGTTTTCGGATCCGCGAGAAGCAGCTCGGCTTCATATTCCCGCCGGTCATTGAGAACAACCTTGATCTCAGTCATTCCCTCGATCACATGATTGTTGGTGATAACAACGCCATCCGGCCCGACAATCACACCGGAGCCCAGTGAGCTTTGTTCGCGCGGGCCCATCTGTCCAAAAAACCGTTCAAAAAACGGGTCCATGCTTCGCCGCTCGACCGAGCGACGCGAAAAAATATTCACAACGGCCGGCGCTACTTCGGCAACAACAGGGGCAAAGGACAGCCGGACCTGCTCCATGGTATCAGGAACCACGCGCTCCATGGGCGTGATGGCTTCCTGCGCCATGCTGTTCATCTGAACGCCAATAAAAAACACCAGACAAACAAATCCGATTGTCCGGCTAAGCTTTAGCGTGCGTCCATATCCCGTCATTTCGACCGCTCACTCAGAACAGGAAATCATTCGCGCTCAAATCAGTGACCGCAATTCCTTCAAGAACAATCCGATCAGCACCAACCGAAATAACGGCATTACCGGAACTGTCGGCACTCAAATGGTTACTTGAAAGGTCTGCAAACCCTGTGATCGCAGAAACCGCGCTCAAGTCAATTCTATCGCCCCCATTCGATAATGAAATCGCTGCAGCACGTTGATCGGTGAAGAAATCTGTAATGCGATCCACACCAAATCCGTCAGCAAAAATAAACGTGTCCGGCGCGGATCCACCGCTTAGAATATCATTGCCTGCACCGCCCGTGATTGTGTCAAAATTGCTGCCAGCAAGGATCGTGTCATTGCCTATACCGCCGTCAATCTCGTCGCGACCGGAACCGCCAATAACCAGATCATCATTACTTCCGCCAATAAGGGTATCATTACCGGCTTTGCCGTTGACGATATCATCGCCGCTGCCACCGACAAGAAAATCATTTCCACTTTCGGCAATCACCGTGTCGTTGCCAGCAGCGCCAAAGGCACGATCATGATTTGTACCTGCATTAATGAAGTCGTTACCATCACCACCACGCACAATATCCACGCCATCAAAACTCAATATCGTATCATCCCCGGCGCCACCTTCAATGGTATCAAATGAGCCTGTACTTTCGATACGGTCATTCCCGTCCTCACCGATAAGGACATCATTTCCGCTGCCCGCCCGGATCGTATCATTTCCGTCGCCACCAAAAATTGTATCAAGGTTGGTTCCCCCTTCAATAAGATCATTGTCAGCACCACCCGAAATACTATCCGCACCGATTCCGCCGGATATGGTGTCTGAGCCGGCATCACCAGCGATCAGATCGAAACCAGCATTACCGACCAGAAGGTCATTACCGTCACCGCCGACAATAATATCGCTTCCATTTTCTCCAACGATAATATCGTCTCCAGCACCGCCATTCCCCGCATTATTATTGGTTCCCAAGCGGATAATATCATTACCCTCGCCGCCCTTGATATCGTCAATCCCGGTACCACCTAGCAAGAGGTCATTACCCCCCTCACCGATCAGAGTATCATCGCCGCCACCGCCAATCAGCGTGTCTGCACCGCTCCCACCGTTGGCACCATCATCCTCGTCGCCCGTTTCAATACGATCATTACCACCATTCCCGGCGAAGAAATCCTCCTCAACCGTACCGACAAAATTCTCGCCTGCGTTTGTACCAAGCTGCGTTACACCCTGAAGAAATGCGGTGGCACTTCGCCCGGTTTCAACCGACCCAAAAGTCCCGGCAGCCGTTGCGTTATAATTGACAAACGCATCATAGACGACATTTGAGTCATTGATATGAGCAAGCGTTCCGAAAGCAGAAGAAAATGACGGTTGTTCGACAACCTGGAAGTCATTTGCAAGGGTGCCGCCAACGGCGCGAAACTCCTCAAGCGCCTCGGCTTGCAGCTGGGCGATTTCCGGACTGCGATTAAATTGCCGGACCGCGTCGCGAAGTTCGTCGTCAATCGTTATCGGGATGATGTTTGAACCGCCTTCATATTCAACAAGGTCAATATCATAGGCGGTCCGTGTCGGATTTCCGAAAAAATCGAACCCATCAATGATGCTTTGCTGGCCTTCCAAAAACCCGCTCAATTCAGCCAGATTGAAATTTCCATCGCTGAACAGGTCGGCCGTTGCTCCCTGTGGTAATGTTCCGTCCCGGAACCATTGTGCGAGTTCCCTGTTGAAGAGCTCAAATTCTGATGCAGTCTGCCCGTCGGTGAAGGCCTGACGCGAGATGTCAATCAGATTTCTCAGCGAGTCCCGGATCGCGTTCGACATTTCAGCATTACCGGTTATCGCGATCCCGAAATACCCCGTCACACCGAGCGATGAGACATATTCGTCCAGCGCTACGCCTGGCTCATTCAATTGCAGGTAGTATTCCGCCCCCTCGAAAACACTCTGCGTAACGAATGTGTTGACGGTCTGTGTACTCAGAACACCGTTAATACGACCCGCCTGTGAGCCAAATTCGTCGTGGATGATGGAAAGGATTTCCGTAGCACGATAGCCGTAATAAGCATTGACCGGAAAATCACCGAACTGCTGACCAAAATTATCCCCCTGTGCCGCGCGCTCGGCAAAAAACCGTTTCCCTTCTTCATTGGCGAATTGCCACTGGCTAAAGGATGAGTTCCATACTTCGTTGGAATACTCAAAATATACATTGAGCTCAGGATCGAGATTGTCGCGAACATAGGCCGCAAATTCTCTGACAAATTCATTCGTTGCAAAATGCGGAATATTAAACCAGGGGTCAGCACCAACCTGATTGGCAAGTTCAATCATGATCTCAAGTGGCACCCCCACGGGCAAACCGGGCCCAAGATTGGCCGCATCGGCATTTGTCCGGGACGATTGCGGCGGGGTCAGCACAAGCTCGTTGCTGTTTGTATCCCTGAGCGGCAGACCGGTGACGGGATCAAGGAATATCGGTGTAATAAACCCACGTGGCAAAGCGTCAATTTCCGCCTGGGTCACGCCATTATTCAAAAACGTCCCGGCAATTTCCGTTTCATAGGCCTGGGCACTGGGAATGCCGTAAAAGGCGTTATCAACGCTCGCCAGATCATCAAAATCGGTAACGGTAGAATTGTTGGTAGACATCCAGTCCATGAACCGCAGTACACGGAAGTCCTTTATAAGATCAATGAAAACAGGGTCGAAAATTGCCCCGGCGTCGTGAAGCGCCTCATATTCTTCCCGGACAAGGACAAAGTCGCGCAGCGGATCATCGCTGTTGACCGACTGGATGGAGATCCCAACCGGATCACCATCGGCGACATCAACGACGATACGGCCATCTGACTGCTCAACGATCGTGCCGCCGAAAATGGAGAAGTTTGCATCTCCTTCATAGCGGAAGACATAGCGCCCGCCATAATTCGCGTCCGGGGAAATCCCGTTCAGCAGAGAGACAAAAGCGCTGCCCCCGGCGGGCAGACTGGCGAGATAGCCCTCATCGGTCAGCAGGCCCATCCGTGCAGCTTCAGAATAGTCAATCTGGGTCGTGTTACCGTTTCCATTATTCACGGTGATCTGCCAGGCGCCATCGAAATCCCCATTACCACCAACCTGCTGAAACAGGTTTATGAAAGGAACCGAACTGGAAAAGAAGGCGATACCGCTCAACCCTGCGCCCAACGAAGGATCCGCAATCCCAACACCATTACTGCCGTTTTGCATCTCAATTATCCTTAAAAAGATATCAGTCCTGCCTTGATACCATTCTTCGTCGCGCTGGCTATAACCTTTACGTCACAGATTTCACCTGCCCGATGATCCGGATGCGCTCCCGATTTGCATCATTCGGCCAGAATCGAAAAACGCTAAAGCAACGCATTTTCAGACGGAAGCAACGCGTTGCTTTAAGTCTTTGTTTTGTCGCGTTTCCCGAAGGCCAAACTGGGTTCGCCTGTTCCGGAAAAAGCGATAATTTCCCTGATCTCAGCCCTCAAAAACAAAAGCGCGGAGCGTATGCCCGCGCTTTTTTTAATCAGGAACATGTCAGCTTTGCGTCATAACTGGCAAAGTGAACAAAATTTTATCCAGGAACAGGGCGCATTCAGCCGTAGGTTAACTGTCGTCCTCGTCAAACGCTGTTGTCGGACCGGAATCCTTCCCCTTGGCCGACACGTCACGATCGACAAATTCGATGACAGCCATGGGAGCATTATCGCCATGGCGAAAGCCCGCTTTCATGATACGAATATACCCTCCACTGCGTTCGGCATAGCGTGGGCCGAGGGTCTCGAACAGCTTCCTCGCCATATCCTTGTCACGAATCCGCGAAACGGCAAGACGGCGCAAATGCAGCGCCTTGGCCTCGTCAGTGTGGGCGTGCTTTGCCATAGTCACAAGCTTTTCCACAATCGGACGCAATTCCTTCGCTTTGGGCAGGGTCGTGACAATCTGCTCATGCTTGATCAGCGACGTTGCCATATTGGCAAACATCGCCTTGCGGTGTTCGTGGGTCCGGTTCAGCTTCCGGTGGGCAAGTCCGTGACGCATGGTCTTCTCCTCGTGGGCGGGGGCTCAGGCCCCGTCCCTATTCGTCATATTTCTTGGCGAGTTCTTCAATATTATCGGGCGGCCAATCCGGGACTTCCATTCCAAGATGCAGGCCAAGATTAGCCAGAATTTCCTTGATCTCGTTCAACGACTTGCGGCCGAAATTCGGGGTTCGCAACATTTCGCCTTCGGTTTTCTGGATCAGGTCGCCAATGTAGACGATGTTGTCGTTTTTCAGGCAGTTCGCTGAGCGTACGGATAATTCAAGCTCATCAACCTTGCGCAACAGGGCCGGATTGAACGGAAGTTCATCACGGGCATCGCCCCCGCCATCGCGTTTTGGTTCCTCGAAATTGACAAAAATCTGCAGTTGATCCTGCATGATCCGCGCTGCATAGGCCGCTGCATCGTCCGGCGAGATCGACCCGTCTGTTTCGATATCGAGAATCAGCTTGTCATAATCAAGGATCTGCCCTTCGCGCGTATTTTCAACCCGGTACGCCACGCGGGTAACCGGGCTATACAGGCTATCAATCGGAATCAGTCCGATCGGCGCATCATCGGGGCGGTTGCGCTCGGCCGGGACATAACCCTTGCCAGCGTTGACCGTCAGTTCCATCCGCAGGGAGGCGCCTTCGTCGAGATGGCAAATCAGGTGGTTCTTGTCGAGGATTTCCACATTGGATGTCTCCTCGATGTCGGCGGCAGTCACCAGGCCCGGCGTGTCCTTGCGCAAAACAAGACGACGCGGACCATCCGCATGCATCCGCAGCGCAAGCTGTTTGATATTGAGAACAATATCAGTCACGTCCTCACGGACGCCGGGGATCGATGAGAATTCGTGAACAACACCGTCGATCTGGATCGACGTTACCGCCCCGCCCTGAAGCGACGACATCAATATACGCCGCAGCGCATTGCCAAGCGTCAGACCGAAGCCACGCTCAAGCGGCTGGGCAATAAGGGTAGCCCGGCGCGATGCATCGGTCCCGTGGGTGACCTCCAGCTTGTTGGGCTTGATCAGTTCCTGCCAGTTTTTTTCGAACAAGGCTCGCTTACTCCGTCATGGGGGCCGGAAATCATCGCTTTATCGGGCTTACAAGGATTTATTCCGGCAATATGCCCAACTCTTATGGGCGTTTGAACTCACTATGCGTCCGACCTGACTGTCGGCAAAGGCCACGTAACCGTCGTCGCCGCAATACAATCAGACCCGGCGCCTTTTACGCGGGCGGCAGCCATTATGCGGGATCGGCGTTACATCGCGAATAACCTGGACGGTAAGACCGGCCGCCTGAAGCGCCCGCAAGGCACTTTCGCGGCCTGACCCCGGCCCCCGAACATCAACATTGACTGTTTTCATGCCGTGCTCCATGGCCTTCTTCGCCGCGTCTTCGGCTGCCAGCTGGGCAGCATAGGGGGTCGACTTTCGCGAGCCCTTAAAGCCCATACCACCAGCCGACTGCCACGAGATGGCATTTCCCTGTTCGTCAGAAATCGTCACGATCGTGTTGTTGAACGAAGCGTTTACATGAACGACCCCGGAGGTAATGTTCTTGCGCTCGCGGCGGCGGACACGGCCCGCCGAAGGTTGCTTGGCCATAGGGGAAATCCTTTATTTCTTCTTACCGGCAATCGGTTTTGCCGGGCCCTTGCGGGTACGGGCATTTGTATGGGTGCGCTGGCCGCGAACAGGCAGACCACGGCGGTGACGCAGGCCCCTGTAGCAGCCAAGATCCATAAGGCGCTTGATATTGACCGCAACGTCGCGACGCAGATCACCCTCGACCATGTAATCCCGGTCAATGGTCTCGCGGATCCGCAGAATTTCGGAATCCGACAACTCGTTTACCCGGCGCGACAGATCAATTTCGTTCTTTTCACAGATCTCCAGCGCTTTCGCCGGGCCAATGCCATGGATATACCGCAAGGCAATGGGAATACGCTTGTTGGTTGGAATGTTGACGCCAGCAATACGAGCCACAGGGCACCCTCTTTGTTCGTTTGCCCCGGATTTCGCAGGGGCGTTGGTTCGGTTTCGTCCGGTTTTCGGTTGTGACACCGGAAGCGGCTTGCCCGCCCCTGGGTCTGACGCCGATTGGCGCGTCCCCCCATGTCAACCCATAAAAATTGCGAAGACGCGTGATTAAGCCCAACAGGACCACAGCGTCAAGCGCTCTTTCGGAAAATTCCCGATAAAGCGTTCAGTCAACCCGGCGCGGCAGACCGCGCCGCCGCATCGCGTTCCACAAATGGCGCCAGCACCGAATCGATTTCCCCTGCAACGGCCTCGATAGTGTCCATGCCATCTACCTTGCACAGCTTTGCCTGCGCCTCATAATAGGGAATTAACGGCGCTGTCTGGTCACGGTAGACTTTCTGGCGATGCCTGAACGTCTCCTCATTATCGTCGTCGCGCACCGTCCCCCCGTCGGCCTTGGTCTCTTCGATTCGCTGGTTTAGACGGCGGACCAGCTCTTCTTCGTCAACCACCAGTTCAATAACAACGTCAAGAACCCGCCCCTGGTCAGCGAGGACCCGGTCGATCATTTCCGCCTGACCCAGCGTGCGCACCGCACCATCGAGAATAAAGCCGGGCGCACAGTCCGGTTTTTTGATCCGTTCGGTAATCATGCCCTTAATAATGTCATCAGCCACAAGATCACCGCGGTCCATGATTTCCCTGGCCTGCTTGCCGAGCGGCGTGCCATCGGCAATTTCCTTACGCAGGATGTCACCAGTCGACAATTGCGGGATACCGTATTCCTCGACCAGCCGTTTGGCTTGTGTGCCCTTGCCCGCACCGGGCGGCCCCAGAAGTATCAGGATCATTGCCTGCGCCCTCCCCTCAGCTTCGATTTCTTGATCAGGCTTTCATATTGTTGCGCAACAAGATGGCCCTGAATCTGGCCAACGGTATCAAGGGTCACCGACACGACAATCAGCAGCGACGTGCCTCCGATGTAAACCGGCACGGACGGGTAGTTGAGCCGCAAAATCTCCGGCAGCAGACAGACAAAGGCAAGATAGGCTGCGCCGATGACCGTAAGCCGCGTGACCACATAATCCAGATAATCTGCGGTCCGCGCGCCCGGTCTGTACCCCTGGATGAACCCGCCATTCTTCTTGAGATTATCGGCCACATCCTCGGTGTTGAAGACGACCGAGGTGTAGACGAAGGCAAACAACACGATCCCGACGCCATAAGTGAGAATATAGAGGGGCTGGCCCGGCGAAAACAGGGTCGCCACGGTTTGTAACCATTCAGGTGAGTTCTCGCCCACGGCCTGGGTCATCGTGACCGGCAAAAGCAGGATGGACGAGGCAAAGATCGGCGGAATTACCCCGGAAATATTCAGCTTTAGCGGCAGGTGAGATTTTTCCCCCTGGGTCATCCGGTTGCCCACCTGGCGACGCGGATACTGGACAAGAAGCCGACGCTGCGAGCGCTCCACTAACACCACAAAGGCAATCAGCAGCAGTGCCAGCGCAATGACCGCAACCACAACACCCGGCGGCAGCCCGCCGGCCCGACCCTGATCGAGAAGACCAACAAAAGCGCGCGGCAATTCCGCGACAATCCCGGCAAAAATGATCAGCGAAACCCCATTGCCGATACCGCGGGCGGTAATCTGCTCGCCCAGCCAAAGCAGAAACATCACCCCGCCAACCAGCGTGACGACCGTTGTAAACAGGAAGAATGGCCCCGGATCAGCCACAACCGGCACGCCGCCACCAGCACCCGATTGCAGCTGATTAGCGATGAAAAAGCCCTGAACAGTGGCAAGCAGAACCGTCAGGTAGCGCGTATACTGATTAATCTGGCGGCGCCCCTGTTCACCCTCTTTCTTGATGGCTTCGAGTGACGGCAGGACTGCGGTCATCAGCTGCATGATGATCGACGCTGAGATATATGGCATGATGTTCAGCGCAAAAATCGCCATGCGTTCCACGGCGCCACCGGCAAAGATGTTCAGCGTGGCCAGAAGACCGCCGGACTGGTTCTGAAATTGCTGGGCAAACGCCTCCGGATTGATCCCCGGAATCGGGACAAAAGTCCCCAGTCGATAAACAATCAGGGCCCCCAGCGTAAACAGGATCCGTTTTTTCAGCTCTTCCGCCTTGGCGAAGGACGAAAACGAGATATTGGAAGCAAACTGTTCTGCTGCGGACGTCATTGTCGTGTCTTTCCGATCATTTTCATCCGGCGCTGGCCGAACCGCGAAGCCCTGCCCGCAAACGAAACCACCTTATCAGCGAACCGGACCACTTTGCCCGGCAGGCCAATGCGTTTCAATCCGACCTTCGTCAGAGACGCTGACCCTTCCGGACCCAAACCCAACGAGACCTCTCGGGTCTTGTTATGCCAGATGCATATGACCGCGATCACGCCGCGATCAAGCATCAGACCCGCCTCAGGCCTTACCAGCCCGAATTTTTTTGACCAGCGCCTGGTCGACCTTGGCCCGGGGCGGCTTGCCAGAGATCATTTCCTGTGCCTGGACCAGCCACTCCTGTGACCTGGCTTCGTCATCAAGGCCGAGATTTTCCAGCATCGCATTACGGGTGTCTTCGGCCATATTTGCAAACTGGGTGAGCTTTGTAATCCCCCCGGCCTTCAGCGTTTCTTCCGTTTTCGGGCCGATCCCATCAATCAAAACGATCATGTCAATGTCATCGCCAAACCCGTTCCCGGCGTCCGCCGCCGCCGCGCCAGATGCCCTGCCAACCTCAACAATCGTGACGCTGCCACCGGCCTTTTCAATCGCCGATTTCGCGCCTTCCGAAACGCCATTATTGCCGTATTCATTCACCAGCAGGTA
>CAYSMJ010000065.1:0-4122 GCA_964432075.1 uncultured Caulobacterales bacterium | reverse complement strand
AACGTGGACCGCCTCGATCGCGATTTTCGCCTTCAACTCCCCGGTGCCGAGCACCCGCAACCCGCTATGCGCCCGGCGAACAACACCCGTCTCGACAAGCGACGTGACGGTGATCGGCTGGCCGGCGTCGACCCGCCCCGAATCTATCGCCTGTTGCAGACGGCCAATATTCAGCTCGACAAATTTCAGGCGGTTCGGCTTGTTAAAGCCGCGTTTTGGCAAGCGCATATAAAGCGGCATCTGCCCGCCTTCATAGGCGCGAATTCCCGAAACGCCGGAGCGCGACTTCTGGCCCTTGACGCCACGGCCACCAGTTTTGCCAACACCCGATCCAATGCCGCGACCGACACGTTTGCGCTCCTTGCGCGCACCCGGATTATCAGAAAGTTCGTTCAGTTTCATGATTTTCCTCGACTTTCGACGGTTTACCTACCGCCTCGCCTTAAATATTGGGAAAGGGGGCCGGGTTACTCCCCGATCACCTCAACCATGTGTGACACCTTGCGGATCATGCCGCGCACGGCAGGCGTATCCTCCAGTTCACGGACACGGCCCACCTTGTTCAGCCCAAGCCCCACAAGGGTTGCGCGCTGATCCTGCGGTCGCCGAATCGGGCTACCGGTCTGGCGGACTTTGAGGGTTTTCTTCTCGGCCATTGATTACGCTCCTTCGGCAACCGCTTCAGCACCATTGCCATCGGTGGCAGCAAGCTCCGCGTTGGCGGCCGGTGTCTCGCTCACCCGACGGACAATGATCTCAGAGACCTTCTTGCCGCGCTTCGCTGCAATCGATCGCGGACTTGTCTGGTGCTTCAGAGCATCGATCGTTGCCCGGACCATATTGTAGGGATTGGCCGTGCCGAGGGACTTGGCCACCACATCCTGGATGCCGACCGTTTCAAAGATCGCGCGCATCGGACCGCCGGCAATAATACCGGTTCCCGGCGGAGCGGCCCGCAAAACAACCTTGCCCGCCCCGTGATGCCCATAGCCATCATGGTGCAATGTCCGCCCTTCGCGCAGGGGTACACGGATTAAATTGCGTTTGGCTTCCTGGCTGGCCTTGCGGATGGCTTCCGGAACCTCGCGTGCCTTGCCCTTGCCAAAGCCGACACGGCCCTTCTGGTCGCCAACCACAACAAGGGCTGCAAACCCGAAATTCTTGCCGCCTTTGACCACTTTCGCCACACGATTGATGGCAACAAGCTTGTCAACAAACTCGTCGCGTTCCTCGTCGCGATCCCGGTTCCGGCCGCGGCCGCGTCTTTCTTCTCGCGCCATAATACCTGCTCCTCAAGACGGACCTTTGCCGCCGTTCCGTCCGTTTAGAAATTCAATCCCGCTTCGCGGGCCGCTTCGGCCACAGCTTTGACCCGGCCATGAAACCGATACCCGCCGCGGTCAAAAACAACATCCTTGATGCCCTTTTCCATGGCCCTGTCGGCAACCAGCTTTCCAATCGCCGTCGCCGCCTCAACATTCGAGCCCTTGGCGACGTTCTTCAGAACATCCGGCTCCAGCGTCGATGCCGACACAATCGTATGGCCAGCCTTGTCGTCAATCAGCTGGACCGAGATATTTTTAGATGAGCGAAAAACTGAAAGTCGCGGCCGACCGGAATTGACCCGCTTAAGCTTGGCGCGAACTCGCCCGCCACGCTGTTTCAATTTTGTTTTAATTGTATCGACCATAACAGGCTTCCTTGATACGTGATATCCGTGCAGAACACGGATCAACCGCACTACTTCTTCTTGCCTTCCTTGCGGAAGATATATTCGTCTTCGTACTTGATGCCCTTGCCTTTGTAAGGCTCAGGCGGCCGGAAATCGCGAATCTCTGCCGCGACCTGGCAGACGCGTTGTTTGCTGATCCCGGAAATCACAACTTCCGTTGGCTTCGGGGCTTCAATCTTGATCCCGTCGGGCACCGGATAATCAATGTCATGGGAATATCCGAGCGCCAGGCTGAGCGAAGACCCCTTCATCTGGGCCCGATAGCCAACACCAACAAGCTCCAGTTTTCGCGAAAACCCGTTGCTGACGCCATCAATCAGATTGGCAATTTGGGTCCGGCTCATGCCCCACATCGACCGTGCGGGTTTTGACTGGTCAACCGGCGTGACGGTAACGCCATCTTCTGCCATGGCAACCCGGCAGAGATCATTGACCATGAATTCCTGTTCACCCTTGGGGCCCTTGGCCTTCACGGTCTGCCCCTCAACAGTGACAGTCACCCCGCTCACCACGGGAACCGGCCTTTTTCCGATACGGGACATAACCCTTATCCTCGTCCTAATATTTCGCCATGTCCGGCCTTAATAGACCTGACACAAAACTTCACCGCCAACATTGGCATCGCGTGCCGCCGAATCGGACATCACGCCCTTTGGCGTCGACACAATCGAAATTCCAAGCCCGTTCCGCACCGGCATCAAGTCGGATACGGAGGAATAGACACGACGGCCCGGCTTTGAAACCCGTTTGATCGACTGGATGACGGGCGCACCTTCATAATATTTCAGTTCCACCTCAAGGACCGGCTTTCTGCCGTCTTCCTCGACACGGGTATAGCCACGAATATAGCCTTCATCCTGAAGCACATCGAGGACCCAGGCACGCAGCTTGGAAGCGGGAACACTCATGGTTTCGTAACGCCGCATCTGGGCATTGCGGATCCGGGTGATCAAATCGCCAACGGGATCGGTAATGGTCATCGTCTGATCCCTTTCTTACCAGCTAGACTTTACAAGACCCGGAATCTTACCTTCCGAGCCCAACTGCCGCAGCGCAATCCGCGACATTTTCAATTTGCGGTAATAGCCGCGCGGCCGACCCGTTACGAGACAGCGATTGCGGATCCGCGTCTTTGAGGAGTTGCGGGGCAACTCCGCCAGTTTCAGCGCCGCCATGAATTTTTCATCAGCCGGCGCATTTTCATTGCGCATAAGCTCTTTCAGGGCTTCGCGCTTGGCCGCATACTTTTCGGCCAGCCTCCGCCGCTTGAGGTCCCGCTCGACCATTGCCTTTTTTGCCATTCGTCATCCTCCTTGAGAGCCGGTTTCCGCCTGTCGGACCTGGCTCCGTCCGGTTTGCTTAAACACCCGCCACCCCGACGAAAGACCCGTCGCGACAGCCAAATCACCCGTCCTAATTGCGGAACGGAAAGTTGAATTCCTTCAGCAAGGCCTTTGCCTCATCGTCATTGTTTGCCGTCGTGCAGACAACGATGTCCATGCCCCGAATTTTGTCGACCTTGTCGTAATCGATTTCCGGAAACACGATCTGTTCCTTCAGGCCCATCGCATAATTGCCCCGGCCATCAAAGCTCTTGCCATTCAGTCCACGGAAGTCCCGAACCCGTGGCAGGGCGATCGTGATCAGACGATCGAGGAATTCATACATCCGATCTTTTCTCAGCGTGACCTTGACGCCGATCGGCATCCCGTCACGCAGCTTGAACCCCGCAATCGACTTCTTGGCTTTTGTGATCACCGGTTTCTGGCCGGCAATTTTCATCAGATCACCATAGGCGGCCTCGACCGCCTTACGGTCGTTGACGGCATCACCGACGCCGAGATTAATCACGACCTTGTCAAGCTTCGGCATCTGCATGACATTGGCGTAGGAAAACGCCTCGTTCATCTTGCCCCGGATCGTCTCGTGATAGAGCGTTTTCAAGCGGGGAACATAATTATCAGCGATCGTTTCAGACATCGATAACCTCACCCGACGCCTTGGCCACGCGGACCTTGGTGCCGTCTTCCTGTACCTTGAACCCGACCCGGGTCGGCTTGGCTGTTGACGGATCCTTGAGTGCAACATTCGAAATATGCAGCTTGGCTTCGCGGGTGATGATCCCGCCATCCTGGCCTGGCTGCGGCTTCTGGTGACGCCGGATCATATTGACGCCCGATACCGTCACCCGATCTTCCTTGGGGTGTACCGACAAAACGTCACCTTCCGCGCCGCGGTCCTTGCCCGCCAGCACGATGACCCTGTCCCCTTTCTTGATTTTTGCCGCCATAGCGATCTGTCCTTGTCCTGTCCGCCCTGCGCCTCAGAGCACTTCCGGTGCGAGCGAAACGATTTTCATATGTTGCGCAGCGCGAAGCTCACGTGTAACC
>CAYSMJ010000064.1:13185-14350 GCA_964432075.1 uncultured Caulobacterales bacterium | reverse complement strand
TGGCCCATCTGCTGAAACGGCGCCAGCGCTAGACCGCGCGCCTGCCTCGCAAACAGGACCTGCTCCTGCCCCTGAGCCCCACGCCGAACCCGTCAAAACGGAAGAGATTGGTCTTTCCGGTCTCGACGACGATCTGGTCCCGGAGGGCCCGTCAGTCCCTGCGCCCTCCCCCGCTGCGGGTGCGAGCGCGGACGCAAAAGAGACAATCGCCGACGGTGACGATCTGCAAAAAATTAAAGGGATCGGCGCCGTGCTCGAACAAAAACTCAAGGCGCTTGACGTGCGCCGTTTCGACCAGATCGCCGCCTGGACCGACGCCGATGTTGAACGGATCAATGATCAGATCAACTTTCCCGGCCGGATTGAACGCGAAGCCTGGGTCGAACAGGCCAAGGCGCTGGCTGCGAAAAAGTGAGGCATGGCATCGATCAGAAACACTGTATGTCAAGATCGCCAATGCGGACGTAACGACACCGTCGGCGTGTTGGCGTCCTCTGTTTGCGGTTGGCGCGAAGGAAAATCTGTCCGGCAGGCAAATCAGGGATTAAATCCCCATCGCGTAACAGATTTGTACTGATGATCAGGATCGGCTCTTCAAGCTTTCCCACGGCCTCGAAAATTCGCAGATTGGTGCCTCGACCCTCCTGACCATTCCCGATCCGCTCGCTAAGGCCGACATCGTCGGAATGCATAAAAACATCCACCGGGATGCCGCCAAAAGCCATGAAACAAACGAATACTCGATTTTTTGTACGAAACGCGCCATAGCCTCTGCCATGTTGAGCTTATCCCGTCCCCACTACAAGGCCATCGGTCGCATGCATCGTGCGGCTGAGGGGTTGTCTTCCGTCCCGCGAAACGGCGCCGCCGGTCGATGAGCCGGGGGTCGGAAAACAGATCAATGGATGGAAAGCTGCCGCCGGTCCTGCCAGTGCGGATCAGCGATGTCGATGATCATGGCGACCTCTTCTGCCAGCCGACGGAAAAGCGTCTTGTCAAACAGAATGATCTGCCTGCCATCGTCATTCCTGCCGCACGCGCCGCCAAACACAAACCGATGCCAGGTAAAGGCGATCGGTTCCTTGTGCGGATTGTTGGCAACGCCGATGACAGCGTTGGGGCCAGCGTTGGGGCCAGCGTCGAGGCGAGTATCATTCGCAAGATC
>CAYSMJ010000064.1:0-13085 GCA_964432075.1 uncultured Caulobacterales bacterium | reverse complement strand
CAGCGTTGGGGCCAGCGTTGGGGCCAGCGTCGAGGCGAGTATCATTCGCAAGATCGGGGAAGACAAAGCCAAGCTCCTGGCCGTTCTTGAGGTCAATCGGGGCGGCGCTGTGGCGAGGCCCGTGGACCGCAAGGAAAAAGGGATATACCGGATCGACAAGGCTGACCGGAAAGGCGCGGAAGATGGCGATCTCGTCTGGATCACCCCTTCAAACGGACGCCAGCGTGGCAGTGAAGCTGCAAAAATCATCGAGATTGCCGGCAATATGGAAGAGCCCGGCGCCTATTCTCTGATCGCCCTTGCCGGCTACGATATCCCAATCGATTTCCCTGGCGAGGTTCTGGACGAAGCGGCGGAAGCGACGTTTCCCACGAGAAGGGGACGCGACGATCTGCGTGAATTGCCGCTCCTCACCATTGATCCTCATGATGCCAAGGACCATGACGACGCCGTTGCAGCATGGAAGGACGACGACCCGAAAAATGAAGGCGGCTACCGGGTTGTGGTGGCGATTGCCGATGTCAGCTGGTTTGTGCGCCCTGGTTCCGCGCTTGATCGCGAGGCGCTCAAACGCGGAAACTCCGTCTATCTGCCGGACCGGGTCGTGCCTATGCTGCCGGAGAGCCTTTCAAACGATCTGTGTTCCCTGCGCGAACACGAAGACCGCCCCTGCCTTGCCGTGGAAATGACGATGGACCGGAACGGACGCCTTCGCGGCCACCGATTCATGCGCGCGATGATGCGGTCCCAGGCAAAGCTCTCCTATGAGGAGGCGCAGGCCATCATCGACGGCGGTACCGGCCCATCTCCGGCGGTTCGCGACGCGGTCCTGGAAGCCTATGCGGCTTTCAAGGTTCGCCTGAAAGAGCGGGCAAAACGCGCCCCGCTGGATCTGGAATTGTCCGAGCGGAAGATATTGCTGGGCCAGCATGGCCTCGTGGACGACGTCGCCGTGCGGGATCGCTTCGATGCCCACCGACTGATCGAGGAATTTATGATCATGGCCAATGTCGCCGCTGCGGAGGCACTGGAGAAAGCCAAACTGCCTCTGGTTTACCGCGTCCACGACACGCCTGATCCCGAAAAACTGGAACAGGTCCGCACCTATCTGCAGACCCTTGACTACACCCTGATCAAGGGTGGCTCCGTGCGTCCGCAACACTTCAACCAAGTCCTTAAGATTGCATCACAACGCGATGAAAAGGAGATGATTTCAGATGTTATTCTGAGAACCCAGAAACAGGCCGTTTATGCAACGGAGAACCTTGGCCATTTCGGGCTGAACCTGGCCAAATATGCCCATTTTACCTCCCCGATCCGCCGTTATGCCGACCTCACCGTGCACCGTGCCCTTGTGAAGGCGTTTTCGCTGGGAGCAGGTGGGCAAATACGTGCCGAAAGCGACCGGCTGGAGAGCATTGCCGGCGATATCTCAAACCTGGAACGCCGGGCGATGATGGCCGAACGCGAAACCGTCGACCGTTACCTGTCCGACTATCTGAGTGACCGGGTCGGTGCAGAATTCTCGGCCCGTATTCGCGGTGTGACCCGGTTCGGGCTTTTCGTCATGCTTGACCAGACCGGCGCGGACGGATTTGTGCCGATGCGGTCGCTGCCGGGACGGAACTGGCGGTTTGATGAGGAAATGAACCGCGTCATCGACATTCGGTCCCAGCGCTATTATCAGCTTGGCCAGCCGGTTCAGGTTTGTCTTCAGGAGGCCGCGCCTGTTGAAGGGGGCTTGGTTTTTGAGCTTCTGAGTGAGCCGAAACAGCTGAAAACCAGAAGTGGCAGCAATAATGGGCGAAAAAACGCGGGATCAAGAGCCGGCATCGGGGAAGAAGCTGCCAAGGGACGGCAAAAGACAACCAAAAAGAGACGCAAGTCGAAAAAGCAGGTTTGAAGCGCACAGGAGAGACCATGCGTATTGAAGCGATCAGCATCGGGACAAATCCCCCTGAAGACGTCAATGTAATTGTCGAGGTGCCGGTTGGCGGTCATCCGATAAAATATGAGATGGACAAGGATGCAGGCACGCTGGTGGTTGACCGGTTCTTGTATACGTCGATGTCCTATCCCGGAAATTACGGTTTTGTCCCGCATACCCTGTCCGATGATGGCGACCCGATTGACGTGCTGATCTCAAATACCCGCCCGCTTGTGCCGGGCTGCGTGATCAATTGTCGTCCCATCGGTGTTCTGATCATGGAGGACAATTCGGGGCAGGATGAAAAGATCATTGCTGTTCCCGCGCCAAGCACGACAAAACGCTATGACAATGTGCATGACTTCACCGATTTGCCGGAAATATCGCGCCAGCAGATCGAGCACTTCTTCGAGCATTACAAGGACCTGGAACCGGGAAAGTGGGTCAAGCTCGGCGGCTGGCAGGATCGCAACACGGCTCGGCGCCTTATCACCGAAGCGATCGAACGGGCGAAAGGCAAATCTGGTTAAGCCACTCAGTCTGAGCGAGCGACCGGCTTGTTAGAGCGGTTTCGAACGCGCGACCCCTGAAAAATCTGGACTGCGTTTTGATTCAACAAAAAGTAAACGCAGTCTAGCCTTTGTCTTCGGATGAACCGACATATTGTCGAAGATGCGGCGGCAGGGACTTTCTGAGGGCTGCGCGCTTCTTGGCGTCGAAGCCATCGGCAAGCATGGCCGCGCGCGCCGTTTCACGGGCGGCGCGTTGTTGTTCCCGGGCCGCGCGCATCGACATGGCCGGTGAGTAGGCGTCATTCTCGGTTGGCTGATTTTCAGGGATGGCTGTCGTCTGGGCTTGCGGCGCGCTCGCCGTCTCGGCGACCCGCCGCATTCCGACGCACAGCCCGGCGAATGTCCAATAAAAGATCTCGACCTGATAAACATTACTCATGGTGGCAATGACCGCCATCATGCCCACCATCGAGGCAAAGCCGGCGCGTGCAATCGCAGAAAATTGCGGGTCGGTTTGGCGGGTCATCGCCTGCGCACGGAGCGCCGACCAGAGCGCCGACGCGAGGATCATCACAAATAGAAAAATCCCGACAAACCCGTAGCCAAGCCCGACCTGAATGTAGGTGTTGACCAGGTCGATAATGCCCTGGCCCTGGAACAGTTCCACCATAAGCGGGTGTTCGAGATAGTTTGTCGATCCGAAAAGCGGGTTTTCGCGAATCACCCGCATACCGTTTTCAAATAGCCGCGCACGATAATCGAGGTTTTCGCTCTCGCCGATTTCGCCGCCGAAGAATGGGAGAAACCCAAAGATCTTGTTGCCAAGCGGCGTGATCGCCAGAAAAGCGAGCCCTATGACCGACGCTGCGCCCACCATCATACCGCGCGACAGGCCTTTTGGTCCGGTCAACACATACAGCGCGGTGGCAATCGTCGCCCCCATCCAGGGCCCGCGCGAAAATGACAGGAGCAGTCCACCGGCAAGACACAAAATGCCGGCCGCTACAAGCAGATTTGCCGGCCCCCGATTAAACAGGGTATAACTGTAGGTCATCGCGACCATCACAACATAGCCCCAGACAATGGGTCCGAGGGTCGATGCATAGGCGCGCTGAAGACCGCCCCTCTCAAGATATCCAGCCAGCAGATAGCCGTGCCAGCGTTCCGCTGGCATGGCATAGAAATGCCAGCTCAGGATAACCTCAGGGATATTCGACAAGGCCAGCGCCGCAACCGGCACGACCAGCGCAACGACCATCACCCGGATTTCATCAGGTGATTTTGGCCAGCGACTAAAGATAAGATAAGGCAAAAGCACCGTGATCAGAAGCATCCATATCGCACGAAGACCGTCTGTGAGGCTCGTATCCCGGAAGGCTAGTGCGATCACCATAAACGCATAGAGTGCCATGAAGGCGTCCGTCGACAGCCCGCCGCGGCTTTTGGCAAAAATGCGGCTTGTCATCATGAGAGCCGCCCCGAGAATGATCATCTGCATGAGCATTTGCGGCGACAGGGCAAAAAAGTAATTGATCCCGCCTATCCCGGGGATCTCCGCAGCCCGTGGCGGCAATGCGCAGACAAGCAACATGAACAGGGCCGGTAGATTGGTCTCGATCCGGGCAAATATAATGACGATCAGCAGGAAGGCGACACAGGCGATCATCAGCCAGAAATTGGGAACCAGAAAACAGATGAGTGTGATCAGAATGAAAATGTTCCGCCAAATGGCCATCCGCTGCGGCGCAACAATGTCCCTGAAAATCATCTGCGCGAGCACAAAGGTCCCGATAATCATCGGCAGGATCAGGATCAGGGCCTTGACCGAATTTACCACGATTGCCGGGTCCTCAGAACATGCACTAAGTGTTGCCTAGCCGGGTTCCTGCTGCCAATCAACGCGCAGGTCAAAGCATCGGAGATGGCTTTCACCCCTGAGGCTGATCTGCAAAGCAGTTTTAACGACTGACATCCTAAACCAGCTCCGGAAAGCGCTATTGACGCCGAAAGGGCACCAACGCAACGCAATATCATGACGCAACCCGATCCCTCCATCGTCCCGGCTTCAGCCGAGCCGACAGGCACCGCGCCAGGACCGGCACCCAGTCTGATCCGGCGGGTTTTAACAGGGGGCGCCTGGTCACTGGGCGGTTATGGCCTTAGCCAGATCATGCGTCTGGCCTCCAATCTGGTTATGACCCGGCTCCTTGCGCAGGAGGCGTTTGGCCTGATGTCGATTGCCTTTTCGCTTCAGATGCTCCTCATCATGTTGTCGGACCTCGGGCTTTCACCCAGCATCATTCGAAGCCCGAAGGGAGCCGACCCGGCCTTTCTCACAACCGCGTGGGTTGTCCAGATCGTGCGGGGGTTTTTGATTGCGCTTGCCCTGGTGATTGGCGCCGGTCTTGTGTTTGTCCTTGAGCGCAAAGGAAGCTTTCCTGTCGGCTCGGTCTGGAGCGACCCGCGTCTGCCGGCTTTTGTTTTGCTTGTCGCCGTCAATGTCATTGTGGATTGCTTCAAATCTGTCAGCGTTCCGCTTTACGAGCGCGATATGCGGCTCGGTCCGGTCATCGGGCTGGAACTCACCTGCCAACTGTTTGGGATTCTTGTCATGATCGCCGCAGTGATGGCGGGTGCAGGCGCCTTTTCCCTCGCGATCGGCATGATCGCCACGAGTGCCTTGCTCGCCGTTGCATCGCATATCTTTCTGCAGGCCCCGCCGATGCGGTTTCGGTTTGACCGGTCCTGTTTCAATGAAATTTTCAGCTTCGGTAAATGGCTGCTGCTTGCGTCATTTCTCGGTTTTCTGATGCAACGCGGGGATCAGTTTGTCTTCGGGACAATCATGCCGCGCGGTGACTTTGGCCTCTATGCCATCGCGACCATCTGGATCTCCGGGGCACTGCTGCTCACAGACCGGATCATGGCCCGTGTCGCATTTCCATCGCTTTCCGAAGTCTTCCGGCTGCGACCTGACAACCTCACCCGCGCCTATTACCGTTTGCGGCTTCCCCTCGATGTTGCTTTCGTCGGCCTATACATTGCAGGGCTATTCCTGATCAAACCGATTTTCGGTGTCCTTTATACTGAGGATTTTGCTGACGTCGGCACCTATCTGGTCCTGCTTATGACAACAGTCTTATTACTGCCCTACCGGGTTCTGAATAATCTACTGCTTGCTGCGGGACGAAGTGATGTTTTTGTCCTTATGGTTCTGGGGCCCACAATCTGGATGATGGTTGGTGTGCCAATCATTTACTATTTCACCGATATTCGTACAGCGATTGTCTTCTCGACCCTTGCGGGCGTGGCGTCCCTGCCTGTTGCCTGGTGGCTGACAGGGCGATATGTCCGGATTTCCTATATCCGCGAAATTCCGCTGTTGATTTTTGCGGTAGTAATGGCGTGGCGCATGGCGGTCGTCTGACTGTGTGGAGCGCGCTCGGCGTCAGAGCGACCCGTCGATCAGCTTCATTATCCCGGAAAAATCAAGATTATCATGGCCCGCACTTTCCATCAGGGCGTAAAGCGCTTCGGCCTGCGCGCCGAGTGGGGTTGATGCTCTCGCCGCATGGGCTGCCTCCTGAGCAAGCCGTAAATCCTTGAGCATCATCCCTGCGGCAAAGCCCGGCTGGTAATCCCTGTTCGATGGTGCATTCGGGACAGGTCCGGGCGCCGGGCAGTAGCTTGTCATCGACCAGCTCTGCCCGGACGCCGTTGACGCGATGTCAAAAAAGGTCTGCGCATCAAGGCCCAGCTTGCCTGCGAGATTGAAGGCCTCACAGGTTGCAATCATTGTCGCACCAAGGAGCATGTTGTTGGCGATCTTCGCCACCTGACCATTTCCGGAATCGCCGGCATGAAAGATATTCTTTCCCATGGCCTCAAGGATCGAACGCGCCCTTTGAAAAGCATCCATTGTCCCTCCGACCATAAAGGTCAGCGTGCCGGCGGTTGCCGCGGCCACACCGCCGGAGACGGGTGCATCCACCATGGCAAAGCCTCTGTCGGCAGCAAGTGACGAGACCCGCCGTGCGGCTTCGACATCAATGGTTGAGCTATCGATAAAAAGAGTGCCGGGGGCGGCATGAGCGAATACACCGTCTTCGCCGTCATAAACAGCCATGACATGCTTGCCAGCCGGCAACATGGTGACAATACCTTCCGCACCCGCCACAGCTGCGCCAATTGTTTTGCCGGGATGGCACCCCGCCTCGCCTGCTTTGTTCAGCGCCTCCGCGGAAAGATCAAAAACATGAACCTCATGCCCTGCCCTGGCCAGATTTGCGGCCATAGGCCCGCCCATATTTCCTAGACCAACAAACCCGATCTTCGCCATTTTTTTCTCTCCGTTAGCCGGTTACTGCCTTTTTAGGCTCTGGATTGTGTCCATAAATATCATAAGCACGATCGACAAAGGCTTCGGACATGCGCGCGAACGCCCGGTCAAAAACAACATTACTGAGTTGCTGCATGACAATGTTCTTGAACTCGAACTCAATATCGAAATGAATCACCGATCCGCCATCGGCCAGATTTTCAAACCGCCAGAAATTATGCAGCTTGCGAACCGGGCCGTCGCGATAGCGGGTACGGATCGTCAAGGCGTCAGAATCAATCACCGCCTCGGATTTGAACCGTTCACGGAATACCTTGTATTGCACGATCATTTCGGCGAGCACTGTCTGCACCCCGTTGTTTTCTGTCTGCCGGAGAACCCGCAAATTTTTGCAGTGTGGCACAAACGCCGGATATTTCTCAATATCGGCGACAAGCGCAAACATCCGTTCGGCAGAAAACGGGACCTTGTGGGTAGCAGAGCGTTTCGTCATTGCGTTTCTTATTTATTTTACTGACAGCGTCTATACCGTTCGCTTTGGCATTGTCGACTTGCGCTTTTGATGAGGGAATTGGGTATCAGCCTGAAATCATCGCCGCACGAGCCGCTTTCAACCGGGCAAAATCCTCGCCTGCATGGTGCGACGATCGCGTCAGCGGGCTCGCCGAAACCATCAGAAAACCCTTGGCGCGGGCCAGGGTCTCATAGGAGACAAACTCTTCCGGGGTCACAAAGCGATCAATCGCTGCGTGTTTGCGCGTTGGCTGGAGATACTGGCCGATCGTGATGAAATCGATCCCTGCCGAACGCATATCATCCATGACCTGCATGACCTCTTCCCGGCTTTCGCCGAGCCCGACCATGATACCGGACTTTGTAAACATGGCCGGATCGCGTTCCTTGACCCGTTCAAGCAGCCGGAGGGAATGATAATATCGCGCGCCCGGACGCACACTCAGATAGAGCCGGGGTACCGTTTCCAGATTGTGGTTAAAAACATCCGGCCGCGCATCGATTACGATTTCAGCCGCACCATCCTTGCGCAGAAAGTCAGGTGTCAGAATTTCGATCGTCGTTGTGTCACTCTTTGCGCGGATCGCCCTGATGACCTCGGCAAAATGCCGACCGCCCCCGTCCACCAGATCATCGCGATCCACGGAGGTGATCACCACGTGGTTGAGACCCATTTCGGCGACAGCCTCGGCGACCTTTTCGGGCTCGGCGGGATCAAGCGGTGCCGGTTTCCCGGTTTTGACATTGCAAAAGGCACATGCACGCGTGCAGGTATCACCCATGATCATCATGGTTGCGTGCTTTTTCTCCCAGCACTCGCCAATATTCGGACAAGCCGCTTCCTCGCAAACCGTATGCAACCCCTTCTCATGAACGATTGCGTGCGTCTGTCGGTAGCCCTTGGAGAGCGGTGCTTTAACCCGGATCCAGTCCGGTTTGCGCTGGACTGGGGAATCCGGGCGTTTTTGTTTCTCAGGGTGGCGCGTCTGCGCACCCCGGGGGGCCGGGGCTGTCAGACTGGTTTCGATAAGAACTGTCATTTCGTGTATGTAACAGCGACCGATTGCTTTTTGAAGTCACGCATGGTGACGCGGTCTTTCACGGCTGACCGTCATTGGGGGATCTGGCGGCCCCCGACACAAGCTCAAAGCCCGACAGGTAAATTCCGGCCCTATCGTTTTGAGGAGTCACGTTTTTTGTGCTGTCGCGGCATGATCGCAACTGGGCAGTCAAAAGGAGCAGGCGGCGATGACGCCGATCGCTGAGGGCATATACACGGACGCGGATTGGCCCCGGCTGTTAAGCGGGCGAGGCCGCGGGTCCGGCCGGATTGTCTTTCCGTGCCCGCCGGGTAATCTGTTCGAACCGGTGCCACTTTCGCGCGAGGGAACGGTCTGGTCGTTTACGATCCAGCGATTCCGGCCAAAAACGCCGCCTTATGCTGGCCCGGAGGATTTCGAACCCTATGCGGTCGCCTATGTGGAATTGCCGGGCGAGGTCATCGTTGAAGCGCGTCTGGTTGATGTTGCCTTTGACGCAATAAAAATCGGCATGCCGGTGACACTTAAGTTTATCCCATTCACATCGGGTCAGGGCGGCGCGCCGGTCATGATTCACGCCTTTGCCCCGGTCAAAAGGGAGCAGGTTACATGAGCGATCCGGTTATTGTCGGGATTGGGATTCACCGCTTTGGCCGTACCGATGGCGTCAGTGGCATGGATCAGGGCATTTTCGCCGTTCACGAAGCGCTTCGGGATGCGGGCGTGGCGTGGCGTGATATCCAGTTTGCCTATGGCGGCTCCGACGCGTCCGGGGCTGCCGACACCATGGTGGACCGGCTTGGGTTTACCGGTATCCAGTTCATCAACGTCAAGAATGGTTGTGCAACCGGGGGGTCAGCCCTGTTCTCGGCGGCAACAACGGTGAAGGCCGGCGAGTTTGATCTCGGGATTGCCGTGGGGTTTGACAAACATCCCCGCGGGGCTTTCAACGCCTTGCCGGCCGAATACAACCTGCCCGACTGGTATGGCGAGGCTGGGTATATGCTGACCACACAGTTTTTTGCCATGAAGATGCGTCGCTACATGCATCTCAACGGCATTTCAGCAACGACCCTCGGCCGGGTGTCTGAAAAGGCCTTTCGAAACGGCGCAAGAACGCCCCACGCCTGGCGCCGCGAACCGGTCAGCCTCGACGAGATCATGAACGGCCCGATGGTCAGCGATCCTTATACAAAATATATGTTCTGCTCCCCCGGCGAGGGCGGCGTTGCGCTGGTGCTTGCCAGCGAGGACCGGGCGCGCCAGCTGGGCAAGTCGATGATCCGGCTCAAGGCCGCAACAATGCGCACGCGCCCGCCCGGCTCTTTCGAGGTGTTTGCGCCGTCCATTGATATTGAGCGTGGCGGATCGGCCACCAATATTGCTTCACGGGATGCCTATGATATTGCTGGGGTCGGCCCCGGCGAAATCGATATTGCCCAGCTGCAGGATACCGAGGCCGGCGCGGAAATCATGCATATGGCTGAAAACGGATTCTGCGAGGATGGCGATCAGGAAGCCTGGCTCAGCGAAGGTCGCACCGAGATTGATGGTGCCCTGCCGGTGAACACCGACGGTGGATGTATTGCGTGCGGCGAACCGATCGGGGCGTCCGGCTTACGTCAGGTCTATGAAAATGTTGTGCAGCTCAGGGGCGATGCTGGCGATCGTCAGGTACCGGGTATGCCAAAGACTGCCTACTCCCACGTCTACGGGGCGCCCGGCGTCTCGGCCGTTACCATTTTGCAGAGGTAAGCGCCATGCAGTTGTCTTTTAGTGAATCC
Source organism: uncultured Caulobacterales bacterium (assembly GCA_964432075.1). GTDB lineage: Bacteria > Pseudomonadota > Alphaproteobacteria > Caulobacterales > Parvularculaceae > CALLPQ01. Next base: position 2,970 of record CAYSMJ010000064.1, on the reverse strand, counting down.
GACGAAGCCTTTCGGGCCGAGGTCAGGGCTTTTCTCGATGAAAATCTGAGCGATCATATGCGCGAAGGGGCCGCGGCATGCTCCACGGTTTTTGTCGAGCCCGATATCGGCCGCGAATGGGAAGCCATCCTGAATGAAAAGGGCTGGCTGTCTTACCAGTGGCCAACGGAATATGGCGGGCCCGGATGGACGCCGATCCAGCGCTATATTTTTGAAAAGGAATGCGCAGAAGCAGGTGCGCCTTCCCTGCCGATCCTCAGCCTCAAGCTGTTCGGCCCCGTGGTTTATACGTTTGGCACGCAAGAACAGAAGGAAAGGCTCCTGCCACGGGTTCTTAATGGTGAGGATTATTATTGCCAGGGGTTTTCAGAGCCCAATGCCGGTTCCGACCTTGCCAATCTCAAAACGACCGCCGTCCGGACAGGCGACGATTACAGTGTCAATGGCAGCAAGATTTGGACGACCCACGCCCATCACGCCAACAAGATTTTTTGTCTGGTTCGCACAAGCAAAGAAGGCAAGCCACAGGCCGGTATCAGCTTCCTCCTGATCGACATGCGCCAACCCGGTGTCTCTGTCCGTCCGATCAGCTCTCTTGCCGGGGACCATGAGGTCAATCAGGTCTTTTTCGATAATGCGGTGGCGCCCGTCGAGGACCGGATTGGCGAAGAAGGTCAGGGCTGGGCCATTGCCAAGTTCCTGCTCGAAAATGAACGTGGCGGCTCCTGTCATGCCCCGAAACTGCTCGCCGATCTGCTGGCCATCGAAAAAGCCGCCGAACACGAACCCGATGGCGAAGGCGGGGTCTTGAGGCACAACAAGGACTGGCAGAAACAAATTGCCAAGGTTCGTCTGTCGGCAAAAGCCCTCGATATTCTTGAACTGCGGATTCTGTCGCAAATCGCCAAGGGCGAGCGCCCGGGACCGCAAACATCCCTTACAAAATATCTGGCTTCACTTATCCGCCAGGATATCGATCTTGCCTGGATGGACCTTTATGGCGATGCCGGCCTGCAATTGACCCCGGACCGGCCGCTTTATGGTGACAATGCGCCCGAACCGCACCATTCTCACGAGGCGCAGATTGCTGCGCCCCGCTATCTCAACAGCCGCGCCTGGACAGTCTTTGGCGGCACCAATGAAATTCAGTCCGATATCATCGCAAAAACTGTCCTCAACCTGTAACAATGATCCGGGAGCCAACGACCCATGCAACTTGACCGGGAAGCGCTTTTGCGCGCCTACAAACAGATGTGCACCATCCGGGCCTTCGAAGAGCGCCTGCACGATGAAATCCAGACCGGTGAAATCGCTGGCTTCACACACCTTTATGCCGGTCAGGAAGCCGTCGCTGTCGGGGTTTGCGAACATCTCGACGATGATGACAAGATCGTCTCAACCCATCGCGGCCATGGTCATTGCATCGCAAAGGGGTGTGATGTCAAAGGCATGATGAAGGAAATCTGGGGGAGCAGAGACGGTATCTGCAAGGGTAAGGGCGGCTCGATGCATATCGCCGATCTCGATGAGGGCATGCTTGGCGCCAATGGTATTGTCGGTGCCGGCGCGCCGATCGCCGTAGGCGCTGCGATCGCTGCAAAGATCAACAGAAATGGCCATGTTGCGATCGCCTTTTCCGGTGATGGCGCCTGTAATCAGGGTACGACCTTTGAGGCAATGAATATGGCGGTGGTCACAAATGCACCAGCAATTTTTGTTTTCGAAAACAATCATTATTCAGAGCATACCGGTGTCGACTATGCCGTTGGAACGAGTACCGATATTGCCGGGCGTGCGGCCGGATTTGGCATGACGGCGTGGCGCGGCGACGGCACGGATTTTTTCTCCGTCTATGAGACCATGCGGGAAGTTCTCATCCATGTCCGCGATGGCAATGGCCCGGCCGCCGTCGAATTCGACACCGAACGGTTTTATGGCCATTTTGAAGGCGACCCGCAGCGCTATCGCGGCGAGGGCGAGCTTGATCGCATTCGCGCCGAGCGCTGTGCGCTCAAGAATTTCCGGGCACGGGTTGCTGGCGACGGGACCGTTCCCACCGACGATCTCGACAGGATCGACAAGGAGGTTGCCCAGCTTATTGACGACGCCGTCAATGAAGCGCGCGCAGCGCCGCGTCCGACCCCGGCCGACGTCCTCGAAGACGTTTATATCTCATATTGAAGACCTGGAAGGACCGATACGGCCATGATGTACCGTGAAGCGATTGTAAGTACCTTGTTTGCGGAAATGGAGCGCGATGAGGATGTGGTCGTGCTTGGTGAGGATATTGTTGGCGGGATGGGTACCGATGGCGGCCCCGAGGCCATCGGCGGAATCTGGAGCACATCGACCGGGCTGTTCGACCGGTTTGGCGCCGATCGCGTGATTGATACACCGATTTCCGAAAGTGCGATTGTCGGCGCTGCTGCCGGTCTGGCCCTAAACGGAAAAAGACCGGTCGCCGAAATCATGTTTGCTGACTTTGTCGGCGTGTGCCTCGATCAGCTTTGGAACCAGATGGGAAAGTTTCGCTATATGTTCGGCGGCAAGGCGCATTGCCCGGCAGTGATCCGCATGGCCTATGGCGCAGGGTTCAATGCCGCGGCCCAGCACAGCCAATCTGTTTACTCGCTGTTGACAGCCCTGCCCGGCCTGAAAATCGTTATCCCCTCAAACGCTGCCGACGCCAAGGGTTTACTGACCCAGGCGATCCGCGATGACGACCCGGTTATCTTCATGGAACACAAGGCACTTTACGGGAGCGAATGCGACGTACCTGACGGGGAATATCTGATCCCGTTTGGCCATGCCAATCTTGTCAGTGTCGGCGATGATGTCACTATCGTGACCTGCGGAATGATGGTGAATTTCGCGAAGAAGGCCAACAAGAAACTCGCCGCAGACGGTATTGGCTGGCTGCGGTTTATCTGCCGGGACGTTCACCTGCGCGTCGAAAGGGCTGATACGCTA
>CAYSMJ010000063.1:0-14530 GCA_964432075.1 uncultured Caulobacterales bacterium | reverse complement strand
AGCGGCAGCGATAGCCGGTCGATCAAAAGAAAGTCCTGAATATCGAGGGCTGTAAGCATGATTTCTCGCACCTTGGCACGGGGGAGTGCTCTAGCCAAACCGGGCCCAATGGAGACTATAGGCGGATTCCGGTGGCCACTAACAATACAAATTGCTGACCGTCCGCGGTAATGAAGTGTGTCCCTAACTCTGAGGTGGCGGACTGGCGCTGTTTGGCGTGTCGGTCTCGAGGATTTTGTTCTTTTTATTTTTCTTGTTGGCCTTGGCTTCGGCTTTGGCCTTGGCAGCAAGATCAACCGGCTTGCGCGGGATTTTGAGGCTGCCCTGTTTATCGACAATATCGAGCCGCCGCATCAATCGGTAAGTATCTTCATACCATGGGCTACCCGGATAGTTCGTCCCCAGAACGGCAGCATGAGCCAGCGCTTCTTCGTAAATTCCCAGTTCCACATAGGTTTCGACAAGCCGGTGCAGAGCCTCCGGAACATGGCCGGTTGTCTGATAATTGCTGACAACATGTTTGAACCGGTTTGCCGCCGCAATATGTTTGTTCTGTTTCAGATAGTACCGGCCCACATACATTTCCTTGCCGGCAAGATGATCGCGGGTCAGGTCAAGCTTGAGGCGAGCATCACGTGCATACTCGGAATTGGGCGCGCGGCGGACAACATCGGTCAGCGATGCAACGGCGTTGTTGGTAAATTCCTGATCCCGGCCGACATCGCGAATACGCTCATAGTAATTCATTGCCTTCAGGTAATAGGCATAGGGAATATTCTTGTTGCCAGGATGAAGCGCAATAAACTGATCAAGGGCAGTCACCGACTCGTCATAGTCATTCTGCTGATAGTAGGAGAATGCCTTCATAAGGGTCGCCCGGCGCGCCCAGGCCGTGAAGGGGTGCTGGCGTTCGACTTCCTCAAACAGGGCGATCGCTTCGGGGTAACGTTTGCGCTCAAGCCTTTCTGTCGCCTGTGAATATAAAAGTTCCACCGGGCGCTCCACATAGGCGAATTTCGCTTTACCGTCATTGCCGGAGCAGGCCGCAGCGAGCAACGCGATGGCAAGTAGGAAGAAGGTGTGAACGGTCTGGCTTACGGAGATAAAATGCATGGGAAATCCTGAAATACGCGCCAGGTCTGTTTATCGTGACGCCGCCAAGCGGTCAAACGAACGATCAAAGGGATAAGTCAGCAACGCGGCAGATATTTGACCGCTTCTGGGTCAAACATCAATGCCTGCTGCGGCTGCATGATCCCGCAAAAGCGCAGCAAAACGCGTGTTGAGCGCATGTCCTGGCCGCTCGGCAATCAATCGGCCGCGCAGGCGGCACCCGACAAGTGCCAGATCGCCGATCAGATCAAGGGTTTTGTGAAGAACAAATTCCTGCGGGTCGCGCAACGCCGCCTCCCCGACAAAGGCGTCGCCGTCAACGACGATCGCATTGTCGAGCGAGCCGCCTCTAATCAAGCCGGCAGTACGCAGCGCATCAAGATCACGGCGCGCGCAGAAGGTCCGGGCATTGGCGACCCGCGATCGCGTCTGTGCGTTCAAGGACCCGACAAACCGATCGGAGCCGATCGCGGCGTCGGGGAACGAAATCGCAACATCGAGGGAAAAAGTTTCGGCTGGCTCCAGCCGCAGGCGGGAATCGCCTTCACTAATCTCGACAGGCGTATTCACGGCATATACCGGCGCAGGCGCATCGGCAGGGGCAAGACCAGCCGCTGCTATCGCCATGACATAATCCCAGGCACTGCCATCGAGGATCGGGAGTTCGGGACCATCGACAACAAGCTCTGCATCACCAATCCCGAGCAGGGCAAGCGCAGCAAGCCCATGTTCGACGGTTCGCACGCTTATGCCGTCCTTTTCCAGACAGGTCCCAAGCTGGGTTTGCGTCACAAGCCGCGCATCGGCCGGGAACTTGCCGACACCGGTTCCGGCTTCACGTCCACAAACCTCAAACACATATCCGGTTCCCGGTGGCCCCGGTCTGATTTCAACCGCGACCGGCACGCCGGTATGCAGGCCAATACCGGTTATAAACGCCGGACCAAGCAGCCGCTGGCCAGCCTCGGCACCGGCAAAACACGGCTCAACCATCACCGCTCAACAGCCGGTCAAACAGCGCCTTTTTCTCGGGCAATGCATCGCTTTGCGCATAGCGATTGATCATCGCCGCCCGGGCAGCATTACCAAGGGTGTGACGCAGGTTCCTATTGTCAAGAAGGTCTTCCATTCGGGCGACGATGGCATCCTGATCGCGCATATCAACGGTTGCGCCATTAACCCCGTCGGTCAGCATTTCGCGCACCGGGGCTGTGTCGGAGGCAAGCAGGCAACATCCCGCGCTCATCGATTCCATCATCGACCAGGACAGAACAAACGGCACGGTCAGATAGACATGGATTGAGGACGCCTGCAGAACCTGACGATAGTGAGAGCGCGGCAAAAGCCCGGTGAAATGGGTGCGGCTCATATCGAGGTCGAGTTCTTCAAGCATGCGTTTTTTATAACTGTCTCCCTCAGGCAGTTGTTTGCCATAGGCGACCCGGTCCTGACCGACGATCACGGCATGGGTTCGGGGTCTGCGCTTTTGCAGAGCATCGAGGGCCCGCATGAATTCCGGAAAGCCCCGATAAGGCTCCATGCCGCGCGCAACATAGGTGATGATTTCATCAGCATGGGAAAGGTCAAGGTCCGGCAGGACAAGTTTCGCGTTCCGATCAGGGCCATAGGTTACAGTATCGATGCCATCATGCATCACCAGGAGTTTATCCCTGAAACAGTCCGGAAACGTCGACTTCTGGAATTCGGTCGGGCAGATGGCGGCATCGCACTGGGCGAGATCCATCATGATGGCCGCATTGCGACTGCGCGCGCGCAATTCCTGATCGATATTGCGCTCACCGCCATCGTCGGCCCCACCGTCCGCCGCGCTAAGATAGGCCGTGTCTGGCGCTTCACGCATATAATACCACTCGAAATAACCGACATATCTGACGTCGGGCCAGATATCCTTGGCATAAATGCCAGGGCCCCAGCCGGAATGGGCGACGACAATATCGGGTTTCAGCCCCCTTTTTTCGAGGCTGAGCGCTGCGCGCGCCACCGCCTGACCAGTCAGGCAGGCCCGTTCAAAGTTTGCCGTATAGGGATGAATGTCTTTGGTGACTTCGCGGTGCGGCTTGTAATTGAAAACCTTGAAGCGGTCGTGGCGCGCATCCTTGCGCTGGGTTCCGAACCAGACCTCCCAGCCCTTTGATACAAGATACTCACCGATATATCCGAACTGGGCAGGAAAATTGTCGTGCAGGAACAAAATCTGCGGCATGGCAGTTTTCGCCCTATTCTTCACGCATGGAGCGCGCGAACGAATCCATCAGGGGTTTGAGAAGATAGCTGATGGCAGGCCGCTTTCCGGTGCGGATGAACGCTTCCACCGGCATTCCAGGAATAAGAAGATTGCCGCGCAAAACCTCCTGTAGCCGATCACCCGATGGCAACTCGACCATGACGAGATAATATGGAATGCCCGTTGCCTCATCGACGATACTGTCGGCCGAAACCGTCTTGACGATACCATCGGTCTCCGGCGTGCGCCGCGAGCCGAAGGCGGAAAAGCGGATCAGGGTCGATTGTCCGGCCTGCACCTTGTCCACATCTTGCGGGGCAATCTTGGCCTGAATAAGCAGATTGCTCGCCTCCGGAACGATTTCCATCAAACGTTCGCCAGGGCCGATCACGGCGCCATCAGTGTGTACGGCCAGACTCAGAACCCTACCGCCATAAGGAGCCCTGATCAGCGTGCGTTCAAACGCGTCCGCAGCCTTGATTCGCCGTTCTTCTAGCTCGGCGATACGCGTTTCTACCTCGCGCAGTTCGGTAATGGCCTCTTCCCGGCGGGTTTCCTGCAAACGGTTAATCTCAAGTTTTGCCTCGGAGATGACTGATTCCGACTCGGCAAGCGATGCCTGTAACTGGCCGCGTTCACCATTGAGCCGTTCGCTCGCGCGCTCGAGTTCATTGAGCCTTACTTTGGAGGCAAAGCCCTCGGCAAAAAGATCGCGCACGCCCGAAAGCTCATCTTCAATGATGAAAATCTGCGAAGAAAGCGATTTGATCTGGACACGCAGGCCGGCAATCCGTTCGCGGGTCTGCACTATTCGTTCTTCAAGAAGATTGATCTGGGTTTTTGTCGTTGTCCGCCGTGCGTCAAACAGGTTTATCTGACCGGTCAGCTTTGCCTTGAAGCTTGCCCGTTCGAGGACAGCGCGCACGCCTGACGGTTCCATGACCGAAGGCGCACTGTCGCGCTCTGCCGAAAGCCGGGCGCGGCGCGCATAAAGTTCGGCTAACTGACCATCGATTGCGTCAAGGTCTGCACGCTCGTTGGTATCGTCAAGCTGAATAACGATGTCATCGCGACGCACAAGAGCCCCATCGCGGACAAGAATTTCCGAGACTGTACCGCCGGTCAGATGTTGCACGGCTTTACGGTTGCCTTCGACCACCACCTGACCGCCGGCGGTCACGGCCCCCTCGATCGGTGCTACGACCGACCAGATCGCAAGCCCGCCAAAGACAGCAAGGACAACGAAGACACCGAATTTCATGAAAAAATCGGCGGTCGCCGGTTTTTTAGGCTCGTCGTTCTGCATCTTGTGTGCTCACGGCTTTTTCCTTGGCTTTGGTCGCCTCCTCGAAGGAAGCAACGCGGCCTGGGGCAAGTTTCTGAAGAATTTCATCACGCGGACCAAAGCCTTTGACCTCGCCATCGGCAAGCAGGAGAAGCGTGTCGACAAAGGCAATCGCACTTGGTCGGTGCGCCACAATGACAACCGTGACGCCGCGCTCCTTGAGGCGTTGCACGGCCTTGGCCAGGGCCGCATCGCCATCAGCATCAAGATTGGAATTCGGCTCGTCGAGCACAACCAATTTGGGATCGCCATAAAGCGCGCGGGCAAGACCGAGGCGCTGGCGCTGTCCCGCTGAAAGATGTTTCCCGCGTTCGCCAATCTCGGAGTCGTATCCGTCTTCGAGGGAGAGGATCATCTGGTGCGCACCGGCAAGCTCGGCCGCCGCAATGATGGCTTCGGGTTTTGGATCCTCAGAAAACCGGGCGATATTCTGGGCCGCGGTCCCGGCAAACAGTTCAACCTCTTGCGGAAGGTAGCCGATATGCGGGCCCAGGAGATCCCGGTCCCACTGCGAAATACGGGCACCATCGATACAGATTTCGCCGGTATTGACCCCTTCCACACCAACCATGGCCCGAGCGAGCGTGGATTTCCCGGCGGCCGACGGCCCGATAATCCCGAGCGCCTCGCCCTTATCAAGGTGGAAACTGATATTTTTGAGCACAGGCTTCTTGGCATTGCCCGGCTGGCAGTAAACCTTCGTGACATCGACCACGCCTGTCGGCTCTGGAAGTTCCGTCCGATCCTTTTGCGGTTTGACTGCGCCGAGATATTTTTTCAGGCGCTTGTAAGCGGTGTTGGTGATTGCAAAATTGCGCCACTGGCTGGTGACAACCTCAATCGGTGCCAGCGCGCGACCGGTGATGATGGAGGCCGCAATCATCACGCCGGGCGTCACGATATTGGCAATCGCCAACAGGGCGCCGGTGCCCAGAATTGCGGACTGCAGGAAAAGCCGGGTGGATTTCGAGGCGGCCGTGAGCCCGCCAATCGTATCGGTCGCCCAAAGGCTTGAATCCGAGCTTTTTTCACCGACAGAAAGCCATCGGCGCATGAGCGACCCGCGCATGCCCATAGAGTCCGTCGCATCGACATTGCGCAGGGTTGCCGCAACCAGTTTGTCGGCTTCCTGCGTGTGGGCCTGGGCTGTCAGATTGGCTTTTCGCGACATCCGTTCATTGATGAAGGCAAGGCAAAGAAGGATGACCATGCCAATCAGGCCGACAAGGCCAAGCGCCCAGTGCATCATGAATACGATCAGCATGAAGAGGGGCGTGAACGGCGCATCAAAAACCGCCGTCAGGGCCGGACTCGCGACAAAACTGCGGACCTGTTTGAGATCGCGGATCGGCTGTTCACCGATGGGCAGGCCGACCCGGGCTGCATCCATTGTAAAATTGTAGGTGACTTCTTTGAGCTTGTTCTCGAAAGTCTCTGCAGCCCGCGACAGCAGGGCGCCCCGGGCATAATCCAGAAGCCCCATGGCCGCAAACAGGACAACGACCAGCAAGGTTATGACCACGAGGGTTTCCCGGCTCTGGCTTGAAAGAACCCGGTCATAAATCTGCAGCATGTAGAGCGGGCCGGTCAGCATCAGGATATTGACAAAAAGACTTAAAAATCCGGCGCGCCACAGAAGTTTTCGGGCTGCTGCATTCGCCTCATCAATTGCCTGGGTATTAGCCTGCTGGGTCAGCTGTCTGTTCATTGCCGCTTCCGCCCGTCCAATTTCCGTTTAGGCCGGTCTCTCCCCGTCCCATGTGTGCCTTTTTGACGTCCTACCCGATGAAAATGCAACGAGGGTTAAGGTTCCGGCCTTGATACCTTCTCACGCAATGTCGGGCAGACCCTTCGTAGGGCTCAACCGGTTAAACCACGCTAACGGCTCGGCGAAAACCCCTGTTTGAGGGATGTTTCGGCCTTGATACCGGATCAGGAGCCCGATCGGGGGACGGCACCCGCAGTCGGGCTGCGGCGCTGGTCAGGCTGGTCTTTGGCTGTTTCGATCTTCATGTCGAAGGCCACCGTTTCAACCTTGCTCGCCTCGCGGATTTTCCTGAGCCGCTTGCCCTCCGACAGACGCAGCAGATGTCGCCGCATTTTCTCGGCGTCATTATTGAAGAGCGGCTCGCTGTACCATTCATAGAATGACGGCACTGTCACCGTATCATCCCGGGCCTCGATATCCCGGCTGGTATTCACAAAACGCCGCCCAAGCTTTTCCAGAACCTCGTGCACCGACCTTCCGTCAAAGCCAGGCTTGAAAAGCGCCGGCCCGCCAGCACCCCCCTGGTAAAAGCCGTAAATAATGTTTGGATCGGACCAGTTTGCGAGGATGATTTCCTGCTCGATTTCATGCAACGACAGAGATACGCCCTCGATCTTGACCCGGTCCGCTGTCCATATCTCGCCAGGTTTGTCAGGGGTGCCGCGGCCTGCCCTGAGGTCGGTTTCGTTTTCAACAACAGCCGAAAACACTACCAACGCATTGTGCAAGTTGAGCCAGTACGCCAAGGCATCGTCCCTTGACAGCTGGCTCGCGGGAACATCCTGCAGTCCGACGATAACATTGATCAGTGTTCTGGCCCCCCGTGTGCGGATGCCATCATAATCCAGCAGCAGACGGGTCTTGTGTATTTGTGAGTAGGAATTGAAAAAAGCCAGGTAGGGCCGGTAATCCGGCGGCTCAATTCCATTTTCAGGAAATTGCCCAAAGATACTGAAATCTTTCGGGTTTTCATCCTTGTCCTCAGTGTCCAAAGCCGATTTCGCGCTTGCTGTTGCCGGTTCGGCCGCTGTCGGGCTTTGTGCTTTATCCGGCACGCTCGCCGGAACGGCCATGGCGCTCGCTGCAAGCAACCCGCACGCAGCAAGCAGAAAGAGGCCCGCCGGTACGCGCCCTGTTTTTTGTCCGATCATGATACAAACCTCATTCAAGCCAACGGCACTGATGCACCTAGAGCCGTCCAGTCCCACCCCCTGCCGCGGTGATATCAGAGCTCAAGAGTTAGAGCCAGTGGTCGCTGGGTTTCAGCCACAAATGGGACAACGGAAAGGCGAGTCACCGTGAACCGTGCGCCCTTACCGTGAAAATTCGCGCACCTCGGTCAAGACGGCTAAGGAAATGGTAAGGAAATTGCTTCGCGGGCTTTGAGATTGGGGTATACAGCGGTCTGCGGTCTGCCGTGCGTGAATACAGTATGCCGGATATGGTGTTGGGTATTGGATATGAGTAAATTCTGGCGTTGGGTCTTGGGCATTGCCCTGTTTCTGGGTCTGGGTGCGGTCGGCTTTTACACGCCGCTCCTCGGGACTTCCCTGTCTGAAGCCCAGCAAAGTCTCGCCCAGTCGGCCCGGACTGCCCTTGCCGATGCAGGGCATGATGACTGGGCGGATGTCGAGGTGCGTGGCCAGACGGCCTACCTTACCGGAATAGCGCCAAACCGACCCTATCGCGCGGAAGCAATCAATGCAGTGCGTCAATCCACCGGGACCGCTGGGCCGGTAGTGGGCGGGATAATGCGGATAGATAGCTCGGGTCTCAAGACCTACGATGGTCCGCCACCGGTCTCGCCTTACCGTTTCAAGATTGATGTTGAGGATCAGTTTGTCCGGCTTGATCACCATTTTCCGTCAGAAGCGGTCCGCACGGAGGTAACAGCGCTGACGCAAACACTGTTCGGCGGTCGTGATCAGTTTTTCGATCAGACCGACCTTGCCGGCGGTATGCCCACGGACAGCTGGCCCATAGCGATCAAATCGGGCATTCTCGCCCTGTCTGAGCTTGATCGTGGGGTGCTTTATGCCGAGGACATCGAATTGCGGTTGTCGGGCGTTACATCATCAGCCAGCCAGAAAGTTTTTCTCCGCGACCAGCTTGCAAGCCTGCCTGCACCCTATCGGATAACCGCCGATATTGATGTCGATGGCACGAAGGAGACCTTTGCCGTGACCGGGTCCGAAAACCCGGCACCGCTGGTTCTGCCTGAGAAAAACAATGGCGTGATGACTAATCCTGAAACGGACAGTCCTGTTACAGATAATATTGAAATGGGCGATCCGTTTGCGGCTGATGACAACAGTGAGCCCGCGCCGACCACGCAAAACAAAGCCCCGTCAGCAGCGCCGGTGTCACAACCTGTGGAGGTCCCCTCCCCTGCCGAGGCATCCGCCATGCTTGCCAACGACAGGGCAGTGCAACCGGCGACCGATGATCAGAATGGCGCAGTGCCCTCACGCAAAAAGGATGCGCAAACCGTCGCCGCGGCAGCCATCAAAACCACAGCCCCTGCGGCACCAGCCCTTGGCCTGCGCCTGCGCGATACCGAAGTCCCGACAATTAAGCCGACAAGTGACGCGGCGCAGGCAAAGACGGAACCTGACAGCGCTGCTGCCAAACCGGCGCCTCTTGTTCGCGACCTCCTGCCGGTCACAGCCATGGGTTACCAGCAACCCAATGAGGGACTGGACGAGAAAGATCGCACCCAGGCACGCTGCCAGAATGAGTTCGATGTCATTCTCACCATGTCAAGGATTGAGTTCAGACGGGGCAGCGCAACGCCGGCCAAGGAAAGCGAACCCCTCATCGCGGCGCTTGCCAATGTGGCCCGCCGTTGCGCGCCGTTTATATTTGTTGTAACCGGACATACGGATAATACGGGTACTGATGATTCCAATCTTGTTCTCAGCCGGGCCCGTGCCAAAGAAGTCCGGCGCCGGTTGATCGATTATGGCGTGCCAGCCGGGCGGCTACGCTCCGAGGGCGCCGGCGCGAGCCAGCCGATTACCGAAAATAAGGATGAGCAAGGCAGGCAGAAAAACCGCCGGGTGGAAATCACCGTAATGGAACCGGAACAGTGAACCGCCCGGAATGGCATTTTGGGGAAGTAAGGTAAGGGTTATTTAAAATGGTTTGGTTAGCAGCAAAAATGTGGATTCTGCTTCTGCTGGCGTTTCTCCTGGGGATTTTTACACACTGGCTTGTCAATCGCCGGGATGACGACGAGCTTGCCTATGAGGGCAATGGCGAAGACGGTGCGCGTGCGATTTCACCACGGCTCGATCCGGTGGGGGAAAAGACCGCCGCAACAGGCGCCGGCGATGCGGCAGCGAGCGACCATGATGGCTCATCCGACAAGCCGATCATACGGGAGTACGGCGCGGTTCCGCAGAAACGCACACGGATTTATGAAAGTGAGACAGAAAACGCCGAGACGCGGCGCGGTCGCGCCGGGCTTTATGCTCTTCCCGATCTGAAGATGTCTGATAAAGCGAAACAGGCCACCGATCTTGATACCGTCCGAAAAGAAACGATACAGGCCAAAAAAAGCGCGGCGGACCAGACAGGTAAGCCGGCGGACCTGCTCGACGGACCGCGCAAGGGCCGAAGTGACGACCTGACCCGCATTCGCGGCATTGGCCCGACACTTGAACGGGTCCTCAAAGAAAAAGGGATTTTCCACCACAACCAGATTGCGCGCTGGACACCGGAAAATGTGAACTGGATTGAACGGGAAATCGATTTCCCGGGACGGGTTTCCCGCGAGAAATGGGTGGAGCAGGCAAAAGCTCTGACGGACGCCGAGACGCGCTCAGCGACCGGACAAGGCCGCCCGGCGGCCCCAGCCCCCGCGACATCCCCGCCAGCAAAGGCATCGGCCCCGAGACAGGCGCAGGCGGAAACGAACCCATCAACAAGCGAGTCCAGGGCTACGGGCCCCAAAATTGATCAATCGCCAGCCAAATCCCCGGCACCACAGCCCGTTCCTGCGCAGCAAGCCCGCAAAACCGTCCCGACCTCGCCAGCCAGTGAAAAGGGGCCGCAAACACATCAACCCGCTTCGGCAACGTCTGCAAGAAGCGCGGCACCCGATACCGGCGATACCGTTCTGGAATCGGCATTTGATCGCATCCTTGCCGAAAGGAAACTCAGGAAAGGATAGGCTGCGTTCCCTGTTCGTTTAGGCAAAGACGCAGTCCCGTCTCACGCGGCACACGGTCTGCGGCAAAGGGTCCGGATGCGCTCCGACGGAGAAATCCCCCGGTAAAGCCGCTTGTTTTCAATCCGCCCTAAGCAATCGGATCTTATTCCGGTCAGACAACGGGCCCGACCCCAAATCGGCTGGCAAAATAGGTCAGGGGCGCCCCCGAGCCAGCATCAAAATCGAGGATTTCGCCCACGAGTATCACGTGGTCGCCGGCGTCATAACGGGCCCAGACCCGACAGTCGAACCAGGCAAGCGCGTCGGTAAGAACGGGTGCGCCGCTTGTTCCTGTCGCAAACCGGGGCGGGACACTTTCGGGATCCGGATAGCCAGCAAACCGGTTGGCGATGGGTTGCTGGTTAGCGCGCAGGATCGATACAGAATAGCTGTCCGACGCCATGAAAGCAGCGAAACGGGAGGCATCACGATCGATACACCAAAGCACAAGCGGGGGATCGAGCGAAACTGAACTGAATGAATTGATGGTGATCGCAACGGGCCCTTCATCATCATGGTGACAGGCCGCAATGCCCACACCGGTTGAGAAGCGGCCAAATGCGTCCTTGAGAGGTCGGTGCGGATCGCCGATCATCGGGTCAGTGTCGCTGGCCTCGCCGCCTGCAACGCTGGTATTTCGATTGCGGTTTTCGCTCATCTTCCGGAAACTTCCTATGGCGCACAGGTCAGCCGGCGCTTTGATACTCATCTACGGTGATCGGGCACCTGCTGGCCAACACCGCTTCTTACCTCGTGCGCAGGGTCTGTGACTGCTGCCAGGGGCTTAAATCAGCACCGACTGACAAAGGTCTTGTCGCCTAGCGAGCAATCGGCGAGAAGTAAAGGCTGGCGTCTTCGGGGCGCTGGTATTTCCACAACCGAGAAGGTCAATGACTCCGGTGAATTCAGCCATTTGCACAAGGATTGTGCCGCCTGCGACAGACCGCCGCCAAGGGGCAAGGCGTGACGGGCGGCGTTTCGGCTCGGACTGCCCGGGTCACTGATCCAGATCGATGGAAACGCTGATTGCCAATGCGCCGTGGCAGATGTGGGCCACCTTAGTCATCATTCTGGTGACAATTGTTCTATACAGCACTGAAAAGGTCTCCCTTGAAATCGTCTCAGCCGGGGCGCTGATCGCTTTGTTGCTGGTGTTTCACCTCGACCCAATGGTCTCGCCGGACAGTGAGGTCGTGATTCAGGACCTTCTGGAGGGATTTTCCAGCCCGGCGCTTTTTTCCATCCTTGGCCTGTTGATCATTGGCCAGGGCATGTTCCAGTCGGGCGCGCTCGAACATCCAACCGACCGGCTACTCAAACTGCATGAGAAATATCCGCTTTTCATGACGGCGTCGGTCTTTCTTATCGTGATGGTCGTTAGCGCATTTCTGAACAACACGCCGGTTGTCGTGATGTTTATTCCCATCATTGCCGCCATCGCAAATGAAAGAAAAATCTCCACCTCACGGCTGATGATGCCCCTGTCGTTCCTGTCGATCTTTGGCGGGATGATCACCATTATCGGATCGTCGACCAATCTGCTGGCGGCGGAGTCTTACCGGGCAACCACGGGCGGGGAGATCGGTTTTTTCGAGTTAACACCGATTGGATTGATTCTCGCAGGCACCGGCATCGTGTTCATGCTGACCGCCGGCAACTATCTCCTGCCAGACCGTCAATCCGAGGAACGCAATGATTTCCGCGCCCCGGACGGCAAGCATTTTATCGCCCAGATCGAGATTACCCCGGGCCATCCCCTCGCCGGACGGGGCTCGGTATCTGGCCTGTTCCCCGATCTGCCGGATATCACGGTGCGCATGATCCAGCGTCGCGACAAGGCCATCCTGCCCCCGTATGATGATTTCAAATTCAAGACCCACGATGTGGTGATCGTTGCAGCGACACGCGGAGCGTTGACCAATCTGCTGAAGGCAAAACCGGAGATTCTCGAGGGGCTGATGGCCGACATCAACTTCGAAATTGATGATGCGCCGCCCCAGCGCTCTGCGCAGCTGACAATGGTCGAAGCGATCGTGGCACCGGGCTCAAGGATGATCGGCCGCTCGATTGCCCAGATCGGTTTTCACTATCAAACCAATTGTGTGATTCTCGGGATCGAGCGGCGCAGCCGGATGATCAGGGCAAGAATGAACACGATCCGGCTTGAGGCGGGGGATGTCCTTTTGATCGTCGGGGATGTTCGTGACGTCCGCAATCTGCGGGCTGACAGGGATATTCTTTTGCTCGAAACCTCAATGAAGGACCTGCCCGACCCCCGCAACGCACAGATCGCGAGTGTTATCTTTGCAGGCGTTGTCCTGGTTACCGCCACGGGGCTTCTCCCGATTTCGATCTCGGCGATCATCGGCGCGGCGGCAATGGTTGCGACAGGCTGCCTGAATGTACGTCAGGCCGCGCGCGCGGTGGATCGGCGCATCTATCTCCTGATCGGCGCTGCCCTCGCCATGGGGACCGCTCTTGAAAAAACTGGTGGCGCAATGTTGATCGGCGACTCCCTTGCGCAACTTTCCGCCGGATTGGGACCGGTTTTCCTGATTTCCGCCTTCTTTATCGTTTGCGCGGTGATCACCAACATTTTGTCGAATAATGCCACGGCCGTCCTTTTCATGCCCATCGCCGTCTCGGCAGCCAATTCCGTCGGAATTGACCCGCATGTGCTTGCATTGACAGTGATTTTCGGCGCAAACTGTTCTTTTGCGACACCGGTCGCCTATCAGACAAACCTGTTGGTCATGACCCCCGGCCATTACCGCTTTGCCGACTTTATCCGCGTCGGCGTCCCGTTGATCGTAGTTATCTGGCTTACCTTCACGCTTATTGCCCCAATCTATTTCCGTATGCACGGCATGCTTGACTGAGATTTATCCGCGTCAGGAGAAATAGTCCGGGACCATTCGCGGAAAAATTGTATTTCCGCAGTGACATTTTGTTGAGGATGATTGCGAACAGACTCATCGAACGCTAAGATTCATCGCGTAAAGAACTGAAAGACGCATGCGCAAAGAACAGATCACCGCCCGGTTTGGCCTCGATGACGCCAGTGATTTTTACATCACGGCCCCAGCCCCCTGCCCCTATTTGCACGGGCGGCGGGAAAGGAAAGTGTTTTCGTTCCTCGGCGGTCAGAATGCCTCGATCACAAATTCTGTCCTGACCCAACGTGGCTTCCGCCGCTCACAGAACATCATCTACCTGCCAGCATGTGAAGGCTGTCAGGCCTGTGTTCCGGTGCGGATTGTGTCAAACGAATTTGCGCCAAGTCGGTCACGACGCCGGATTTTGCGGCGCAATCAGGACCTGATCCGACGGATCCGGCCTGCCAAGGCCACGGCAGACCAGTTTTCTGTCCTGCGCGCCTATCTCGACCACCGCCACGCCGATGGCGGCATGGCAGAAATGACCGTTCTGGATTATTCGGCGATGATCGAGGAAACCGCTGTTGATACGATGCTGGTTGAATACTGGCGCCAGGCGACCTCCGGATCGCAGTCAGAAGAACTCGTCGCCGTTGTTCTTACCGACCGGCTCACCGACGGGTTGTCGATGGTTTACAGTTTTTTCGACCCAGATCTTGCGCCGCGAAGTCTTGGCCACTTCATGATCCTCGACCATGTGGCGCTCAGCCGCGACTTGTCGCTGGACTATGTCTATCTCGGCTACTGGGTCGATGGGTCGCCAAAAATGGACTACAAAAAGAACTTTGCACCGCTTGAGCATCTGACATCGAAAGGATGGGTCCGGCGCGATCGCGATGAAGGACGAGCGATTTTGGCCGAATAAAGTCGATCATGCTCAGGCAAGCCGAGAACAAAAAGGTGACGCGAC
>CAYSMJ010000062.1:0-14552 GCA_964432075.1 uncultured Caulobacterales bacterium | reverse complement strand
CGGCGCGGGTGCCGCGGCCGGCCGCAACGAGGATCGCCGCGCGCCATCTGGGCGGTTTGCTTTCGGTGTCGATTTCGGTTGGCATAGGCATCGGTTGGCCCGGTTTGTTGCGGTGGTTTGCCAAGATAAATCAGGCTCTTACGCCCAAAGTCATGGTTGGCGCAACCGCACGGTTCACTCACGGTGCGGGCGCAAAACGGCAAAGACAAGGCCCGCACAGGTCCCGGCCGCGCATTGCAGGGCAAAGCCCAATGGCGTGCGTGCCCCGCCAATCACGCCAGCGCCGCCGCCAAGCTGTTGCTCGACCAGAAGCAGGATCGTGGCCATCGCGGCCGCCCCGGCCAGCGGATAGGCAACCGGCGCAAGGGGCCGCAAAACCCGGCGCAGCCCCGCAGCAACCAGAAAGGCCACCGCAAACCCGACCGTCATCACGGCCCCGTAAACCCACAGGCCGGTGAAATTCACAAGCCCCGCCTCAACCCGTTGCCGTGTGGTATAGAGGTCGGCAAATGGCTCGGTCACTTGCCAGCTATACGCGCCAGCCGCGAGCGCATAGCCGCTTAAGGCAGCAAGCGCAAAAGCAAAAACAGTCTGAAAAAGTCGCATGGCAACCTCCGGATCGTGACAACCAATCCATCCTTGATTGACGGATCGAGCCGCCGCGGTCTAGCTCCCAAGAGAGACAACGGAAAGGAAAAACCATGCATTGTGCTCCTCTGAAGGAATTGACAGGGCTCGCCTGCCTGACACTTTTGATCGCGGCTTGCGGCAACACCGATGGCCGCGATATCGCATCGGCCGGTGAGGTTGCAACGCTTGCCGGGCTCCCGCCGGGCGCTGGTGGTGGCGACCAGACATTGCAGACAACCCTCGCTGACCCGGCTCCCGCAGGAACAACAATACTCGCGATCAGGGCAATCGCAGAAGGACTTGAAAACCCCTGGTCGGTATCTTTCTTTCCGGAGAATATCATTCTTGTTACGGAGCGCCCGGGCCGTGTAAGGATGATCAGGGATGGTGTACTGCAACAAGAGCCGGTTCCAGGCGCCCCAGTCGTTCTCGACTGGAATCAGGGCGGTCTTTTCGATATTCTACCGCACCCTGACTATGCCGAGAACCAAACCATCTTTATCAGCTACGCAGCGGGCACAAAGGAGGCAAATGCGACGGAAATTGCGCGCGCGCGGTTCGACGGTGCTGTGATCTCCGGCCTTGAGGTCATCTACCGGGCTGTTCCCGAGAAGGATACCGGCCATCATTTCGGCGGTCGGCTTGTGTGGGGGCCGGATGATCACCTTTATCTGACGGTGGGCGAGGGGTCTAAATACAAGGAAAAGGCACAGGATCTGGCAACCAGCTTCGGTGCCGTTATCCGTATTGCGCCGGACGGGTCCATTCCTGCGGACAACCCTGATTTTGGCCCCGGGGCTGCTCCCGGCCTTTATTCAAAAGGGCATCGAAACGGTCAGGGTCTCGTCTTTGACGAGGCACGCGGAATATTGTGGGAACATGAGCATGGTGCACGAGGGGGCGATGAAATCAATATTGTCGAGCCGGGAAAAAATTATGGCTGGCCCATCGCGACTTATGGCATTGACTATAATGGCGCGTTGATTTCACCGTTTACAGAATATGAAAACACGGTTCAGCCAGTCAAATACTGGACGCCCTCAATTGCGCCGTCGGGGCTTGCTGTTTATCGCGGTAATCTGTTTACGGAGTGGCAAGCGGATCTGCTTGTTGGGGCGCTTGCGGGCCGGGCCTTACATCGGGTTATCATGGATGGTGAAAAGCCAATCGGAGAAGAGCGATATCTCATCGGTGAACGAGTTCGTGATGTTCGTGTCGGACCTGAGGGGGCAATTTATGTAACCACAGAAGACCGTGGCGGCGAGCCGTCCGGCAAAGTGCTGAAATTGACGCCGCAATAAGGAAGACGCAGCGATCAATTTCGCGTTTCGGTCAGGATATTACGAGCCTTGACGGCGCGGTCATCCGGCGACTGATTGACATTTTGATTTTCCTGTGACGCGTCGCCCGCATCTTCAGGCGCAGGATCATTCGGCTCGCCGTCTTGTTCCGGTTGGCTATCATCGTCGTCCGGCGGGTTTGTTTCCTTGAGATGGCGGGCGAGCCATTTGGGCAGGCGCGGCGTGGTATCATCCAGCATGCGGTCAAGCCATCGCCACCGTTGACGCACGGATCGAACAAGCCCGGGCGCCACCATAGCGAGGAGGACCATACCGATCGCGATCATGATTATCCCGAACGGGATCGGCGAAATCATGGCGATAATCCCGAAAAAAATCAGGATCAGCGCCAAAACAGTCAATAGAAATCTGATAATGATCATGGCAATTATTGCCTAAAATATTGATGCCTTTTTACAAGCATAATGATTTTTGTGACTTTGTACATGACAGGACACGGCGATTTGGCAATCCTGCTATCTGATCAAATGCTGCCGCACCAGACTTGGCTGAGACCACCTCTATTCCGCTGGGTCAGCGAGAAGCGAGAGTTGTTTTGTTCGGTCGAGGTCAAACAATTCCAGCTTGTCGGTCAGTCGGGTCGGGTAATCACCAGTAAAGCAGTGATCGGTGAATGCTGGCGCCTTGTCGTCGCGCGCGCCTTTGCCCATCGCCTTGTAAAGACCGTCTACAGACAGAAAGGCAAGGCTGTCGGCGCCGACAATATCGCGCATTTCGTCTGTGGTGCGGTTATGGGCGAGCAGCTCTTCCGGAGATGGTGTGTTGATGCCATAATAATCGGGATAAAGAATAGGTGGGCAGGCAATGCGCATATGAACCCTTCTGGCGCCCGATTTGCGCATCATCTCGACAATCTTGCGGGACGTTGTGCCGCGTACGACCGAATCATCGATCAGAACAACGTCTTTGCCGTTGATGATTGCGTGATTGGGGGCATGCTTTCGGGCAACGCCGGCCTCGCGAATGCTCTGGGCCGGTTCAATAAAAGTACGCCCGACAAAATGGCTGCGGATCAGCGCCATCTCATAAGGTAGCTTTGTTTCCTTGGCATAGCCGATCGCCGCCGGCACCCCGCTATCGGGAATTGGCGACACGAAATCGGCTTCGACAGGGGCTTCGCGCGCAAGAACCTTGCCGAGTTTTTTGCGCAGCTGATAAATACTCTTTCCGTCAATTATCGAGTCGGGTCTTGCGAAATAAATCAGCTCAAAGATACAGGGCCGGGCCTGTTCCGGCGCGCGTGCAAAAACACGGCTTTCCATTGTCCCGTCATGGCGAAACAAAACAAGTTCGCCGGGCTTGACGTCGCGGACAAAGCTTGCGCCGATCAGATCAAGGGCACAGGTTTCGGAGGCAAGAATCCGAACCCCTTTCAGGTCGCCAATAACGAGTGGGCGGATGCCAATCGGGTCCCGCGCGCCGATAAGCCCTTCAGGGGTCAGGACGGTCAGCGCAAATGCCCCTTCTACCTGGGTCAGGGCATCAATCAGTTTATCCGTGATATTTACATGTCGCGACAGCGCTGTGAGCTGAAGAAAAATTTCCGAATCTGACGTCGACTGAAAAATACAGCCGCGGCGGACAAGATTGCTTCGCAGGGAGCGTGCATTTGTCAGATTACCATTATGGGCAATCGCGATTCCACCTTGTTCCAGATCCGCGTAAAGCGGCTGGACATTGCGCATCACCGTCTCGCCCTGGGTTGAGTAGCGCGTGTGCCCGACAACGCTACTGCCGGGAAGCCGGCCGACAGTTTGGGCTTCGGTAAAATTATCAGCAACAAGACCAAGATGGCGTTCAGAATGGAAGCGGGTTCCATCGAAAGTCGTCAGTCCGGCTGCTTCCTGGCCGCGATGCTGCAGGGCGTGAAGGCCAAGTGCACCAAGCGCCGCGGCGTCGGGCGTCCCGATCAGCCCGAAGACACCGCATTCCTCGTGTAATCTGGGCGATGGGCTGATCGCCAGTTTATGTGGCCGCGCGCCGCCCTCGACAGCGCCGAATGCTGGCCTGCCGATTGTTCGATCCTCTTGATCCATCAGGTCCAGTTCCTGTCCTTCAACACCAGGGACGAGCACAGCAGGTCCCCCATGTTCCGGCCATATCGCTCCGCGATATCGGGTCAGGGGCGCTCGTCCTGTTGTCTGTTTTCCACGTCCGGTGCGGTACTGTCTTCATCCGTCGTGACGGTCGTGATTACCTCGGCAAGGCCGGAGCGATCAGACTGTCCATATCCCGCTGCCGCCGCATCTTCCTGGTCGGTTTCAGGACCCACCGGCCGACCGTCGGGGCCAAAACGATTTCGCTCAGGAATAAACCGTTCAAAAAAACTTGCACCAGATGCTGCAATCGGTCGTGTGAAGGCATTTTGCACGCTGGCATGCTGACTCCCTTCGGACAGGTAATATCCATAGGCCAGAAACCCAAGCCCGACGAGGAGGTAGCCGCGGACGAAACCAAACATACCGCCCGCAATCCGATTGATCAGATCACCTTGCCGGTTAAGCCGATAGCGATTCAGAAGAAAGTGCGCGAGAACATACAGGAACACAAAACCAACCCCCGTAACAATCACATAGGCGGCCGTTACCGCGACAAGGGAGTCGCGCCCGCCCACAAGGCTCGCCACGGGACCTGCCAACTGGGTTGCAATGAGAAACGCAATCGCGACCGCGAGCAAGGTCGCAAGCTCAAGGATTGCCCCGCGGATGACGGCAAGGCCGGTCGAGAGAAGAAGGATCCCGATCACAAAAAAGTCGAATGCGGTCATGACAGGGCCCTACTGTCCGTTCGACACCGGTCAAAAATCCGGTCATCACATTGGCATGCCCATACCGGCTATCGCGCTTCGCGACAATAAGCTTCGCGGCGTTTCTCGCAGCGAATGGCAAAAGGGTCATAGGTGACCCCGTCGGATCAGTGCAATCAGATCGCTGAGACTGTCGATCGGACGAATGCTGCTGGCCCCTGTTCCTGTTTCCCCTCGCGTTTTCACCGGGCCCGCTGTCACTTCAGGTGCGATAGCTCCGGAAAAACCGAGTTTGCCGGCCTCGCGCAGACGCGCATCGGCCTGGCTGACCGGGCGGACCTGACCTGAGAGGGCGACCTCGCCAAAGTAGACACGCTCACGCGGTGCCGGGCAGTCAAACAGCGCGCTGCACAAGGCGGCGGCCGCGGCAAGATCAGCGGCGGGCTCGCGAATACGAAGACCACCCGCCACATTCAGAAAGACATCATGGCGTCCGAAGGACATGCCGCATCGCGTATCAAGGACAGCAAGCAACATCGACAGCCGGGCGGAGTCCCAGCCGACGACCGCCCGGCGCGGTGCAGCGAGTGTCGACGCGGACACCAGGGCTTCGATGTCAACAAGTACCGGCCGTGTCCCTTCCATGCCTGCGAAAGTCACAACGCCAGGGCCTGTAAGCGCTGCGCCCGACATGAACAGGGCAGATGGATTTTCCACCTCGACAAGTCCCCCGCCTGTCATCTCGAAAACGCCGATTTCCTGGGCAGCACCAAAACGGTTTTTGACCGCCCGCAGAAGACGAAAGTCGCGGCCGCTTTCCGCTTCGAAATACAAGACCGCGTCAACCATATGTTCGACCACGCGAGGCCCGGCGATCTGTCCGTCCTTGGTGACGTGACCGACAAGGATCAGGACGGCACCGGAGGTTTTTGCAAAGCGGATGAGATCCTGCGAACAGGCGCGTATCTGGGTGACTGAACCGGGTGTACCGGGCAGGATATCCGACCAGATTGTCTGGATTGAATCGATGATCACGACATCGGGACGCTCGGCCTTGAGACTGGCAAGGATATCGCGGAGCGCCGTTGCCGAGGCGAGCTGGATTGCGGCTGCGCTGAGGCCCAGGCGTTTTGCGCGCAAGCGGATCTGGTTGCTCGCCTCTTCGCCCGAAATATAGGCGACCGATTGCCCGGCCCGGCTCAGGCCTGCGGCGACCTGAAGCAAAAGCGTCGATTTGCCAACGCCCGGATCACCACCGATCAGGACAGCGCTGCCTTTGACAAGGCCGCCGCCACAAGCCCGGTCAAATTCGGCATTGCCGGAGGCGAAACGGCTGGCCGGGCGATCCTCGCCATCAAGACTGGAAAATTCAATCGGGCGCGCCTTGCCGGCCCCCTTGCTCTGAGCGGCAAGGGACCCCGGCGGGGCTGCATCTACGGTTTCGGCGACAAGGCTGTTCCATGTGCCGCAGCTGTCGCAGCGTCCAGCCCATTTCGCCGTGACCGCGCCGCAGGATTGGCAGACATAGTGTTGGTTTGATCGGGCCATGGCCATCCACTGCGGCTTCGCGGTTCTCGCGAATGGTCTAAAGGGGACCGGCCAAAATGCCTAACGCAATTCGGCCCTGGGCATAAAGCGTCCACAAACCATGATGGGTTTGGTACCTCTGTCCGGGATCAAGCAACAACCTCACGAAAAATTTAGATTTGCGTGTTGAGGCGGCGCACCGATACATAAACGGCGCAATCTTGCCGAGCGCGAGGGCGCCTTTTGACCCTGTCGGACAGGGATTATCGAACGAATACAAGAGCCCTGCCCGATAGTTTTGACGTTGCTTTCAAAAAATTCATTCGAAAGACAGAATATGCAACTCTAACGTGCAGAAGCCACTGAATTTTCCATGGAAACGGCTTATTTTCGCGCCATTTCGGTGCTGGCCACGTCGGTGGTGTTGATTTGTCAGCAATTGTAACAGAACGATTAAATCTTGCTTATGGCCCTTTGCTTTATGGGTTTGTCAGTTGCAAAAACATACCGGTAATTTAGGCTCTTGTGTTGGGCCGCTGGCAAAAGAGCTGTCTTCGGCATGGTATGGGTGGGGGTCTGACGTCCCCCAAGTGTTTGTGACTGACGATCTTGCAGTTTTTTCTGCAAGGCAATTTATTATGCGCCTCATTTTTGGGGTCGGCTTTGTGACGTAGGGGCTGTCGAATGAATGCCATTGAGTTGAGTACGGCGGATCGGAACTTCGGCTATCAGAACCCTTCGCTTGCGGTGGGTCTTAGCGGTATCTCGTCATTTTCATCTGAATTGCCGTTTATCAATATTCTTAAACAAGCGGGTGACCGATACACGTCCGATGGGGCCTGGCGGTTATCGATACCAAACGGTGACGGCACCGAAGAGCTTCTGGATTATTCCGAAGCGTGGCATGCCGGATATCTGGACGAAAACGGCTATGTTTCAACGCTGCCGGAGGGAGGCAGTGCAACTGTCTTCTTACTCAATGGCATTCCAGCCGAGGCTCAAGCGGGTGGGCGATATGTATTCCTGTATCAAGGAGAGGGCAGCTTATCGTTTCCAGGCGCAACCGTACTAGAGAGTAAGCCGGGACGCGTTGTCATCGATATTCCTGACGGTCAGGGCTTTGGGGTGAGCGTGTCTGGCGTAGAGGCCGGAAACCACCTTCGCGATATGGCACTTGTGCGGGAGGAACATGAAGAGCTTTACGAAGCCGGGGCCATCTTCAATCCGGACTTTATTGCGCTTTTTGAAGACCACCACACGATCCGGTTCATGGACTGGATGGAGGCGAACCACTCCAATCATGTTGATTTTGCCGATAATGCGACTTTCGATTCAGTTTTTTGGGGCGTGCCGCCCAATCAAGCCCATGAGTGGGTGTACGCGAACACAATTACCGAATTTACAATCGAAGAATTGGCAGAGCTTCCGCGTGGTCCGTATACGCCGATATTTGTCGACCCTCAGACCGGAGAGCCTTTCCGCGATCCTGACACGAACGAGATTCTTGTGCGTGTGCCGAGCGATATTCTTACCGATGGCGTTCCGACCGGCGTTCCCGTTGAGACGATGGTTGCTCTGGCAAACCAGATTGGTGCCGATCCCTGGTTTACAATCCCGCACCAGGCCAGCGATGATTATGTGCGTCAGTTTGCGGAATATGTTCGCGACAATCTCGACCCTGGCCTGAAGGCCCGCTTTGAGTATTCCAACGAGGTGTGGAATGGCGGCTTTGAACAATTTAGCTACGCCCAGGGTGCTGGTGAAGAACTGTTTGGTGAGGGCGCTTATCCCTTCCCCGGTCTTGTTTATTACGGGTACCGGTCTGCTGAAATCATGTCGATCGTCAATGAGGTGTTTGGCGCGGAAGCCGATGAGCGTTTGAATAATGTCCTTTCGACGCAAACCTCGAATATTGGCGTGCTCGACTTTGCGATTGAGGGTGTAAACCGTTTTTTTGCTGATAATGGCATTGTCGATGGTGCGATTAGCGATCTCTTCAGCAGTTTTGGCGTTACCGGTTATTTCGGGCCGACGGTTTCGGCAGGATCACCTGAATATCCCGGCGTCATTGATTTATACCAGTCATGGATTGAAGAATCGAAGGTTCGGTACGCCAATGGGCAGACCGCGACCAAATATCAGTATTTCATTGACCAGGTTGTAACCGACCTCGCTTCGGGTGCCCTGACGCAAGCCTATTACCAACCCCTTCTTGACAGCGGCCAGATCCTCGGTGTCCCGTCTGTCAGTTCGCTTGCTGAACTCCAGACATTCTTCCGTGATCATCAGGTTCGTGCTGAACAATATGGCCTTGATGTTGTCCAGTATGAAGGCGGGTCTCATATAAACGCAAGCGGCGCGCTATTCAGCGATGAAGAGCTGCTCGAATTTATCGACGCCGTCAACACGTCCGATGAGATTGCGTCCATAACATCCCAGTCAATTGACCTGTTCCGGCGCGAGGGTGGTACGCTGGTCAATGATTTCATCGGTGTCGGTGAGCATACCAAATTCGGCAATTGGGGAACGCTCGAGCATTTGCAGGACAGCACGCTGCTTTGGCATATCTATGATGATTACAATATCGAAGCCGTTAATCTGTATGGTTCGATCAATCAGGGTCGCGATAATACCGCATTCGAACATGGGATCACGACGCTTGGTAATGCAAACAACGATACGCTAACGGGCTCGTTTGGTGAGGATATCCTGGCCGGCTCAGGCGGTGATGATTTGCTAATAGGTGGTCTTGACGATGACAGCCTTAATGGCGGCGAAGGTTTCGACGCTGCTATATTCAACGGTGTCCGTGCGGATTACTCGATTGAAACAGAGAAGGATGGGTACAGAATTATTGGTCCTGATGGCAATGATTTTGTGATCAATGTCGAGGCCATTGGGTTTTCCGATGATGAATTCATCCTTGTTGACACATTTTTCGGCGGTGCGCCGCTCGAAGTCCGTTTTTATGGTGGTGCGGTTTTCGCAGCGGTTCATAATGATTTTAATCAGGGCGTATATATTGAAGCCCTTGACGGCTCTTCCACGACCGGTTCTGAACTTGGCCTTGGTTTGGGTGCCGAAGATCATGTTACCGACAATATTTACTTCCATACGCACGGGTTTGTTGATGAGGCAACACGCGCAGACATCTTGTCAGGTGCGCAAGTGGCATCTGATCAGGTTGATCTCCTCGGCAATATCGGCGGGTTACAAGGTACAGTGTTTGCTGATACCGTGACGGGCGCTGATAATTCTGAGATCATCGACCTTGGCTCCGGCAATGACATCCTCGATGGCCGTGGCGGAGATGATACGCTGAATGGCGGCGGGGGCGATGATGTTATTTCCGGCGGTCTCGGGGACGACCTTATTACCGGTAATTTTGGCCGGGATACCATCGATGGTGGAGAGGGCACTGATACGCTGCAACTGGCAGCAAGTCGCGAGGACTATGGAATTTCCGGGACGCCCGGCAATTTTGAAGTGGTCGGCCCGGACGGCACCAAGCTTGTCTCAAACGTTGAGCTGGTGTCGTTCAGCAATGGGCAATCGATTCTGATATCGTCATGGTTAAATGGTGCGCCGACTGGTGTCGAATATTATGGCGGTGAAACGTTCGACGTTCCGGACAATGGGACTGTCGGAGTTTTGATTGCGGGGATCGCGCCCGGAACCCAGACAGGGGATGATCTGGGCCTCGTTTCAGGCGAACCCCCGTCCACGATCAACCAGTTTTACTATTTTGGGCGTCGCGACGATCTGTCTGTGACCTTTTCCGCGATCCATGACGATGGATTGGATGCCGCACTCAATGTGGTGCGAATTATAAGCAACGTTAACGGAATTTACGGAACGGCACTGGACGACAATTTTTTTGGTACGGGCTCGGATGATGTTGTCTCCCTGGGCGATGGTGCCGACCGTTTGGAAGGCGAAGAGGGCAATGACACGCTTGACGGTGGCGATGGCGATGATTTCCTGAACGGTGGTGACGGTAATGATATCCTGATCGTCGGGTCTGGCAATGATGTCGCCAATGGCGGTCTGGGCACTGATACAGTTGTTCTCGATGGTGAAATCGACACTTACCTGATTGAAGAATCAGGGTCCGGTTATACGATCACCAGCACCGATCCTCAGTATCAGTATGTGAACAGCGTATTTGATATTGAACGAGTTCAGTTCGGGTCAGGTGCGATTACGACAATCGACGCCTGGGTGGGCAACGCTTTGGCCTCGCCGCTCTATCTGGATGGCGGGATCTATCTTGCCGATGAACAGTACGGAACGGGTGTAACGATCGCCCCAATCGACCCCACATCACAAACGGCTCAGGACCTTGGCATTGATCCCGCCGGTTATACGTCGCTTTATGATACCTTTTTTTATGTCGCCGCCAGTGGCTCTGGCGCTACGACCTCGAACGTTGAGAGTGGTATTGAAAACGCGCTGAGTGTTGCTGAACTCTTTACTGAAGCCGGCGGGATTGCGGGCTCGGATTTTGCTGACACGATAACCGGTGCAAATGGAGATGAACTGGCCGACGCGGCAGGCGGCGATGATAGCGTTGCCGGCAATCAGGGTGCTGACACGCTTTTCGGAGGGCTTGGCGCGGATACCCTTGACGGCGGCTCAGGCGAGGACTTGCTTACCGGTGGCGACGGTGATGATCTGTTGATCGGCGGTGATGGCGAGGATCTCTTATCCGGTGGTCCCGGTGCGGATATTATTGACGGCGGTCTTGGTGTCGATACCGTGTCATTCGCCTCCGCGACATCCGGAGTCGTGATTGATCTTGCAAATGGTGACCATGCCGGTGAGGCAACTGGCGACGAGTTTATCGGGATCGAAGTTTTTGAAACAACATCATTGGCCGACCAGATTTTTGCAGGGTCAGAGGCTGTAACCGTCTTGGCGGGGGGCGGGTCGGATGTTGTCGAGGGTAGTCTGCTGGCAGACAATCTGTCTGGAAATGAAGGCAACGACACGCTGCGCGGCTTTGAGGGGGATGATAGTCTTTCTGGCGGTTTTGGGTTTGACAGCCTCTACGGTGGCGACGGCAACGACGTGATCAATGCTGGAGACAGAGCCGATAACATCTATGGGGAAGCCGGCGACGATAGTCTTTCCGGCGGGCAAGGCTTTGACAGGATATTTGCCGGTGAAGGCAACGATACTGTTTCTGGCGGCGCTGACAATGACGCTCTGTTCGGCCAACTTGGCAATGACATCATTTTCGGCGATGCCGGAAATGACCGTTCCTTCGGAAATGCAGGTCATGACACATTGTTTGGCGGTGCCGGCAATGACACCTTGAGCGGCCAGTTTAATCAGGACTCTCTTGAAGGTGGCAACGGCGATGATTGGTTGAATGGCGGTGCTGGTCCGGATATATTGAGCGGTGGGGGTGGTCGCGACAATCTTCTTGGTGGCGACGGGGATGATTTTCTGGCTGGCGGCGATGGCGAGGATACAATTGTGGGTTACGCCGGTTTTGACACAATCGTTGGCGGCGGGGGTGACGATATTCTGGAGGGGCGGTTCAACGCGGACAGGTTTGTCTTTAGCGATAATTTTGGTAATGATGTTATCTTGGATTTTGATCCTTTAAACAATTCTGAGAAAATTGATCTCTCGATGGTTGCCGACATTGAAAACTTCACCGACCTGATTACCAATCATGTTGATGTTACACCTGAAGGATGGGTGCAGATTATTAGTGTTAACGGAACGATCCGCCTGGATGGCGTTACAGAAACGCTGCTTGATGAAACAGATTTCATTTTTTAATAACTGAGCATCCAGATTAAAGCATGATTCTGCCGGAAACGGGGAGGTCGAGCGATCACTGTGGGGATAAATCTGACAGGCCTTAATGCGCTGTCGAGTTTTTATCCGATCGACCGAGGGTGGTGTTACCGGTTTGTTTTCAAAAATCAGTGGCGATTTTTCTGATTATGGAACATTATGGTTCCTAAAGGTCGGAAATTGTTCCGGAACGTGCGGTGTGGCGCACTATTGGAACGGCAAATCGACCCAGCCGATAAACGGCTCAGCTGACTATTCCTACGCATCTACATTGATTTGTTTTAAATTGATGATTATCACGGCGTCCAGGTTCTGACGATGAGGTACAATGTCGCTTAACGGAAAAACCTTATTCATCACCGGCGCAAGTCGTGGTATCGGTCTCGCCATAGCGAAACGTGCTGCTCGTGATGGGGCAAATATTGCAATCGCCGCGAAAACTGCTGAACCCCACAAACATCTTCCGGGAACGATTTATACGGCTGCTGAGGAGATCAAGGCCGCTGGCGGGAATGCGCTACCGCTGATCGTTGATATTCGTGACGAGGCTGCGGTGGTTGGGGCTGTGGCAAAGGCGGCTGAAACGTTTGGCGGGATTGATATCTGCGTCAATAATGCGTCGGCGATAAGCCTTACCGGGACCGAAGCGACGGAAATGAAACGCTGGGATCTGATGCACAGCGTCAATGCCCGCGGCACTTTTCTTGTGTCCAAGACCTGTGTTCCTTATCTTAGAAAAGCTGAAAACCCGCATATTCTGATGATGTCGCCGCCACTCGACATGCGGGCAAAATGGTTTTCAGGTCATGTTGCCTATACGATCGCAAAATATGGCATGTCGCTTTGCGCGCTTGGGATGGCGGAAGAGTTCCGTAAGGATAAAATCGCGGTCAATGCGCTTTGGCCACGCACGGCGATTGCGACGGCAGCTGTCGAATTCGCTCTTGGCGGTGAAGAGATGGTGAAAGGATCGCGTAAGCCCGAAATTATTGCAGATGCGGCGCATGCGATTTTTTCCAAGTCGTCTGCAGATTTTTCCGGAAACTTTCTGATTGATGACAGCTTTCTGTATGCGGAGGGTGTGACTGATTTTGAACCCTACCGTGTCGATGCAGGGCGCCCCTTGATCGGCGATTTCTTTGTCCCGGACAACCCGCCGCCACCGCCCGGCGTTGAGGATTCAATCATCCATATCGGTTAGAAATTGAAATATAATTTGGAGTTTTTTCAGGCGATGAAGTCAACTATTCCTAATTTAAGAAAAAATAACCGGCTTGCAGATGAAGCGGTGGCCAAGTTTAGGGAGGAATTTCGCGATGGATCGAAGTCATTTTCAGACTTTTCCAACTTAAAGCATAAATTCCCATTTCACGGGTTTGTTAAGTGTGAAACCGATAACTTCAGCTGGGTGATGTTTTCTGCAGCCGACGACTTGGTTGCAATGCAATATCATTGGTTTGGCAAAAACGGATATGAAAGGGAAACAGTAAAACTGTGGGAAGATCTATGTGCAAAAGCGTCTTGCGTGTTAGATATCGGCGGTTACACAGGTATGATGTCTGTTGTTGCCGCGCTGGCAAGTAACAATTCAAAAGTTCATTATTTTGAGCCGATGGAGAGAATCGTTGAGCGTGCTCAAATCAATTTCCGTTCCAATAAAGTCAATAATCGTATTATTATTCATAATATCGCAGTATCAGACGTGGACGAAGAAAAAACTATAAATTTGTACAGGCCAGAGAATTTCCTCGGAACGGGTAGTTCGCTTACCGAAAAACCAAACAAAGATGTTGTTACGGCAACGCGTGTTCGAGCCAGATGCCTTGACCCTATGTTTACTGATGAAAAAGTAGACGTTATCAAACTGGATGTTGAGGGGCATGAATTACAGGCATTGCGGGGTATGATGAATGTTCTTGTTCGGGACAAGCCACAGATGATCATTGAAATCTGGCCGCATGAGTATGCAGATGTCATGAGGGTGTTTGACGGACTTGAATACAAACTCGAACGCCTTGATGGCAAGGATGGTCAAGTGTCCAATTTTTATGCAACTTCACGATGATGGATCTTAAAATCCATTCAACAATTCAGATGACCACCCGTCTTTACACTGACCCCCATTTCCTGGCCCATCCTGTGCCGGATGGTCACCCCGAACGCCCGCAGCGCTATGGGGCAGTAATTGACGCCCTTCGTGATTGCGAAGGTCTCGACCGGGCAGAAGCAGTTGCAGTGCCCGCGACGGCAGAGCAGGTGCGGCTCTGTCATGATGCGGCCCATGTGGAGCGCCTGTTTGCTCTTGAGGATGTTGAAGAGCTCCATGCCCTTGATCCGGATACGCATGTTGGTCCTTCGACTATTGCTGCGGCCCGGCGCGCTGTCCGACGCCTCGGACGAGGCCCAGTTCGCCGAGCTGGTCGTGCTCGGCGAGCTCGTCCGCCGCAGCCGCGAGGCCGAGGTGCAGATCATGGTCG
>CAYSMJ010000061.1:5818-14575 GCA_964432075.1 uncultured Caulobacterales bacterium | reverse complement strand
GTTGGCTCTGCGGCGCTGGGGGCTCGGCCCAAACCGCCACCGCAAGGCCAAGCCAAAGCCCGGACAAAATGGCGCGGCCATTCAGGGCGGCAAGGACCGCGAGAAGTAAAGGCGGGCCGAGAAGAATATCCATATGCCCGGCATTGATCCCACAAATGACAGGAAGCGGATGCCACCAGTAAAGCAGGACCCGGCGGCGCCCCGCGCCGGTTCTATCGAGCAACAGAATAATCAGTAAAAAGATGATACTGTCCGTAGAGATCAGCACAAACCGCCATGTCTCAAGGCTAAACGGCCCGATCATGTGGGCGAGAGCAAAGACGGCCTGCGCCGCCCCCGGATAAATCGTCGTCAGATAGGGATAGGCAATTTCAACCGCAAAATCATCATTGTGCGCCGACAGCGCCCGCAGCGCCGCGCGCTCTTCGTTACCAATCGGGTTCTGAAAGGCGGGCGCCAGCGATGGCGGATACGCATCGGCCGGCGCAGCCTCGGCAGGATTGTGCCCATGGGCGGTCATGGCCCCTTCCCAAAGGTAGCGCAGCCAGTCATCTTCCAGAATTGGGGCGGCCGGTATCATCACAAGACGAAACCCAAGACCGGCTATAAAAATAGCTCCCAGCGGGATATGGCGCGCCATGCGATGAAATACATAGACGGTGATCACGCCACACAGCATCGCGAGGAAAACAAACAGTGTTACGGGAACGAGCCGGGGAAAGACATCATAGGTTATCGTGCCGCTGAAAACAGCTATTGTTGTGTACAGAATAAAAAGACAAAAGCCAAGCAGGATGACCGGGCCCATCGCACGGTTTTGAATGGCGTTGATTTCACCCACGGGAGATCCTGTCTGCGGTCTGGCCAGTCATTTTCACAGGCTTGTGACGGAGTGTTATTGGGAAGCTGCGGGTCGCTGTGTATATTTGGGAGAGTCATAAAAGGAAAAGTACCGATGTCCATGGTTTTTATGCGATCTGCAATGCTGGTCGCTTGTCTCTTCTCAGCAATGAAACTGGCAGGCTGTGCGCAGGCTGATGAGCGCCTGTCGGGGTTCAGCCGGTTTTCAGACACCCGGTCGGTGGAAGTTGACCATAGCCTCTGGGATGGCTTTCTCGACAAATATGTTGCAACGGTCGACGGGAACCGAACCATTGTCGCCTACAAGGATGTGTCAGAAGACGACCGGGCAGCGCTGCAGACCTATCTGGCCGGCCTCGAAGCGACGGACACAAATGCCCTGACAAAAGGGCAGGCTTATGCCTACTGGGTCAATTTTTATAACGCTCTGACGGTTGAGGTTATCCTCGACAATTATCCGGTCAAATCAATCCGGCGCATCGGCTTTCTGGGCCCCTGGAAACGCAAGCTTGTCACGGTGGATGATACCGACCTGTCGCTTGACGATATGGAAAAAGGGATCCTGCTGGCCTACTGGGACGAACCGCGTACGCATTATGCGGTGAACTGCGCCTCCTACGGATGTCCGAATTTGCAACCCCAGGCCTTTACGACGGAGAATAATGAAACCCTGCTGACGCGCGGCGCGCGGGAATATGTCAACAGCCCGCGCGGAATCGCCATTGACGCAAATGGCGCTGTCACCGCATCCAGCATATATAAATGGTATGAGGATGATTTCGGCGGCAGTGAAAGCGCCGTCCTTGATCATATTCGTCAATATGCTGATGAAGGTCTGCAACAGCGTCTGCAAGGCAAGAACGACATTCAGTCCTATGATTATGACTGGGCCTTGAACGAACGGTAGGAATCACGGCGTGTAAAGTTCAATCTCGAAGAGCTTGGGCCAGTTTTTGCCGGTGACAAACAGACGACCTTGTTCCGTATTATACGCAATTCCGTTCAGGACATTATTGCGTAATTTGAGCGTACTGTAGCGGCCTTCGCCCTCATCGGCGAGGGCCGCCCGTTCCTTCGGGGTCAGAAGATCAGACAGGTCGATAAGCCCATCGACAACCCCGCTGTCAGGATCGATTATCGCGATATAGTCCGTCTGCCACAGATTGGCATAAATCCGGTCATTGACCCATTCGAGTTCGTTCAGATTGCGGATGGGACGTCCGTTGAGCGTTACGGTTAGCGTGCCGGTTTCGGAAAACCGCTCTGGATCAATAAAACGCAGGACCGGCGTACCATCACTCATGATCAGCTGTGCGCCATCGCTGGTCAGGCCCCACCCTTCTCCCTCATAGGAAAAGACCTCCACCGGCTCCAGGGTTTCGAGCGAATGGACAAGCGCCATGCCCGCCTGCCATGTGAGGCTGATAATTCGATCTCCCCATTGTACGGCCCCTTCGCCAAACAGGGCATCGTCGATGGGCCGGATTGCGGTAACCTCACCGGTCTCAAGCGCGACACGGCGCAGGCTCGATGCCCCGCGTTTACCGGTTGATTCGTAAAGATGGCCCGCGTGCCAGAACAGCCCTTGGGTATAGGCCTGCGGATCATGCGGAAAGGTGTTGACGACCCGGGCCCGGAAAATCTCTGGCTCACGCTGTAACGTGTCACCCCGGTGCGTCTCCTGCGCGTGCACTTGGGCGGCGACACAAAGCCATGCCCCCACGACCAAAAGCAGGAGAATGGGGCCCTGGACCGATCCATCATCGGTTTTCATCCGGCTATCGCTCATCGTAGCGCTCCTCGACAGACGCCTTGCCGACGTCGCCCCGTCCATACCACGCCATCATGGCGGGTTTTTGTCGAGTCTCGGTCAGACCATATCGGGGATGACCCGATCGACGGGCTTGTGACCATCGGCCCAGACCTTGATATTGATCAGGACGCGCTCGCCCATTTCGACGCGGCTCTCCACGGTTGCCGACGCCATGTGGGGCAACAGCAATACATTTGGTGCATTCAGAAGCTTCGCGCTCGGCTTAGGCTCGCCCTGAAAAACATCCAGTCCGGCGCCAGCAAGCTGACCCGCCTCGATCATGTCGGCAAGGGCTTGCTCATCGATGATTTCCGAGCGCGAGATATTGACGACATAGGCATGGGGCTGGAGGAGCGAGAGCCGCCGCCGCGACAAGAGATGATAGGTCGCCGGCGTATGCGGGCAATTGACCGATAAAATATCAACCCGGGCAAGCATCTGGTCGAGGCTGTCCCAATAGGTCGCGCCAAGCGCTTCTTCCATAAGCGGGTTGATCGGCGAGCGGTTGTGATAATGGATCTCGAGGCCAAACGCTGCCGCGCGCCGGGCAATTGCCTGGCCCACCCGGCCAAGCCCGATGATACCAAGTTTCTTGCCCCGAACCCGGCGGCCCAGCATCCAGGTCGGCGACCAGCCCTTGAAGGCGCCGGTCTCCAGCGAGCGAACCCCCTCCACAAGACGGCGCGGCACGGCAAGGATCAGCGCCATCGCCATATCGGCGGCGTCTTCGGCAAGAACCGAGGGCGTATTTGTCACCGGAATTTTCCGGCGGGCGGCCGCCTCGATATCAATATGGTCGACCCCGGCGCCAAAATTGGCGATCAGCTGCAAACGCGGCCCGGCTGCCGCAAAAAAAGCCGCGTCGAGCTGGTCGCCAAGGGTTGGCACCAGCACATCGACATCCCGGGCCAGCGCGACAAGGGATTCGGGGGACATGGGCGCATCGGGCTGATTATCGGCGAGGGGACCAACAACCTCGAACAATTCGCTCAGCCGCGCCTCCACCGATGGCGGGAGCCGGCGCGTAATGCCGACAGCAACACGCTCGGGACGACTGGATTCAGGACGCGGGGTTTCGGCCATGGGCGACGGGCTTTCCTTCTTTCCGGCGGCACCGGTTTAGCGAATCGTCACCAGTCTTAACGCCCCGTTAACAAAGACGATACTAGGGTTTCAGAAACCTTTCCACGTCTGAGATCGGGCAATCGCCATGCTGCGCACGCATATCCCCATCGCGGCCCGGCGCTTTCCGGCACTGTTCGCCGCTGTCATCATCAGTCTTTCCCCCGGCGCGCACGCTGAGGAGCCGGTGCGCACCGATACACCATCGGGCTATCCGGTGCCCCGTTTTGTCAGCCTGAAATCGGCCAAGACCAATTGCCGGATCGGGCCGTCGCTCAATCATCCCAAAATGCTGACCTTCACGGCAAAGGCGCTGCCGGTGATGGTGATTGCGGAGACCACCGACAACTGGCGCAAGGTGCGCGACCGCACCGGCGATGAATGCTGGGTGCATGCAAGTCTTCTGTCCGGTCTGCAGACTGCGGAAGTGACGCGCGCCGATACCCCGGTCCATGTCCGGGCACGACCCGATGCCCGCATCCGCGCACGACTTGCCGCCGGCGTAATCGCCCGAATTACCACTTGCGAGGAGGGCTGGTGCCGCGTTCAGGTCGACGCCATCAAGGGCTGGGTCGAAGCCTCCAGGCTCTGGGGCTGGCGGGGGTAAGGAACGGGTGCGGCTGGTGCAGATTCAAGCCAACCGAAGTCAATAATGAGGCGCCTGCCATCTGTTTACCGCATTTTCTGGACGCCATAAGGTTCCCACTTCGCTTGAAAAGGCGAGGGCAGACCAATGATGGTCAGTCGCCGGACCGGAAGCGCAAAATGGCGACACCGTTGCTCTGAACAGCCGCTGATGATCAATCGGTGTGTGCATGTCGGTAAATCTGTTTGCGGGTCCGGGTCTTTGCATCCCCATCGCCGTTTGACGCCGTCCGCGCGCCTGCCTATCAACGCTGGACCTTTCATCTGATGCCTGGAGTGCGCGGCCCATGACGGACAAGAACGCCTTTACCAAGAACGAACTGCTTGATTGCGGCCATCATGGCCTGCGCGGTCCTGGCACGGCGCAACTGCCGATTGAGCCCATGCTCATGTTTGACCGAATCACCACGATCACCGCCGATGGCGGCAGCTATGGTAAGGGACACATGCTCGCTGAACTCGACGTCCACCGCGATCTCTGGTTTTTTCAGTGCCACTTTCCGGGGGACCCGGTGATGCCGGGCTGTCTTGGTCTTGACGCCCTCTGGCAGCTGATTGGATTTTTTCTGACCTGGTCGGGCCATCCCGGTCATGGCCGTGCCCTCGGGGCGAAAGACGTGAAATTCTCCGGCATGGTCACACCCGACACCAAGATCGTGCGGTATGAAATCAATATGCGCCGGACAATGACCCGGCCGCTGATTCTGGGTATCGGCGACGGTCTGATGTTTGCCGATGACCGCCAGATATACCAAGCCAATGACCTGCGGGTGGGGCTGTTCTCGCGCGAACAGCTGGATGCCGGGCTGTAATAACAGCCTGCCGATCGCAAGGGATTGCATTACCGGGGTTGCAAGACCAATTTTACCACAGGATAATTTTGGCCTTTGGAGTCTAACCGAAAAATCTTTTTTCGCCCTGTGCAAACGCCTTTTTCTGCGCTTCCGGTGCTCAGCTACCCTATGAACGCCGCGCTCCGGTTTTCGAAAACAGCGTTTCCGACAGACGAAACGGATTTTTCGGTTAGACTCCAGGGGAGGATAGACTGTTCGCGTCTCTCGCCCTATTCGGTCAGGGGCAATAGCAATAGCGGGCTCAGCGGAGGTTTTTTATGCGCCGTGTCGTGATTACCGGAATGGGTATTGTATCTTCGATCGGCAATTCGGTGGCCGAGGTGACGCAATCCCTGCGCGAAGGCCGGTCGGGGACGCGGCATGCGGGCGAATATGCCGATCTCGGCTTTCGCTGCCAGGTCTATGCCCGGCCAAGCCTTGACGTGGAAGAAGCCCTGCCGCGCAAGACCCGCCGCTTTATGGGCGAAGGAGCAGCGTGGAATTATATCGCCGCGCAGCAGGCCATTGACGATGCGGGCCTCGGTGAGGACCTGGTCTCGCATCCGCGCACCGGCATCATCATGGGGTCGGGCGGGCCCTGCACCAAGGCCATCATCGAGGCCGCCGACAAGACCCGCGAGCAGCGCTCCACCAAGAAAATCGGCCCCACTCAGGTGCCGCGCGCCATGTCGTCCACCAATTCCGCAACGCTCGCCGTGGCCCTCAAAATTCTCGGTGTGAATTATTCGATATCCTCAGCCTGCGCGACCTCGATCCATTGCATCGGGGCTGCCGCAGAACAGATCCAGTGGGGCAAACAGGATATAGTGCTGGCCGGCGGCGGCGAGGAGCTGGACTGGTCCATGTCGAACCTGTTCGACGCGATGGGCGCCATGACTACCAAGTTCAATGATACCCCGGAAACCGCATCGCGCGCCTATGATGTCAGCCGTGACGGTTTTGTCATTGCCGGTGGTGCCGGCGTGGTCATTCTTGAAGACTATGAACACGCAAAACGGCGCGACGCGACCATCCTCGGCGAGATCACCGGCTATGCCGCCAATTCCGACGGGTTTGACATGGTCGCCCCCTCCGGTGAAGGGGCGGTGCGGTGCATGCGCGAAGCACTGACGACAGCACGCGGGCCTATCGATTATATCAATACCCACGGCACCTCGACCCCGGTCGGCGACGAAAAAGAGTGCGAGGCCATCCGCGAGGTCTTTGGCGGTGATATCCCCCGCTTTTCCTCCACCAAATCGCTGACCGGCCATTCGCTCGGCGCAACCGGCGCCCAGGAGACAATCTACTCCCTGATCATGATGCGCGAGCGTTTCCTTGCGGCGTCCGCCCATATCAAAGAGCTCGATCCGGCGTTTGAAGGCCTGCCGATCGTCAGGGAACGCCACGATGAGGCAAAGATTGATCAGTTCCTGACCAACAGTTTCGGTTTTGGCGGAACCAATGGCTGCCTAGTCGTCAGCCGGGTCTGATCGGGCCATGGCGAGGATCACCTTCAATGTCCAGAGCCAGCAACTGATCGATGATGACCGGTTGCGCCCGAAACCGGCAGGCGACCTTTTGCCGGACTGGAAACGGACGATCCCCGGGCGGGTTGTCCGCGAACTTGACCAGGGCAATACGGTACGCACCTGCCCGGCGATCCATGATTATCTGCATCTCGGCTTTATCATTCCGTTGTGGACAGATGTTTTTGTCCAGCGTGTCCGTCAGGATGCCTCGGGCCGGATAATGCCGGATGCCAATGGCGACAAGATCAGTTGGCGCACAGCCCATGGTGCCTTTCCGCTGGAGCAGCATGGGGCCGACCAGGTCGAGGGGGTCACCCCGCTTCAGCCGCCGAAAGGCGTTCCCCTGCTGATCAAGCCCATCTGTCCGTGGCTTATCGAGACCCCGCCCGGCTGGTCTGTCCTGATCCTGCCAATGAGTTTTCATGAACCCGAAAAGAGCCTGCCGCTCGAACCCATTGCCGGGATTGTCAATACCGATCACTGGCACCAGATCCATGCGCCCTGCCGGTGGGCCTCGGATGCCGCAACTTACCAGATGAAGGCAGGCACACCCTTCATGCACGTCATCGCGTTCCGGCGAGGCGAAGCGCTTGAGCCCGCCTTTGAATTGATTTCCGAGCAGGCGCGGCTTGCCAATCTTGCCGGGACACTGAGTGATTTCAGCGGCGGTTATCGCCGCCAGCAGAAAACATTTGAACGCAAACACGACCTGTCGGGGGAGAAACATGACAGCTGAAGACTATCGGTTCATCATCGCAGCAATTGTTGCCTTGCTTGGTGTGTTGTGGTTTCGCAGCATTGTGCCACTACATGACAGCGCTCCTTTTATCCGGAACGGGATCTTTTCGGTTATAGCGATCGCCTATTTTCTGCTTACCCTCGTGCTGATCAACCAGCTATCCTGACCTTCAACCCGGAGTTTATCCCATGACTGAGCAACCCGCCGCCGAATTCCCCTATCAGGGCCAGCTTATGGCCGGCAAACGCGGGCTGATCATGGGCGTTGCCAACAAGAACTCCATCGCCTGGTTCATCGCCCGGCAGCTTCATGCTCAAGGGGCGGAACTTGCCTTTACCTATGTGAATGAGGCAATAGAACGGCGCGTGCGACCGCTGGCCGAAAGCCTCGGCGCGAAGATCATTATCCCGTGCGATGTGACATCCGATGACTCGATGGAAACCGCCTTCGCAACCATCGAAAAAGAATGGGGCACGATGGATTTTCTGGTTCACGCCATTGCGTTTACGGATAAATCCGCCCTTGAAGGCTCATTTGTTGAGCACACCACCCGCCAGATCTTCAAGGACACGATGGATGTATCGGCCTTTTCCTTTGTCGATGCGGCCAACCGTTCGGCAAAGCTGATGCCGCATGGCGGCTCCATGATAACACTGACCTATCTCGGCAGTGAACGGACGGTTCCGAACTACAATGTCATGGGCGTTGCAAAGGCGGCGCTTGAAGCGTCGACCCGCTATATCGCCCGGGACCTCGGCCCCGCTCAGGTTCGCGTCAATGCCATCTCGGCGGGCCCTATCAAGACACTCGCCGCCGCCGGAATTGCCTCCGGCCGACATATGTTCTCGTTCAACCGCAAGGCAAGCCCCCTGCGCGATGACACAGACCCGCGCGGTGTCGCCGGCGCCGCCCTTTATCTATTATCAGACCTCGGCGCGTCCTGCACAGGCGAGACCCACCATGTCGATGGCGGCTTCCACATTGTCGGCATGCCGGATGAAAGTGCGTTAAGGGAGTAATCCCGGCCCCCACCAGATCGTCAGGCTTTCTTTTCCCACCTGCCCCGCTCGTCCTGGCGCCAATAGGTGGGAGTAAAGGCGTCTTTGGCCTCGGCAAAGGCTTTCCAGTAGCCCCGATGGTTTTCGACCGCCTTCTCGTCAAGACCGTCAAAAATCGTGACGCAGCGGGTATAGTCCGTCAGCCGATCAGGCT
>CAYSMJ010000061.1:0-5808 GCA_964432075.1 uncultured Caulobacterales bacterium | reverse complement strand
TCAATAATCAGGGACTGAATCAAGAAGCAGGTGACCAGCTTACCCTCGTCAGCCGATCAGGCTCTGGCCGGGCGTCATTGACCAGAAACAGGATCTGCGGCGCGTTGGCCGGCGGCCCGTCGGAAAATTGTGGCATGGTCTGTAACAGGACCGGCTCTGTGGCCGGATCGTCGCTACCGGCCTCGGTAGCATGGGGCAGAAAGCTGTCATCGCGATAGGTCCAGAGGTGCTTGTCGATCGGCGCCAACTGTTCGCTATCCCCGGTGACGACTGCCGCGCGCCAGCCGCGCTCAAGACTTTTTTCCAGAAGGCCGGGCAGCACCTGATTGAGCGGTGTCCGTTCAAGGTGGTAGAACAGAACTTCAACGGTCATGATGGGCTGCCCGTCGCCGGATTATTGCTCAAAGGTCTGGCGCACATATTGATCGAGCAGACGCACACCGTAGCCGGACCCGCCTTTCGGAATGGTCGGTGTGTCTTTTTCCGCCCACGCCATACCGGCGATATCAAGGTGAGCTCAGTCGCCACAGTCATGGAAGAAATTCCAGATAAACGCCGCCGCCGTAGAGGAACCACCGCCGCGCCCGCCAATATTCTTCATGTCGGCAATCGGCGATTTGATCATTTCATGATGGGCTTTGGTCAGCGGCATGTGCCAGAGCTTATCGCCGCTGGCTTCGCCTGCCGCCAGCAGGTCTTTGGCCAGCGCCTCATCATTGGCAAACAAGCCGCCAAATTCATGGGCAAGCGCGACAATGATCGCCCCGGTCAGGGTGGCAAGGTCGATTACCGTTTTGGGCTTGTATTTTTCCTGGGTCCACCAGATGGCATCAGCCAGCACCAGACGGCCCTCAGCATCGGTATTGATCACTTCGATGGTTTGTCCGGACATGGAGGTAACAACATCGCCCGGGCGCTGGGCGTTGCCGTCCGGCATGTTTTCAACAAGACCAATCACCCCGACGACATTGGCCTTCGCCTTCCGGCCGGCAAGCGCTTTCATCGCGCCGCAAACGGCGCCGGCGCCGCCCATGTCCCATTTCATGTCTTCCATGCCATTGGCCGGTTTGATCGAGATCCCGCCCGTGTCGAAACACACGCCCTTGCCGACAAAAGCGAGCGTCGGGTCTGATTTTTTGCCGCCCATCCACTCCATTGCAACGATCTTGCTTTCGCGAACCGAGCCCTGACCAACCCCCAGAAGAGACCCCATGCCAAGCTTCTTCATCTCCTTCTCATCGAGGATGGTCAGCTTAACACCAAGCTCTTCAAGCTCACGACAACGATTTGCAAAGCTCTCCGGATACAGAATATTGGCAGGTTCGCTGACAAGATCGCGGGTAAAAAAGATCCCATCGGCAACCGCATCAAGCTCGGCAGACAGGCTTTTAGCCTTTGTCTCCGCGCCATAAACGACGATCTTGCCAAGGGCTGGCTTTTCACTTTTTTCTTCCGTTGTCCGGTATTTGTCGAAGCGATAGGTTTTGAGACGGGCCCCGAAGGCAAGGTGTGCGGCGGCCTCGGCCTGCGACAGATCACCTGGCTCGAAGCCATCGACGAGAAAAAGGGCGGCTTTCTCGCGCGTGGCAAGCACGGCGGCGATGGCGTGGCCGCCGTGGGTTTCGGCGGCATTGCGATCATAGTCGGCAGGCTTGCCCCCGCCCACGACAATCACATGACCATTATCCAGCCCGGCGGGGGCGACAAGTTTCATTACCTGCCCGGCTTTTCCGGAAAACTCGGCCGCCCTGGCACCGCGTGCAAGGGCGCCCTCGGTCGCCGCGTCAATCCGGGCGAACGCCTCATTCTCGATGGCATTTTCAAGCACCGGGATAACAATCGCACCGGATTTAGGGAGGGACGCTTTCGAAAAGGTAATCTGCATGGTTTTTCCTGATTGTTTTTGGTCTTGCGCCGCGGGCCCACGGCAGCGTTCATTTTTGTGATCATGGGGTGGTAGAACACCATGCACCGTTCGGCAATGTCCTTGCCGGGGCCTTGCCAAAGACCAGTCACGCCCCCTAGCCCCAACCTTCCACGATGGCTATAACGGGGTCTTGTCATACCTGTCCGGAGTTTTTGTTTGAACAGTCTCGACCGCTATATCCTGCGTCAATTTTCCGGGCCGCTCCTGATTATTGTCATCGTACTGACAACTGTGATCTGGATGACCCAGAGCCTGCAGCGGGTTGATATCCTGATCGAGAATGGTCGCGGGATCGGCCTTTTTCTTTATCTGTCGGTTCTTGTCATTCCTTCGCTCCTGATGATTTTGATCCCGTTCGCGCTTTTTACCGCGAGCCTTTATTCCCTGTTCCGGCTCCATTCTGACAGCGAGGTGGCGGTCATGTTTGCCGCCGGTATAAGTCGGATGCGGATTGCCATGCCGATCCTTGTTATGAGCTTTGTCGGTGCCGGCCTGAGCTTATATCTTGCCCTTGACCTCAGCCCGCGAACCTATCGCATGCTGAAAGAGAATATCGTCAATATCCGAACTGATATTGCCGGAAGCGTTCTGCATAGCGGCGAATTTATCAAGGTGATTGATGGCTTTACCATTCATGTTAACGAAGTACGGTCCAATCAGACCTTTGACGGCATCCTGATTCACGACTATCGCAATCCGGAGCAATCGCGGACCTATTTTGCCGAGCGCGGCGGCATCCGGCAAACCGCCGGCGGACCAGTCCTGATCCTGCGCAACGGCAATGTGCAACGGAGAAATCGCGACATCGGTGATATTGATCTCGTCCCGTTTGAAGAAACACGGATCAATATTGCAGCACTACGGCGCAATGAAGACCGCCATCTTGAGTTGAATGAACGCTACCTGTCGGAGCTTTTGAACCCGGACCTGTCAGACCCCTGGGTTGCCCGCAACCTCGGCAAACTGGCTGCAGAAGCCCACAGCCGTCTGTCGGCGCCGCTCCATGCGTTCAGCTATGTTTTTGTCGCCCTGTTTGCGCTGGTCGGCGGCACTTACAACCGTCGCGGCTATGGGGTGAGGATCGTGGTGGCAACCGCCATCGTGATCGGATTACGGGTTGTCAGCTATCTTCTCGAAACGCTTAGTGCCGAGACCGGTCAGGTGTGGCTTCTTTATGCGCTGCCGCTTTTTGTGATATTATTTTTGGTTTTGCTGCTGTTTGACGTCTTCCCGCTTCCGCGCGTCCCGGTGCCGGAGATCCGTCTTCGAAAGGCCGGATGATGGGCCTGATCTCGCGTTATCTTGCCTGGCGGATGATCGCGAGTGTCGGCGGCCTGTTTCTCGCCTTCACCGTGCTGATCGCCATCATCGACCTGATCGAGAACCTTCGCTTTGCCGGCAAATATGCCGATGGCTCATTCTGGTTTGCGCTGCAGCTGACGGGGCTGCGGGCGCTGTCGCTGACGCAGGTTCTGTCTCCCTTTCTGTTTCTGTTCGGTGGGCTCTGGTGTTTTACCCAGCTCAACCGACGCTCGGAAATCGCAGTGATGCGTGCGGCCGGGCTGTCTGTCTGGCGGGTGATTCTACCTGGCACGCTCGTCGCGGGTCTTGCCGGCGTCGCGCTGATTACCTTTGTCGATCCGCTTGCCGCCAAGATGATGGCCCGTTCGGAAATCCTCAAAAACGATATTCGCGGGCGCCCGACCAGTCTTGTCCGGGCTTTTGAAGACGGCATCTGGCTGCGGCAGTCCGATGAGGCCCAGACCCTGATCATCAATGCCCGTGCGGTAAATCAGGAAAAAGCCCTGCTGGGAAACCTGACCGTTTACCGACTTGACCCGGAAGGCCGGTTCCTGGAGCGAATTGATGCCCCACAAGCCTTGATTCTTGAAGATGCCATCCGTCTTCAATATCCAAGATTGCGCAGTCCGGATGACTA
This sequence comes from uncultured Caulobacterales bacterium, assembly GCA_964432075.1. Lineage (GTDB taxonomy): Bacteria > Pseudomonadota > Alphaproteobacteria > Caulobacterales > Parvularculaceae > CALLPQ01. The sequence goes on along the minus strand of CAYSMJ010000061.1, from coordinate 1,942 downwards.
TGCCAGCCGCCAGTTGCCTGTGCTCGACCTGCCGACCACCCTGACGATTACCGACCTCAATGAGCGTGTTGCCAAGCCGGAGACCATTTCGATCTGGAATCTGAGCCGGTTTATCGACCTTGCCGAGGCTGCCGGCCTTTCCACAACGCGCTATTATATACGCTACCACGACCTGCTCTCAACACCGCTCAAGCTGCTCGGCATGGTGCTGATCGCAGCCGTGTTTTCGATGCGTCCAATCCGGATGGATGGGATGCTCAGACTTGTGCTGGCGGCGATCGCGATCGGATTTTTTTTGTATATGGCGACAGAAATTTCAACCGCCCTCGGCGAATCCGGCACGGTGCCACTGGCTATGGCAGCCTGGAGCCCGGCGATCATTGCAACGCTGCTGGCACTGACCGGTCTTCTCGCTGCCGAAGACGGCTGACATTCGATGGCGCCTGCTTGCGTTAACCTTTCGTTAACCAGAATACCCGCGGTTTATCTGGCCACAGGGTTAAGCTGGAGTGGACGATTTGGACCGGCTTCGCTACCAACGCTGGCAAGAGCAGGCGTGCATCATGGGTATAGGCGGATCCAGTTTGCGTAACCATAATTGTGAATATTTCTGTCACTGCCGCTGCGCCGTGCAAAGCCCGTCACTGGCCCGCATCTCGCTCAGGCTTGTCACCGGCATCTCGGCGCTGGCGCTGACGGCGGGGCTCAGCCTTGTTAGTGCGCAAACCCTGCCCGTTGCACTGCTTTCGGTTGATCTTCCCCGGAACGCCGAGCCCGCGCGGGCGACAGCCTTGCGTGACGGCTCATCGAGCCTGATTGTCGCCGCGCCGGGCGAGATGCCTGATCTGCCCGGTCCCCCCGAAACACCGGGCCTTGCCGTGGCGCCACTGGTGTCAAGTCAGGGACTGGGCGATATTGCCGAGACCGAAAGCATCCTGTTTGAGGCCGATGAGATCCTGCGCGAGAAAGCCGACGGGCCGATCACGGCCCGCGGCAATGTCCGCGCCTTTTTCGGCGAACGCTTTCTTGTGGCGCAATCCCTGACCTTCGATCCCACCACCAACATTGTAACCGCCAGTGGGAAGGTTTCCATCACCGATGAAAACGGCGAGACGGTGTTTGCCGAACGGGTGGAACTGTCCGGCGATCTGCGCGACGCGATTGCCGATAATTTTACCGCGTTGTTGAAAGAGAATGCCCGCTTTGCCGCTGATAATGCGGTCCGAAAGCAGGGCGCAAAGACCGATCTGAACCGTGTGGTCTATACGGCCTGCGACGTTTGCAAGGAAGATGGTGACCCGAAGACGCCGACCTGGCGGATCAAGTCGCTGAAGGTGACCCGTGACGAGGAGCGCAAGGTCATCCGTTTCCGCCATGCCTTTCTTGAACTCAAGGGTGTCCCCGTTCTGTACACGCCCTTTATCCAGGCACCGGATCCGACAGTCGAGCGCCAGTCAGGTTTTCTGACCCCGACGATCGGCACCTCAAGCCGCTTGTCGGGCTTTGCGGAGATTCCGTATTATTTTGCCCTGTCCAACAGCCTCGATTTCACATTCTTCCCAAAGATCACGCTAAGCGACGGAACGCTCTGGCAGGGTGAATTCCGCCGTGCAGGCCGTAACAGCTTCCATGTCTGGGCCGGCGGCGTCATCGATTACGATCGGCCAATTACGGATGAATTCAACCAGTTTGTGCCGGAAGGTTTTACCGTCATGCCGAATGATGACGATGTGCTCGCCGTTTTTGCTGACAATGGCGATATCGTCGGCGCCTTACCGCCAGGCGTTTTTGAGGCATTCAATGGCGATCTTGATGCAATTGCCGAGACCATCCGTATCGATCGCAGAAATAATGTTCTGGTAGACAACCAGTTGGTCGGCCCTAATCCCGGTGAGATACCGGAAGATGCGCCGGGTGTGCGGTGGTATTATTTTGGCCGCGG
>CAYSMJ010000060.1:3667-14609 GCA_964432075.1 uncultured Caulobacterales bacterium | reverse complement strand
AAAGGTGTGATCGGCTTTTGGGTTCGAACGCGCGACAACTCAAGAATCTAGACTGCGTTTTTGATTCATCAAAAATTGGCCGTAGTCTAGCGGGTGCGGGCGCAGGCCGCAATGGTGTTTGCGCGCTGGCTTCGGCCATTTATAAGAGCTTTTCGGCAGCGGAAAAAATTGCGCGGGCCTTGTTGAGGCACTCGGTGTGTTCGGCTTCCGGGTCGCTGTCTGCGACAATCCCGGCGCCGGCCTGCACATAGAGGGTGCCATCCTTGATAATGCCGGTACGCAGCGTGATGGCCGTGTCCACATTGCCCGTGGCCGAGAAATAGCCAAGTGCGCCGGCATAGGCGCCGCGCCCGACCGGTTCCATCTCGTCAATGATCTCCATGGCGCGAACCTTTGGCGCGCCGGACACCGTGCCGGCAGGAAAGCCCGCCATCACCGCATCGAGCGGCGAAAGATCCGGTCGCAGACGGCCCGTCACATTTGACACCATATGCATGACGTGGGAATAGCGCTCGACGGTGAAACTGTCGGTGACCTCAACCGAGCCGATTTCTGCCGCCCTGCCAACATCATTGCGACCAAGGTCAAGCAACATAAGATGTTCCGCCCGCTCCTTGGGATCGGCCAGCAAGCTTTCGCCCAGCGCCTTATCTTCCTCCCGGTTTGCGCCGCGCTTGCGAGTGCCAGCAATCGGACGAATGGTAATCTCGCCGTCCTGAACCCGAACAAGAATTTCGGGGCTTGATCCAACGACGGAGAAATCACCAAAATCGAAATGAAACAGGAAAGGAGAGGGGTTCTCACGCCGGAGGCTGCGATAGAGCGAAAAGGGCGGGGCCGCGAAGGGGGTTTCAAAACGCTGGCTCAGGACCACCTGAAAAATATCGCCAGCGCGGATATAGTCCTTCGCACGCTTGATCATCGACAGATAATCTGACTTCGGTGTGTTTGAAACAGGGTCAATCGCCATTGAGGCGCTGGGGGCAAGAGACGGGGTCGGCCCAGACAGGGACGTCACCGCAGCGCTCAGCCTTTCGCATGCCACCCTGTATGCATCCTCGGGGGCCATGCCCGCCACAGGATAAACCGGTGTAACAAGCGTCAGCGTGTGTTTGATATTGTCAAAAACCGCAATCAGCCGTGGGCGGATAAGTCGTGCTGACGGAAGGTCAAGATCGTTGGCTGGCCGGTTTGGCAGATGCTCGATTTCGCGCACCATATCATAGCCAAAAATGCCAAAAACGCCGGCGGCCATCGGGGGCAGGGCGTTATTGTGTGGCAGGGCAGATTCGGCGATCAGGGCATTGAAACTGTCAAGTGGCGGTTGGCTCTCCGCGATCCAGCTGTTGGTCTTTTGGTCCAGCCGCGAGGCCTGACCGCGTCGCACCTCCCAGACAAGATCCGGGTCGCAGCCGATGATCGAATACCGCCCAAGGGTCTCCCCGCCCTCGACCGATTCGAGCAGGAAGCTGCCTGTTCGCGCGCCGGTCAGTTTGAGATAGGCCGATACCGGCGTTTCAAGATCGCTGATAATCTGCGTGTGGAGGGTTTGGCCCTCGCCCCTTGCATGGCTGTGAATAAATTTATCCTGAGACGGATAGAAATCGAGCTCAACCATCGGCTTCAAACATCTTGTCGAGAAGGCGGTTATTCACCTCAACGCCATATTCGTTCCGAAGGGTGCCGGCATAGGCTGCCAGCAATTCCTGATTGAGCTGCAGCCCAATGACATTGCGATAGGTGTCAAGCTGACCCGATATAATTGAGCCACGGTTAAACCGCACCTTATCAATTTGGACGATAACCTGGGTTTCACTTCCCCGGGCAGGCCCGGTCACCGCCTCGCCAATGCCGGCAGCGAAAACCGAGCGCTGAAGAGGCTGGGAAAAGGTGTCATGTTGCCCATTGATCGGAAGATTCTCCGTAATCGGTGCCCGGTCAAGTTCTGCCCCGATATCGGCCAGGGTCTCTCCATCGTTCAACCGGTCTGCAATTTCTCGTGCCTTTGTGGCGATCCGTGTGCGGCGTTCATCCGCAATCCAGGCCGTTTCGACCTCGTCGCGGACTTCGTCGAATGGCCGAAGGGCAGCCGGCGTGATGTCACGAATATAGGCAATGGCATAGCCCTCAGAGCCCGGATCGCTTTCATCGCCGATTTCAATGGCGTCAGTTCCTTCGTCGATATCGAAGTCGAAAGCCTGCGCCAGAACCGGCCCGGGGATGCCTTCAACGATTTCACCGCCACTGCCGATGGAAAACCGGTCAATGTTCTCAAACGACTTTAGCTCGATTTCGGCGGCGGAGGCCGCCTCCGGCAGGCTTGCCCCTTCGTCACGCGCTTCTTCGATGGTCTCGAGTTTGTCATAAACAAGCCGCTGGGTGCGCTGGCTGAGAAGCGCGGAGCGGATTTCGTCTCGCACGTCTTCGAAGCTTTGCTGTTCAGCTGGCGTTACATCAACAAGCTGCACAACTGTGGCCCCGAAAAGGCCTTTGACCGGATCGAGGATGGTGCCGGGTGTGGCCGGGGCGTTGAAGGCAGCCTCGGCGACCTGCTGGTCGAGAATGTCTTCCCTGGCCGTATCGGCAAGCGTGACGGCTTCAAGGGTTGTCCCGCGCTCAAGCGCAAGCGCCTCAAAAGTGGTGCCCGACCGAAGCCGGGCGACCGCGGCTTCGGCATCACCCTCATTCTGATAGGTAAGCTGATAAAGGGTGCGCCGTTCGGGTTTTTCGTAAAGCCGTGTCCTGTTTGCCTCAAAAGTGGCGCGCAATTCTTCTTCATCGACCTCAAGATTCGCCTCAAAATCGCGGTTTCGCAAGAAAGCCACATCAAGCGTCCGGCGTTCCGGGGCGGTGTACCGCACGGGGTTTGCGTCGTAAAAGGCGCGCAGATCCTCCTCGGTTGGCGCAATCGCCTTGCCGGCGATTTCATTGGTAACCGACATCCATGTCACCGTGCGGGTTTCGGTCTGCCGGGCAAGATAAATATCGGCGAGGGATCGCGGGGCCGGCCCGCCCGCTGATGCGGCATTGACCAGGTTCTGACGCAGAAGGTCCTCGCGGATCAGCCGGTCGAACTGGCTGGGTGTCAGATTATTCTGCTGCAGGATCCGCTGCAGGACCCCTTCGTCGAACTTGCCGGTGAGCGGGTTTTGAAAGATCTCATTGCGGCTCAAAAGCTCCTTGACGAGCGGGCGGGGCATGGCAAGGCCGAGCGTATCAGCCTCGTTCTGGATGGAGAGTTTGACGGCAATATCTTCGACCGTCAGCTGGCGCAGGCCTGCCGCCATGGCTTCCTCGCGGGTCAGAGCCTCGCCGGCCTGGTTCGACATGATCCGCAATTGACGGTTAAGTTCGTCCTGAAATTCGCGCTGACTGACAGACAGGTCACCGACGCGAACCGGCGTATTGCCCCCGGTCAGACCCGGCAATTGACCGACCCCCACAAGCGTGAAGGCAAGAGTGCCGACAATCACAAAAATCCATTTCGTAACGCCTTTGAGCGAACTGCGGATCGCATTGAGCATGGGTGTTCCTAACGTCAAAGCCCGGGAAGACGCTTCCTTACGGGACGCCAAAGCGCGGTTCAAGCCATCGGTGCGTCTGTCTCTGGACCATGCCGCCAACCGCGACTATTCTCGATTGATTGTGTAAAAACCTGAAAAAGTATGAGAGGGGCTGCCCGTGAAAGAGGCCATTGGTTTTGTCAATTCGCTTGTCTGGGGCTCGGAAGATGTTTCCTATCCGCCAGTCCTGATTTTGCTTCTCATCACGGGGGTCTATCTGACGGTACGGCTTGGTTTCATGCCGATCCTGAAATTGCGCTATGCCATTGGCGAGCTTTTCCGCAAACGCTCCGGCCAGAGCGAGGGCGACGTCTCCCCGTTTGGTGCGCTGATGACGGCCCTGTCCTCAACGATCGGTACGGGGAATATCGCTGGTGTTGCGGTTGCGATCGCCATTGGCGGCCCCGGGGCGGTGTTCTGGATGTGGATCACGGCTCTGATCGGCATGGCGACAAAATATGCCGAGGGCGTGCTCGCCGTTAAATACCGTGAAGTTGACCATGGCGGGCGTCATGTTGGCGGGCCGATGTACTACATCAAAAACGGGATGGGCTCGGGCTGGGGCTGGCTGGCCATCCTTTTTGCCGGTTTTGGCATTCTCGCTTCCTGGGGGACGGGCGCTTCAATCCAGTCAAATTCAATTTCCGATGCGCTGAACTCAAACTATTCAATCCCGCCCTGGCTCTCCGGTGCGGTTCTGGCCGCGGGCGCGGCCGCCGTGATCCTTGGTGGTATCCAACGGATCGCCAATGTCGCCAGCCGCCTCGTGCCAGGCATGGCCATCGCCTATCTCAGCGCGGGCCTGATTGTGGTCCTGATGAATGCCTCGGCCGTTCCGGCGGCGTTCGGGTCGATCTTCTCCCAGGCCTTCGGATTTGATGCCGCCAAGGGCGGATTTGTGGGCGGCCTCCTTCTTCTTGCCATGCAGAAAGGCGTTGCGCGGGGGATTTTCTCCAATGAGGCCGGTCAGGGATCGGCGCCGATTGCCCATGCGGCCGCCAAGAATGACGATCCGGTCAATCAGGGGATTGTCGCCATGCTCGGGACGTTTATCGACACGATCGTGGTCTGCTCGATCACTGCGCTCGTGATATTGACCTCCGGAATCATTCCGCCGGACTGCGAACCCTTTGTCCGGGAATCGCTGGTCGCGCTGCCTGTTGGTTGCGAAACCGGTGCGCCGCTGACGGTTAATGCCTTTGAAAATACTCTGCCGGGCATTGGCAACCATATTGTTGCGATCGGGCTGACGCTGTTCGGATTTACCACCATTCTGGGCTGGAGTTATTATGGTGAACGATGCAGCGAATATCTGTTTGGCGAGGGCAGCATTCTCCCCTTCCGGATCAGCTGGATCATTGTAGTGTTTTTCGGCGCGCTTGTGCTGGAGTTCGAACCCGGCGGGCTTTTCTATTCCGGTGCGGAAAACGCAATCAAGGATGTTGTCAGCTATTTCTGGCTTGTTGCCGACACGCTGACCGGGCTTATGGCGGCGCCAAATCTCGTGGCCCTGCTTGCGCTGTCGCCGCTGGTTGCCAAAATGACCCGCGATTATTTCAAAACCGGCCAGGGGGCGCACCCGCACGAGCCATCGCCCAAGCCGGCTGCGGCCGAATAAGCCCCTCAGCTCCGCAAGGCGGATGACATTTTTGCAAGAAATGGAAAGCTTGCTTGACATTTGTGGCGCATGCCCGAAAGGTCTGCAAGCCAGAAACAGATGGAGTCAAAGGGCATGATATACGGGGATAAAAACCTGAAAATGGTGGCCGCCATGGCGGCCTTGGTTTTGGGGCTTTCGGCCTGCGAAACCTATGGAAACGGCGATAAGGCGGTCGATGCGGCGCCAGAGCCGTCGGAGGCCGCGACAATTGCTGCTGATGCGGGGGATCTTGCCTCCGAAGCGATGGCAGTCAAAGACGATGCGATGGCAAAATCCATCGACGGCGATGACATGACGACCGCCGTCGGCGCGACGGCTTTTGGCAATGGTCCGGCCATGTGGCGGATGAGCGATGAGGATAGCGAGATCTATCTGTTCGGCACATTTCATATCCTGCCGGCGGGTCTTAACTGGGTGACAGCCGATTTCTCCGACGCCATGACGGAGACCGAAACGACGTGGACGGAAGCTGACACCGATAGCCCGGAAGCAATGCAGGCCCTGCAGGCTGCCGTGGCGCAATATGGTCTCAACCCGCCAGGGGTCACCCTGTCGTCAACGCTTGGCGACGAGCGCGCCGCAGAGTTTGCGACCGTGGCCTCGCAGTATGGGCTGCCGATGACCCAGCTTGAACCGTTCCGTCCCTGGCTTGCTGTCATCACGCTGACCCAGCTTGCCTTACAGAAGGCCGGTTATGATCCGACCAAGGGTGCGGATGCGCTGGTCACAGCGCAGGCTGTCAGCGAAGGCGACGCGATCATGCATTTTGAAACGGCTGTCGAGCAGATCAAGGCCATTGCCTCGCTTGAGCAGACGGATGATTTCACAATGACTGATGACAGCCTCGACATGCTTGCTGATTTTCAGGACTTCGCCGATCAGATGTCCAGCCTTTGGGCAAATGGCGATGTGGAAGGGCTTGAAAACGAAATCATACTTCCAACCAGGGAACAGTCAGAACGGGCCTTTGATATCATTTTCAAACAGCGCAATGCCAACTGGGTGGAGACGATTGCCGAGATGATGGAGGGCAGCGGTGATGTCTTTATCGCTGTGGGTGCCGGTCATCTTGTCGGCGAAGACAGCGTTATCGATATGCTGCAAGAGCGCGGTTACACGATCGAGCGTGTTCAGTAGGCCTATCTCTTCATGATCAAAATAAAACCGGAGTGTTCAAGGGCGCTCCGGTTTTGTTTGGGTTGATGATCGCGCTCAGAAGCTGAACGATCCTGTGCTTAAAGCCTCGATTCGACCGTTGAAATCGTCTTCGAACCTGGTCGACGCACTGACCCCAGAGGTTTTTTCGTTTGTAAAGCGGATCTGCAGCGATCCGTGGCGAGGGCCCTCATAAGTGCTGCGTCCGCTGGTGATGCCCCTGTCGGCAATTGTCTTGACACAGCCATTGCCATAAGCGCTGATTTTGCCGGCGGGCGTGGGCCGGCAGGTCTACCGTTTTGTCTACCTTCCCCTGCCGGGCAGCATGGGCTAGGTCAATCGCGATCATCAAGTTCTAACTTAAGGAAATACGCATATGGCCCGCAAAAAAATTGCCCTGATTGGTGCCGGCATGATCGGCGGCACGCTCGCCCACATCGCCGCGCAAAAGGAGCTTGGGGATGTGGTTCTGTTCGATATTGCCGAGGGCATTCCGGAGGGCAAGGCGCTCGATATTGCCGAGAGCGCACCGGTTGACGGGTATGATTCGCGGCTCCGGGGCACCCAGGATTACGCCGATATCGCCGGAGCCGATGTGTGCATCGTTACCGCCGGGGTCCCGCGCAAGCCGGGCATGAGCCGCGACGATCTTGTCGGCACAAATCTGAAAGTCATGAAAGCTGTTGGGGAAGGCATCAAGATGCATGCGCCCAATGCCCTTGTGATCTGCATCACCAACCCGCTCGACGCGATGGTCTGGGCGCTGCAGAAATTCTCGGGTCTGCCGCACAACAAGGTGATCGGCATGGCGGGCATCCTCGATTCGGCGCGGTTCCGGCACTTTCTGGCAGAAGAGTTCAACGTGTCGGTCGAAAGCGTCACCGCCTTTGTTCTCGGCGGGCATGGCGACACTATGGTGCCGCTTACGCGCTATTCAACCGTTGCAGGTATTCCGCTGCCTGATCTTGTTGATATGGGCTGGACGACCCATGATCGCATCGACGAAATTGTCGATCGTACCCGCAAAGGCGGCGGTGAAATCGTGGCGCTCCTGAAAACCGGATCGGCCTATTATGCGCCGGCGGCCGCTGCCATCCAGATGGCTGAGAGCTATGTCAATGACAAGAAGATTGTTGTGCCGTGTGCGGCCTATCTGACAGGTCAATATGGCGTGAATGAGCGGTATGTCGGTGTGCCGATTGTTCTTGGCTCAGAGGGCTGTGAACGGATCGTCGAGGTTTCTTTCACCGATGAGGAAAAGAAGATGTTTGATCACTCGGTGGCTGCAGTGGAAGATCTTATTGAAAGCTGCATCAAGCTTGAACCAGCCCTCGGCTGACCAGCTCCAATTTTTTGCTGGCACCAAAGAAATCCATAGCCTCTGGCGATCTGCTTCGGTCACCGGATGCTATTCTAAAGCGCGTTCACAAAAGGTGTGATCGTCGATGGTTCCCATCCATCGACTTGGTTTCGAACGCGCTCTAGCCTTTTGTTTTGCCGCATTTTCTTCACGCAAACCGGCTCGCGCTTCGCTTGAAAATTCTTTGGGCTCTTCAGGGTCAAATTCCTTATCGCGCCCGGCGATAACCATCAGGGCGTTCCAGCGGGAAGCGCCGTTTCCGGCTGGACTCAAAACCGCTATAAAATCCCTGTACATATTTTTGTCTGCGACCCTTTGGCTTGCCGGAATAAAAGCCCTGAACAATCGGTAGCCGCTCGCCAAACCCTGAATAGAATCCTGAAACGCGGAGTTTTCGAGGCGGTATGTGCGGCTTGACAACCTTGCGGGTGACGATCCGCTTGCGGACCATAGGGGCCGGGATCGGTTCACCGCCGAGAAGCTTTGTCGTTCTTGGTACCGGTCGTTTGTCGATGGTCGGACGCCAGACCGAAACACCCTTCTCAACGGTTTTTACGATCGCGCTTCGAGATATCGATGCGCCAAGCGTGGGTCCTGATCGGCTGTGGGTCAGTGCAGGGTGGCTCTTGGCTGAAGAGACGTTCGTTGATGCCGCGCTCGCCGGGGTTGCAAGGATGGCGCTTACGGCCATCGCAAAGCCAAGACACCCGCCATGGGATAATCGGAACCAGTCAACCATGGGATACAGCCCTTAACGCAACAGTAACCAAGGCCCATAGGCTGACCGATCCTGGGACCGGGTGCAACAAGAAAGCACGCGCGCGCTTTCTCCTCGCAAGCGAATTGACGGAATCAGATCAGGTCAGGGCGCTGTTTGCAGGGCTGCAATTCTGGGCAGAAATTCAGCCTGCCAGATTTCCGGTGTGATCGCACCGGCAAATTTGTAACGGATCATTCCTTGCGCATCGATCAGAAAGGTTTCCGGTGCCCCGGTTATCCCGAAATCAATGGCCGTAAGTCCCGTCCGGTCCACGCCAATGGCTGCGAAGGGATTGCCGCTTTGCATCAGATAGCGCTCGCCAGCACCAGGCTTGTCTTTCCAGTTGATGCCGTAAATCGGAATTTCGCCTTTTGCGGCAATCTCCAGCAGCAAGGGGTGCTCAATCCGGCAGGGTAAGCAATAAGAGCCCCAGAAATTCACGAGGCTGACCTGGCCTTCAAGGGCGGTGTCAGCAAAGGCCGGGGGCGATGTTGGCATGATGTCGGCGTCGAGCGGGGGCAGGGAAAAGGACGGAGCAGGACGATCCAGCATCACCGTGCCGAATTCCGGCTTTGGTTTTTGCAAGGCGAACAGAAATACACCAAACAGACCGATGGCAAGGAACAGGGGCAAGGTAAACAGGATACGGTTCATCGCGGGCGCAAATCGGAAGCTACTGGTCAATCTGTGGGGTGCCCTGGGGATAGGTCTCGGGGCTATTGGTCAGGACTGATCGGGCGTCATAGACATCGGCGCGATCTTCGGGAACGGGGCCCGATCCGAGCAGGATCTCAAGCTGCGCCGTAAAATAACGGCGTGCACCGATCCGGCCAAGGTCTCCGCCAACACCGACCCCAACGCCACCGCGCCGACCGAACGAGCCACTGCCAACCCCGGCTCCAACCGAAACGCCGCCGCGATTTTCCGCATCAACTGCCCGTGCAACAATACGAAACCAGTCATAGCCTTCCTCACGGGTGATTTCCGCTGCGCGGAGCAGGGCAAGCCGTTCCACTGTCGATGCCGGCACGTCGGCCGATCCCTGATAGGTGATCCGGAACCGGTCCTGTTCCACCCGGGTTTCCGCATAACCGAACTGCCCACCGTCAGCCGGGCCATAAGCGGTCGGCTCGCCAGTGGCGCAAGCGCCAATAATCATGGCAAGCCCAAGAGCGACGGATTTTCGCATGGGGAGACTCCTCGTTGCAGTCCCTAAGATAGGAAATACCCCGGCGTCTGGCAATTTTTTGTATGTGCCTTTCACGGTCAGGCGATGGCGAAGCTTTCCACCAGCGATCCTGCAATCAGGTGCCAGCCATCAATCAGCACAAAAAACACCAGCTTGAACGGCAGGGAAATGACAATGGGCGGGAGCATCAGCATCCCCATGGCCATCAGGATTGAGGAGACAACCATGTCGATGATCAGAAAAGGGATAAAGATCAGAAAACCGATCTCGAACGCGCGTCGCAACTCGCTGATGACAAAGGCCGGCGTGACAATCTGCAGTGGCGTTGCCTGCGGTGTTTCCGGCGTGACATTGGCGAGGTCAAAAAACAGCGACAGGTCTTTTTCCCGGGTTTGGGCAAGCATGAAGTCTTTCATTGGCGCAATTGCCTTCGGCGCCGCTTCGCTCAAAGACAGCTCTTCGGCAAGCAGTGGCGCAACGCCCTCCGTATAGGCCTTTTCGAGCGTCGGGGCCATTACAAAAGCCGTCAGGAACAGGCTCAGCGCGATAATCACCGGATTTGGCGGGCTTTGCTGTATCCCGATGGCGGTCCGCAACAAGGACAGAACCACAACGATCCGGATAAAGCTTGTCATCATGATCAGGATAGAGGGCGCAAGCGACAAGACCGTCAGAAGCGCGACCATCTGGATAATGCGACCGGCCAGCGTGCCACCACCCTCGGCATCGCCGAAGTCGATTGAAATTGCCTGCCCGAAGACTGGCCCGGCAGCAGTCAGGGCGGTCGCCAGAATCAAGATCGTGGTCAGTATGCGCCGTGTCACGCCGCGCGGACCTCCGGCACCACGTTTTTGATCGGTGAAAGCGTATTGGGTGGCTGCGCGCCATGGTTGCAGTTCCCGCGGGTGCTGGCCTCGATAAGAAGTTCGGATTGGACGCCGAGCAAAATCAAATGCTCGCTGGCTCCGTGACGAACACGAACAAGTCGGCGCTTGGGGTCCAGCATCAGGCTCTCAACGACTTCAAGTTCACGCGCTGGTGACGTCCGGAAATTCCCGGTCTTTGCAAAGCGGCGAAAGCACAGGGCCGTGCCCCCGATCATGGCGAGAACGATCAGAAGGGCGCCGGTCATTTGCAAAAGTTCTTGTGCCATCATGTCTGTCCTGGTTCGCTACGGATCTGGCAATCCCCGTGTTCCAGATATGGACAGGACAGGCTTAAGGTGGCGTTAACATACGCCGTCATGATACAGCCG
>CAYSMJ010000060.1:0-3657 GCA_964432075.1 uncultured Caulobacterales bacterium | reverse complement strand
CTCCCGGCTCCAGGAGATCAACATCGTGGCCAGCAAGCAGGTCACCGGCAAGGTCAAGCAGTTCGCCCTTTAAGGTTTGGGTAAAGAAGGTTAGAAAATCATCAATTTTCTGAATAAATTCGTCCACGTCTTTTTCTGATCGTGTGTATTCAGTTGCGCCTGGAAAAAGGCTTGTCGAGTGGAAACTCAGGGTCATGACCGGTAGGCCTGTACGGCTTAGATGGGTGGCAAGCCCCTGCATGTCGTCAAGGGTCAGCCCTTCGGGAGTTAGCCGGAGCGGGACCTGCCATGGTCGACGGTTGTGGGCGGGTTGTATTTGAAAGCCGGGTTGATGTTTGAGGGAGACAAACCGCCGTGTATAACGATAGGCCAGAGCGCCTGTTACCGGGGTTACAAAAACAGGGTTTGTGCTTGCGTCAGTTCCTGTTTCATTTGTAAGTACCCTGAATGGATGATTTCCCATCATGCTGAAATCCGGGCCGCCCTGAGCGGAAAAGTCAAAACCTGCGCTGGGGCTGAAATCGTGATCAATGCCAAGAGCCCTCAAGAGCGGATAGTCGGCAAGGCCGATACCATAACGGCCCGCCCGGTGGGCGCGGGGTTTTTTGCCAAAAACATCCCTGTAAAGACGGACAAGCTGGTCAAATTTTGCCTGTTTGACGGCTAAGGGAATATTTTTCTGAAATGAGTAATAGGGTGAGGTCAGCCCGGCATCGGGCGGGGTGACCCACTGATGCATATGCAGCCCGAAATCGGCACTGTTGTTTTTTGCGATGGTTTGAAAAATTTCGCGCGCATGAGAATCCTCCATGATCGGCCAGGTCAGGAAATAAAGCGGGTGACAGCCATGCCGGGTTGCCAGTGTCTGAAATCGTTTGAGATTATCCATGCCGCCGACTTCAAAACCCGTTGGTTCAAATCGCGACCAGTCAAATCTTTCCTCGGTGTCAACCGTAACGATAAGCCGTGGTTGCGGGTCCGATGGCCTTGCTGACGCTGTCAGGATCGGTACAGACTTGACTGTTTTTTTTGCCCTTGCTTCCGTCGTCAGTGTTGTGAACAGCGTGTCAATATTTTGCGCGGTCTGATCCCAGCTGAACTGTTTTGCATAATGCCGGGTCCGGCTTCTGTCCGGCCTGTTTGCGGTCAGATCCCTGATCGCTTGTGTCAGTGCCGGGGCGGACCGCTCGGCGGCAAGCAGACCGGCGTCCGGGTCCCTGATCACTTCGACGCTGCCCCAGATCGGCGTCGCAACACAGGGTGTGCCACAGGCCATGGCCTCAAGAAGAACATTGGGCCAACCTTCCCGCGAGGAGGCAAGAACAAGCATGTCAGCGGCGCGATAAACATCGCAAATCTGTTCTGGCGGGACCGCGCCGAGAAATGTAACCCGCTCGGCAAGGCCTTGGTCACGGGCCAGCCTTTCAAGGGATTTTTGTTCCGGTCCGTGTCCGGCAATAACAAGCTCACAATCCGGCAGGTCTTTCAGGGCCTGGATGACCAGGTCGTGGCCCTTTCGCTCAATCAGGTGGCCGACGCTGGCGATTGTCCGTCGGCCCGGTTCAGATGGGGGCAGGCCAAAGCGTTCACGGGCGCGGGCCGAATCGCCGGGAGAAAACTGTTCCAGATCGACGCCATTGCGCAGTGTCACGATTTTTTCAGGGATGGCGCCAAGCTCCACCATCCGATCCCGCAGGGCATCGGCGACCGTTATGCACAGATCTGCGCGGTTTGCCGCATCAAGAATCATCCGGCGTTGGCGCGGATAGTCCGGAATGAGGTTTATATCAGTGCCGCGGGCGGTGACCGATACAGGTTTTCCAAGCGCTTTTGCGACCCGAACGGCCGCAACACCATCCGGATAAAAATAATGGGCATCAAGAATATCGAAGTCCCAGCCGGTATCCTCAAATGTCTGGATCGTCCGGCGCAGACAGCGCTCCAGGCTGTGAACCGCATAAGTCATGCCGATCTTTGGCGGGAGGAAATAGCGCGGATGACTGATTTCGATGCCATATCGGATTTCCCGCGCGGGGACATCGGCCCATCGCGCCCAGTTGCCAAAGACCGGGTTCGTGCTGGGAAACCACGGCACCGGCGCAATGACCCGGATGTCTGCGCCGCTTTGTGCCTGCACCGCGCGAAGCCGGTTTTCAACGAAAATGCCGTGCGAGGACATTGCCGCGTTTGGATAGAGTGATGTGAAAACAAGGATGCGCATCGCAGCGGGGGTATTACAATCCAGTAAGGGGGTCGAGACCGGCTTTATGCAGACGCAAAATTCTTACCATTCGGATGTGACTGTGGCCTGCCCAGCCGGGGTCAGGAACGCACATTGCCGACGAAAACATGGCAGCCAGCAACTTCTGGTAGAGTGAATTTCAGGGTAAGCCCTCTCTGGTGGTGTGACACACGCCTCTTTTTCGGGGTTGGTGCGATTTTATCTAAACCTGCCTTGAAAATGTCCGGCTTTTCGGTCACGGGAAAATTATTAACGTTTTGTTAGGCACGGGTCGTGCTGCCAACAATTCGGCTTTGCTCGGTTGTGTGCATTTTGGCACAGCCTTTTCAACCAACGCACAGTGGGGACTTGGTTCATGGTGGGGTATATGGTGGTTTTCGCGGCGCTTGTGCTCGCCTTTTTGTCGGATAGGTGGCGGCGGTCGCGGCGAGACCGTTCGGCGATTGCATCTGTTGCGAGCGGATCGCTGTCATTTGACGCCCGGTCGGCAAGATGGGAACGCCGTGATTTTGCGTTCCGCCGTGACGGTGCGCTGGCCGACGTTCTCTGGGGTGAACCTGCGTCTCGGAGGATCGATCTGGATCATTTCGACCTTCGTGAGATCCAGCCGGGACTGGCCCGAAAAGCCCGGCTAGCCGAGTGCGTGATGAAACGGGCAATCGATATTTTTATGAGTGTTGCCATGCTCTTAATTCTGTCACCTCTTCTTTTTCTGGTCGCCCTCATCATCAAACTCGATTCACCAGGGGCAATATTTTACCGGCAGGAGCGGGTCGGCCTGAACGGGCAGGTTTTCAGGGTGATCAAGTTCCGGTCGATGGTGAGCGATGCGGAACGCGACGGGGTAAAATGGGCGGTAAAAAATGATATCCGGATCACCCGTGTCGGGCGTTTTATCCGGAAAACCCGGATTGATGAAATCCCCCAGGCTTTCAATGTGCTCAAAGGCGAGATGAGTTTTGTCGGACCCCGGCCGGAAAGGCCGCAATTTGTCGACATCTTGCGTAAGGAAATTCCGTTCTACGACAATCGCCATCAGGTCAAACCGGGGATCACCGGTTGGGCGCAGGTTGAATTTGAATATGGCGCATCGATTGAAGATGCCCATGTAAAACAGACCTACGACCTGTTTTATATCAAGAACTACAGCATTCTGTTCGACATCATCATTATTCTGAAGACCTTCAGGGTTATGGCTTGCGGGCTTGGCAGCCGTTGACCGGAGGGTTTAGCACCGGAGGTGCGGAAAGTTTGTGTTGCGTAGCATTATTCCCGCGGGTTTTCGGCTGACGGATTTCCCTGCGCGCCGCCGCAAACGGCTTGCAGGGCTGGCGGCAGGCGTGGCGATTGTCGCTGCGGGCGTCCATGTTGGCTCCGCCCTGTTCAAAGCACCGGCGCCGACGCCTGCCGGCATA
>CAYSMJ010000059.1:2901-14631 GCA_964432075.1 uncultured Caulobacterales bacterium | reverse complement strand
TGGGCCTTCGCTTCGTAAAGAGTATCGACAGAAATTACCGCGAGGTTCTGCTCGCGCGCATAATTCTCGGTATTGCGGCGCGCTTTGCCGCGCACAAAGAATGGAATCTTTTTCAGTTCCTTTTCGGCATCCGGCTCCCAGGAGAAAACATCAGTACCGGTTACATTGCCCACTGTTGGCTGTGGCATGTCGGCAGCCTTGATGGCGGGCCGGCTCGGGGCGCTGCCATGGCCTGAAAGGTGCGATGGGCCAGCAATATCATTGAACTCGAAATCATCGCGGAACATGTGGAGGAGGTGTTCTTCAAGCCCCATGACAAGCGGGTGAACCCAGCTGTCAAATAGAACATTGGCGCCCTCAAATCCCATTTGCGGCGAGTAGCGGGCGGGATAATCCTGCACATGGGCAGGCGCCGAAATCGTCGCCGAGCCAATGCCAAGGCGCTTGCCGATATGGCGTTCCATCTGGGTACCGAGAATCAGTTCCGGTTGTGCCGCTTCGATCGCCTTTTCAACTTCCAGATAATCATCCGTAATTAACGGATCGAGCCCGAAATCCTTTGCTGCAGCGCGCACGTCGCGAGCAAATTCGCGGTTGTAACAACCAAGGCCGACGACCTCGAAACCAAGCTCATCGCGTGCAACACAGGCCGCAGCGACAGCGGCATTGGCTTCGGCAAAAATGAAGACCCGCTTGCCGGTCAGATAGTTGGAATCGATGGATCGTGACCACCAGGGCAGGTTGCCGCGGGGCAGATCGATATCGGCGCGGGTGCGGCCCGTCAGTGTCAGGATTTCGTCGATGAACTGGTCAGTGCGGCCAACGCCAAAGGGGATGACAGAGGTCATCGGCTGGTCAAAGGTCTTGTGTAACCAGCGAGCCGCGCTATCGGCGACTTCCGGGTACAGAATTACATTGAAGTCGGCCGCTCCGATACGGGTGATATCCGTTGGCGTTGCGTTGAGGGGGGCAACAAGATTAATATCGACACCGAGATCCTGCAACAGGGTGCGGATTTCTTTCACGTCATCGCGGTGGCGAAAACCAAGTGCCGTGGGACCAAGAATATTGCAGCTTGGCCGCCCTTTGGTCACTGACGACTTTGCTGTTGTCTGGTCCGCGAGGGTGCGTACGATCTGGTAAAAGGTCTCAGACGCACCCCAATGCTCTTTACGCTGATAGGACGGCAGTTCCAGCGGGATAACGGGGATGGGAAGGTCAAGCGCCTTTGCGAGCCCGCCCGGATCATCCTGGATCAACTCAGCCGTGCATGAGGCGCCGACGATCATGGCTTCCGGCGCAAAGCGTTCATGGGCATCTCTGGCTGCCCGTTTGAAGATTTCGGCGGTGTCGCTGCCCAGATCCCGTGCCTCAAACGTTGTGTAGGTCACTGGCGGGCGATGGTTTCGCCGTTCAATCATCGTAAACAGAAGATCGGCATAAGTATCGCCCTGGGGCGCATGGAGCACATAGTGCAACCCCTTCATGGCGGTGGCAACACGCATGGCCCCCACATGGGGCGGTCCTTCATATGTCCACATGGCAAGCTGCATCAGACGGCGAGCCTTTCCTTCCTGTTGAGGGGACGGGAAAACAACTCGGCGAGATCGCCGGCCTGGTCGAAGCCATGAACCGGTGTAAAGACAAGCTCGATAGACCATTTTGTGGTCAGGCCATCGGCCTCAAGTGGATTGGCAAGCCCAAGGCCGCAGACGGTGATATCCGGTCGGGCGGAACGGCAGCGGTCAAGCTGGCGGTTCACATCCTGACCTTCGCTGATCTGCGTTCCGACCGGCAATGCTGCGAGATCCGCCTTCAAATGATCGGCATGCAGATAGGGGCTGCCCACTTCCAGCGGAATCATGCCGATTTCTTCGGAAAGAAAGCGCGCCAGCGGGACTTCAAGCTGGCTGTCCGGAAAGAAGAATATCGTTTTGCCGCCAAGCCGCTGACGATGGGGCTCCAGCGCCTTGTTCGCACGCGCACGCGGCATTTCGAGGACCGACTCCACGACGTCTTGCGGGATGTCGAATGCGCGGGCTGCGGCCTCAAACCAGCGGGTTGTCCCTTCAACGCCAAACGGAAAGGGCGCCTCTATCCTGCTAGCACCGCGATCCTTCAGTATCCGTGCTGTATCATTGACAAAAGGCTGGGCCAGAAGAAATTTGGTGTCCGGCCCGGCCGGGATGACCTGACTGGCTTCGGTTGCCGGGAGGAAAGAGACACGCTCAAGACCCATTTGGGTGAAGAGCCGACGGAACTGGTCTTCAACGATATCGGGCAGGCATCCGACCACGAGCAGTTCCGGCGTGCCGGTGGACGGCAGCGGCGCTGGCATGGCCTCGACCAGACTTGCAAGGCAGGCATCTTCGCCTTGGGTAAAGGTCGTTTCGATTCCGCTTCCAGAATAATTCAGGATCCGCACCGAGCCGGCATGACGCTGGCCAAGCCTTTGGGCCGCCCGCGACAGATCAAGCTTAATAACCTCGGACGGGCATGAGCCGACAAGAAACAGGGTCTTGATCTCAGGCCGCCTGGCAAGAAGTCGATCAACCGTCCTGTCAAGTTCCTCATTGGCGTCGGCAACGCCGGCAAGGTCCTTTTCCTCAATTATGGCGGTGGCAAAGCGCGGCTCGGCAAAAATCATGACCCCGGCAGCCGATTGCATCAGATGTGCGCAAGTCCGTGACCCGACAATCAGAAAGAAAGCATCCTGCATTTTCCGGTGCAGCCAGACGATACCGGTCAGCCCACAGAAGACCTCACGCTGTCCGCGTTCCCGGAGTACCGGTTGATTCGAGGGATTTGGAATGGGAAGAAGTGTCATTGTGAGCCCCCGGCAGCCAATTCAAAACTGTTTGCGGTATTGCGCGATGAATACCGATCCTGCAAACGCGCCTGTTTCAGTTTCCATACAAACTGACCAGCGTTGATAAGATAGGCCATGTAAGCGGCAAGCGCGATAAAAAGCTGGACCTGAGGCGTACCAAGATTGCCAAAAAGCGCCATGAGATAAAGCGTATGCAGCGCCAGTACGAGCATCGAAAAGACATCTTCCCAGAAAAACGGCTTGGCGAAGAGGTATTGTCCGAACACGACTTTCTCCCAGATCGCGCCGGTAACCATTATGGTGTAAAGAACAAAGGTCTTGAGGATGATGGAAGCGCTCGCTGCGCCATAACCATCGCCGGTCTTCAGGCTGAAAAGAACAAGCCCGAGACTCACAAGAAAGACGAGAAATTGAAAAGGCGCAAGAATCGCCTGGACGGTCGTCCATATGCTGGTGTCGCGTCTTGCTTTTTCCGCTTCGGTATAAAGACTGTTCGTCATTGATCAGCGTTTCCCGCAACACCCTGCGCTGTTCGCATCGAAAGGCCGTCCTAATGAAATCCGCAGGAGGCTTTTCCTAAGGCGTCTGGGCGATGGCGCGGGGAGTCGTTTGTCCATGCCGCCACGATAACTGTCTACCTGGCTTGACGTCAATGCAAATTGACAACTGTCTCGAATTTTTTTTGAAATCAGTTTGCAGGCGGTGTGTTTGTGCGAGCGCAGGATCAAGCCGACAGTTTTTGATCTAAATCAAAGAAATCAGGCGTTTGCGATACTGGAACGTTTTTCCCCTAGTGGATCGACCCAGACATTTGAGTCCGTACCGTTCAACGTATAACGAACTCTATCTCACTCAAATGGCTGGATAAGTTGATCCATCAGAAAAATGCGCAGGGGTGCGAAACGTCAGATTCGTACCACGAGATAATAAGTGCGATTGACTTCACGTTTCTCCGATAGAACGGCGTTTTTTAGAAAAAATTTTCAGGAATAACGGGGGATTTTAAGAGCCGGTTTTTCTGGCAAGGCGCTGCCGGTTTTTCTTGCAAGGGGCTTTTGGCTGTGTCAGCGTGTTTACAGTTGCGTATGTCAGCTTGACGCCCCCGACAGTCATCCAGGGAGAATGAAACAGGCCATGCAATGGTATGGACATGGCATCGTGTCGATGTGTGTTATCGTAATGTCCGGCGGTCGTGCCTCACTGGCGAAACGGTGTTTGTGCGTCGTTTGCCTGTCAAAGCAGAACCGGTCTGCGACATATGATGAACTGTTCAGGAATTTCACTCGGATGGGGTGTTAGCAGTCTGGGAAGTGTGGTGAAGCGAGAAAGACGAAATCATTCGCAGAAAGAGGGTCTATGGCCAATGATGGTCAGTTAACACGCGTTGAAGAACTTGAACACAGAGACAAGAATACAGAAAATCGCGATGCGGTTTCCGTTTCTTCCTTTCACGAACGACCGTCTTCTTACGAACGACCGTCTTTTCACGAACAACCGTCAGTGAATGAGAGTGCCAACCCCACTTTACAATCCAGAGACATACAATCCAGGGACTTGCAATCCAAAGACATACAAGCCGGGGACATGCAAGCCCGGGACGTAAAAGCCCGGTACACGGATCCGGGTTCTATTCCTTTTTATCCTGATCGCCAGCGTGCAATTTTGCAGTTTCTTAGTGGTGAAAGCGCGATGGTCACCCCGCATGCCGGTATGCTCAACGGGGCTGAGCTTGGACATTGCCTTTCTGAACATGCCCGCAAGGCGGGCGACTATCATGTGACCATAGCAGACGGTGATGGTGGTGACGCCGCGCTTGATCGGATGATCAAAAGCGAGATCGTTCCGCGTCTGATGATGTTGTACAAAGACGGGACCACCGATCACTCCATTTCCGATAATGCTTTCAGTCTGACCGAGGCTGACCATGAGAACTTCAGAGCCACCCTTATTCATTCCGGTGGGGCTGCTGCCCATAAGCAGGTTGTGGATTTTCTCAATCAGGGGCTTTCCCGAAAGTCGCTTTTTCTCGATCTGTTGAGTTCAGCGGCACGGGATCTCGGGGCGGATTGGGATGCCGACCGGCTCGATTTTTCTGATGTAACTGTTGGTTTGTGCCGGTTGCATGAAATTCTTCGCGTCCATGCGTCAGCCAATACCATCGCTGTTGATCGATCCGGACTGCCGGGATGGGACGAAGCCTTGATCGACGATCATCCTGTCCGTGACAGGAGAAAGATCGACCAGACACGCGGAAAGAACAAAAAATCTCTCCGGCCAACTCATTCGCCAAAGCGGATTCTACTTGCAACGCCTGCAGGCGAACAGCACATCTTCGGACTTAGCATTGCCGCTGAAATGTTTCGTGCAGCCGGGTGGTTTGCCGCCATTGAGCCGGGATCAGCGCAGTCGACAACGCAGAGGGCACTTCGGGAAAAAGCGTTTGATGTGCTCGGATTTTCGGCCACGGGCCGCGTATCAATCGCTGGATTGGCCGAAGAGATCAGGAATTTAAGAGCGGTATCACAGAATCAGGATATCCGGGTCATTGTTGGGGGTCACTTTGTGTTTGAACATGCTGATATATCATCAGGGCACAAAGATCTTGAACGTCTTGCAGACAAGATCGGTGCTGATCTGGTTTTGGCCTGTGCCTCGGATGCACCATCGGCGTGCGAATTGATGCTTGCCGGTTCGGGAGCACGCTGTTAATCGCAACGGCTTGTTCCACTAGTCAAATGGTTAGAAATGGACGCAAAAACCGCAAATGGCGACCGGCTGATTGCCTTCCGTAGCCCAAAAAGGTTCTTGTCCGACCTCGAACCCTCTGTCACGGCAAAAGTTGTTGCGTCTGCAGCTGACATTGCGCTGATCATTGATAAGGGCATTATCAAAGACGTCGCGCTTGGTAATGGCAAGCTCAGCGAAGAGCGTTACGATACCCTCTGGCGTGGGAAACCGTGGATCGAAACGGTCACGAGTGAAACCCGACAAAAGGTTGAAGAACTTCTCAAGGCGCCCGATGCGGCTTCTCCGCAATGGCGTCAGGTTAATCATCCGTCTTCATGCGGTGTTGACGTTCCCGTTCGCTACACTGCGATCCGTACAGGCAAGGATCAACAGTTCGTGGCGGTCGGGCGTGACCTTCGATCCCTTGCCGTTCTTCAGCAGCGGCTGATCGAAGCCCACCAGGGCCTTGAGCGCGACTATGATCGAATGCGCGCCGCGGAAGCACGATATCGGTTATTGTTCCAGTCCGTATCGGACGCGATTGTTATTGTTGATGCGAGTTCGGATCGAATTGAAGAGGTTAATTCGGCTGCGGCAGGCCTGTTCGGCCAGCGATGCAATGCAATCATCGGCGATTTTTTGTCCAATCAGTTTACCAAAAAAAGCCTGCGTACAATTGAAATCACAATTGCTGAGGCCCTATCCCAGGGGATTGCAGTCAGCCCGCCGGTGCGTTCGCGCTCAGGAAAGACCTGGCAACTTGCGATTTCCCCGTTCAAGCTTGCGGATGACGTTCGCCTGATTGTTCGTCTTGTCACCAATGATAGTCCAAATCCGGAAAAAACTCAGACCGGTGCGATGGTTCTTGATATTGTCGAGACCATGCCAGATGGTTTCGCGATTATTTCTGAAGCCCTTTCCCTTGTAACAACAAACCGTGCATTTGCGACCATGGCCGGTTATCCTGGTGGAAAAATCCCAGAAAACCGTCAGTTAGGTGATTTTCTGGGTCGGTCTGATACTGATCTTAACGTGTTGATGGCGAGTTTGCGGCGTCATGGGTCGGTGCGGAATTTCTCTACAATCTTCCGGGACCGATTTAACAGTGAAGACCAGGTCGAGGTCTCGGCAATTTCAGCGCCGGGGCAGGATGGGTCGGTTTACGGCTTTGCCGTGCGCAGTGTGGCGCGGCGGCTTGAAACGGGCCCGCGAATTGGCGAGGAGTTACCAAGCTCGGTTGATCAGGTCACGAGCCTGGTCGGCAAGGTTCCGCTCAAGGAAATCATCCGCGAGTCTTCGGACCTGATCGAAAAACTCTGCATAGAAGCCGCGCTTGAGATTACGGCCGACAACCGCGCCTCCGCAGCAGAGATGCTGGGCCTCAGTCGGCAGGGGCTTTATTCGAAATTGAAGCGTTTCGGGATGGATGACTGACAGGCTTACCATGCCTTGGGCTCGAGCAGGGGCTTGTGATTTTTCAAAAAATGGATGACTCAGACTGTCTATTTTGATTGACACAAAAAGTGTGCACTGTACTTTACACATGTGTCCGATACGACGCTCATAACTCAGCCTATGCGCCCGCGATTGCCAGCGCCGCGCGACGTTCTCATCTTGTTGAAACCTGTGACATGGTTTGCGCCGATGTGGGCATTTATGTGCGGGGTTGTTTCAAGCGGGGTTGCGATTGCGCCGAACTGGCCGCTTCTGCTTGGCGGAGTGCTTCTTGCCGGCCCATCCGTATGCGCAGCAAGCCAGGCAGCGAATGACTGGTTTGACCGCCATGTGGACGCTATTAACGAACCGGATCGTCCGATTCCCTCGGGCCGTATTCCGGGTCGCTGGGGGTTGTGGATTGCACTCTTCTGGTCGTGCCTGTCGCTCGGGCTTGGGTTTTTTCTTGGGCTCTGGGCTTTTGCCGCGACGGTTGTGGCGGTAGCCATTGGCTGGGCCTACAGCGCGCCGCCGCTGCGGTTGAAAATGAATGGCTGGTGGGGCAATGCCGCCTGCGGACTATCCTATGAGGGGATTGCCTGGTTTACCGGTGCTGCCGTAATGCTTCAGGCCGTCCC
This sequence comes from uncultured Caulobacterales bacterium, assembly GCA_964432075.1. Lineage (GTDB taxonomy): Bacteria > Pseudomonadota > Alphaproteobacteria > Caulobacterales > Parvularculaceae > CALLPQ01. Next base: position 7,002 of record CAYSMJ010000059.1, on the reverse strand, counting down.
CAATGGCTGGATTATTGCGCTCGCCGCCTTGTATGCCATTGGCGCCCATGGCATCATGACTTTAAATGATTTCAAGGCAATTGAAGGCGACCGGGAACTCGGTGTGCGCACCCTGCCGGTCCAGCTTGGGGCGGAAAAAGCTGCAAAACTGGCTTGTGTGGTGATGATTGCTCCGCAATTTGTCGTCATTGGTCTTTTATTGTGGATTGGCAAACCTGTTCACGCTGCCATCGTCGGTGCTTTTGTGGTCGGCCAGATCGTCCTGATCAGAACCTTATTGAAAGATCCGCGAGCCAAGGCGCCCTGGTACAATGGTACAGGTGTTCTTTTGTCGGTTTTGGGGATGCTGGTCAGTGCCCTTGCTGTCCGCGATCTTGCCCAGGCGGCGGGCGGATAAAGCGATGACGCAAGCCATGTCGGGACCTTTACAAGCCTCTATTTCTGCCTCACAACGCGAATTCGGATGGTTGAATATCATCCGTCTGGGGCTGATCCAGACGGCTATCGGCGCCATTGTTGTTGTTACCACATCAATGCTCAACCGGATCATGGTCGTCGAACTGGCCTTACCCGCCATAGTACCGGGTGCGCTTGTTGGCTGGCATTATGCGGTGCAGCTGTCACGCCCGCGCTGGGGTTTTGGCGCGGACGAGGGCGGACGGCGCAGCCCATGGATTCTGGGAGGCATGACCCTGCTTGCGTTTGGTGCTGTTGGTGCGGCGCTCAGCACCGCGCTGATGGAAACAGCCGTCCTGTTCGGGACAATTTCGGCAATCGCCGCATTTTTTGCTATCGGGATCGGGGTGGGGGCATCCGGGACGAATCTTCTCGCCATGCTCGCCATGCATACGCCGCCTGCGCGTAAGGCTGCCGCGGCTGCCATTGTCTGGATCATGATGATTTTCGGTTTTGTCCTTACAGCGTCGACCGCCGGCGCCATGCTGGATCCTTTTTCCCTGACACGGATGATCTTGGTTACGACCAGCGTCAGTGCTTTTGCCCTTGTCTTGACCGGTGTCTCGCTGATCGGGCTGGAGCCGAGTAAAAATCACCGCGCTCAGGGTGTGGTCGCGGCAAAGGCGGAGAAACCGTGTTTTCGGGCAGCGGTCGCTGAAATCTGGGATGAACCCCAGGCCCGGAGATTTACGATTTTCATTTTCGTGTCCATGCTGGCCTACAGCACCCAGGATCTGATTCTTGAGCCGTTTGCGGGACTCGTTCATGGCTTTACGCCGGGAGAATCAACCCAGCTTGCTGGCGTTCAGAATGGTGGTGTCCTCCTTGGCATGATCATGACCGCTATTGTGGGAACCACGATTGGCAAGTCTCGTGGCCGGTTCATGCGGCGCTGGACAGCGGCGGGCTGTCTTGCCTCTGCGCTATCGCTTTTTGCGCTGGCTGTCGGCGCGGCGGCCGGTCCCGGGTGGCCGGTCAAGCTCAATGTATTTTTGCTTGGTCTATCCAATGGCGCCTTTGCCGTCGCTGCGATTGGATCCATGATGGCTTTGGCAAGTGCCGGTCGGTCAGGTCGTGAGGGGACAAGGATGGGGCTATGGGGCGCATCCCAGGCGATTGCCTTTGGGCTTGGCGGTTTTCTGGGCGCCGTCGCTATCGACCTGACCCGGATGATTTTCGATAGCACGGGCCTTGCTTTTTCCGTTGTTTTTGGCGCCGAGGCGCTGACTTTTGTTGTGGCGGCAGCCCTTGCCCTGCGTGTCGGGCACTCCGCCGGTGATGATATGGTCCTTCCGGCCATGCCATCAATGGAGGCCGTGGCAGCAGAGTGAACCGCTGCATATATCCCACTCTAACCCATTGGGGAGACCAGAATGGAAAACAGTACCCGGACTTTTGATGTCGTCGTTATCGGTGGCGGCCCTGCCGGCGCCACGGCAGCCCATGATCTGGCCGTTGCCGGCTGGGATGTCGCGTTGCTAGACCGCGAAGGGCGGATCAAACCCTGCGGCGGGGCGATCCCGCCGCGGTGCGTTCGCGACTTTGCGATTCCCGATTCGCAGATCGTTGCGAAAGCCAATGCCGCTCGGATGATTGCGCCTTCGAACAAGGAAGTCGATATGCCGATCAATGGCGGCTGGGTCGGCATGGTTGATCGCGAACATTTCGACGAATTTCTGCGGGCAAGGGCCGCAGAGGCCGGCGCCGTTCGGTTTGCAGGCACCTATGATCATATCGAACGCGAGGAGGGGGCAGCCCCCCGGGTCTGTTTCCGGGGGAAGGGCGCTGAAAAGTCAGCGCCACTGCAGTCCATCTCTGCCCGGATGGTGATTGGTGCTGATGGCGCCAATTCGCAGGTTGCAAAACAGGAGATCAAAGGGGCGGCGTTGAAAAAGCTGGTTTTTGCCTACCACGAGATTGTTCAGTCTCCTGAAGCCGGCCCCGACTTTAATGGCAGCCGGTGCGACATCTATTACCAGGGCCAGCGCTCTCCGGATTTTTATGCGTGGGTTTTTCCGCATGGAAACACGACCAGTATCGGGACCGGCAGTGCCCATAAAGGATTCTCGCTTCGCGACTCGATTCGCGATTTAAGGATTGATACGGGTCTTGATCAGGTCCGCACGATTCGCACGGAAGGCGCGCCGATCCCGCTCAAGCCGTTGAAGCGGTGGGATAATGGTCGCGATGTCATGCTTGCCGGCGATGCGGCCGGCTGTGTGGCGCCAGCCTCGGGCGAGGGAATCTATTACGCGATGCTCGGCGGGCGGATGGCTGCAGAAGCTGCCATCGAGTTTCTGAAAACCAGTGACGCAAAGGCCTTCCAGCGCAAACGCAAGGAATATCTCGCCGAACATGGCAAAGTCTTCTTCATTCTCGGGCTGCTGCAACATTTCTGGTACCGCAGCGACAAACGCCGGGAACAGTTCGTCAATATCTGCCGCGACGAGGACGTGCAGCGGCTGACCTGGGAGGGCTACATGAACAAGCGGCTCGTCAAGGCGAACCATATGGCGCATATCAAAATCCTGATGAAGGATGTGGCGCACCTGTTCCGTTTTGTCTCACCCGGTCGGGGCGGGAATAATCGTGTCGTCAGCGGCGACGGAACGGCGGAAAGCCAGGCCTGATGTCACGCCAGGCCACGGTCCTGTTCAGTGGATCAGGTTGAGCCTTTTGCCAACGGTCACAAAGGCCTCGACGGCGCGATCAATCTGGTCGTCGGTATGCGTTGCACACATCTGAGTACGGATTCGCGCTTCCCCCCTTGGCACTACAGGGTAAGAGAAGGCGGTAACATAAACTCCTTCCTCCATCATGGCATCGGCCATGTCGACGGCCTTTCGCGCATCGCCAAGCATGACCGGAATGATCGGGTGGTTCCCCGGCAGCAGTGTGAAGCCAGCCGCACTCATCTGCTTGCGGAACCGTTCGGCGTTCCGGAAAAGCTGGGCACGTAAAAAATCGCCATCGCGAACCAGGTCAAGCACTTTGAGAGAAGCACCAAGCAGGGCAGGGGTAAGGGCATTCGAAAAAAGGTAAGGCCGCGCGCGATTGCGTAAAAGTTGGATTACTTCCTTACGTGCGCAGATATAACCGCCCATGCCCCCGCCAAGCCCTTTGCCAAGCGTGCCCGTAAGAATGTCAACCTTGCCTTCGACGCCGCAATAGGCTGGCGTGCCTCGCCCCTGTGCACCCATGAAACCGGTCGCGTGGCAATCATCGACCATGACAAGAGCGCCATAGCGGTCGGCCAGCGTTGTAATGGTTTTCAGGTCGGCAATATAGCCATCCATCGAGAAAACACCGTCGGTGACGATCAGTTTTGTCCGTGCACCGGCGCTATCAGCCTCTTTTAGCGTTGCTTCGAGGTCGGCCATGTCGGAAGTGGCAAACCGGAATCGCTTCGCCTTGCACAATCGGACGCCGTCAATAATCGAGGCATGGTTCAGGCTATCGGAGATAATGGCATCCTCGGCAGTCAAGAGCGGTTCGAAAACGCCGCCATTTGCATCGAAGCAGGCCGCAAAAAGGATCGAATCCTCGTAACCAAGATAACTTGCCAGCTGCTTTTCAAGCCGCCGGTGCAGGTCTGTTGTGCCGCAGATAAAGCGAACCGATGCCATGCCAAATCCGTGGCTGTCC
>CAYSMJ010000059.1:0-2891 GCA_964432075.1 uncultured Caulobacterales bacterium | reverse complement strand
CTTGGCCGCACGGACAACATCCGGGTGGTCGGCAAGACCCATATAATTATTGGCACAAAGATTGAGAACACGCCGGGTCTGCCCATTTTCAAGGACATCGATTTCGGGCCCCTGTGGCGAGGTGATCACCCGTTCAACTTTTTCAAGTCCTTCTGAGCGCAGGTCTTCAAGCGTTTGCGAGGTACGGGCATAAAAGTCCTGATCCATTATGTGTTCCTTGTCATTAGTATCACTGTCTGTGGCCCAGGCGATCTGTGCTTTACGAGTTTTCAGGGCGGCAAAACCCGGCCGCAGTATTAGCCCAAGGTCTCGCCGAGATGGTTCTGACAAGCTTTCCAGGCGCGGCTGGCAGCGCGTTGATTGTACACGGTACCGAAATCGGGGTCATTTGCCTCAGGGTTGGTAAAGGCATGGACCGTGCCACCGAAAGCGTGCAGCTGCCAGTCAGCCCCTGCGTTGGTCAAGGCCTGCGCGGTGGCATTCACATCGTCGGGTGGCGCCATCGGGTCGTCCCACCCATGGAGGATCAGGATTGATGCGGAAATCCGGTCAGCCGTCGGTAGATTGGGCGCGCCAAGCAGACCATGAAAACTGACAGCTGCCGCAATATCCACACCCGCGCGAGCCATATCGAGAACACATAAGCCGCCAAAACAAAAGCCGATCGCCGCGGCCTTCTGCGCGCCGGTTTCCGCACGCGCAACCTGCAGCGCGCGCATCAGCCGATCGCGCAAAAGGGCACGATCTTCCATAAAAGGAGACATGAGCGCCTGATTTTCATCCTTGTCCTTTCCAAGAACGCCCTTGCCGTAAAGATCCAGCGCAAATCCATGATATCCCCAGTCAGCCAGTCGTTCGGCAGCCGCATTTTCAATGTCGCTGCGTCCGGCCCAGGCATGGGCCACAAGCACAAGGGGACGTCCGGGTCCGCCAGAGGCGGGGCTTGCAAGAAAGCCTTCGAGGGCGACGTCTTCGTGGGAATAGGAAATCATCCTTGTCGTGACAGACATTCTTCAAAACCTCCTTTGCTGGCTCGGTTTATTCGGCGACGGATCCGATACGGGCGATCTTGAGGGTATTGGTCTTGCCGCGGCGGCCAAACGGGTATCCCGCGACGATAACCATTCGTTCGCCTGCTATGGCACCATTGGCGAGCGCCAGTCGATCCGCTTTCTCGATCATCTCCTGGAAGTCAACAATATCCTCGGTGACCTTCGGGGCGAGCCCCCAGAAAAGACTGAGTTTGCGCGCCACGCTTGCTTCCGGTGTTGCCACCAGAATAGCGCAGTGTGGCCTGTCTCGCGACAACCGTTTGGCGGTGGCGCCGGTTTTTGTATAGGCGACCGCCAGATTGCAGGACAGGACTTCTGAAATCCGCCGGGCTGACAGGGTGATGGCGTCAGCTGTTTTCAGGTCGTCGCGTTCATCAGTCATCAATGTATAGCCATCACTAGACGGATCTTTTTCTGTTGCGGCGATGATCCGGTCCATGATTGCAACGGCGGAAGCGGGATGGCGCCCCACGGCCGTTTCGGCGGACAGCATGACCGCGTCGGCCCCCTGATAAACTGCATTGGACACGTCGCTGGCTTCAGCGCGTGTCGGCGAAATGGAATCGACCATGGATTCAAGCATGTGCGTGGCAACAATGACCGGCTTTCCGGCGCGGCGGCATCTCTTGATGATCTGGCGCTGAATAATCGGTACATCCTCCGCCGCGCATTCAACGCCAAGATCACCACGAGCAACCATAATGGCATCTGAAAGCTTGATAATCTCATCAATACAATCAACGGCAGAGGGTTTCTCAATCTTGGAGATGATCCCGATACCGGTGCCCGCCAGCAGCTCCCGGGCTTCCTCCACATCTTCTGGACGCTGAACAAAAGAAAGGGCGACATAGTCAACACCGATTTCGATGGCATGTTGAAGGTCGCGCCGGTCTTTTTCGGTGAGGGCGGAGATCGGCAGGGCACGGCCGGGCACATTGATCCCCTTGCGGTTTGTCAGACGGCCCGGCGTGTCGGCGCGAACGGTAATCGTCTCGTCGCCGCGTTCGGTTACCGTCACCTGCAGCTTTCCGTCATCAAGACGCAGAATATCGCCCGGCGACAAAACAGAAAACAGCTCCGAATGCGGCATCGCGATAACATCATCTTCATCGGTCTCGCTCGCCTCGATCAGCCGGTAGCTTGCGCCATATTCGAGATCAAGGCCGTCATCCTTTAATATCCCGGTACGGATTTTCGGACCCTGCAAATCGGCAAAAACGGCAATCGGCTGGTCTTCGAGCAGCTCGATTTCGCGCAGGGCGGTTGCAATGGCGGCCGTTCGTTCATGTTCGCCATGGCTCATATTCAGACGAAAAATATCGACGCCCGCGCCGACGAGAATTTTCAGCATGGCCGGTGACCAACTGGCCGGCCCAACGGTTGCAACAATCTTGCAGTGACGCTTGCGCATGTGATGGGGCTCCGGACATGTTTAAGAACACACAAACTCTGCCACAGGCTGGAAAACGGGTGAACCGGAAAAGGATTCAATTCACAACGTAACCTGCTGTACGCCAGATTACGACGTCTTGTATCAATAATTCCGGGCCCGCCCGGCGATTAACAAACGGGTCTCAACAGGCGGAAGCCAAAGCACTTTCAAGCGAAGGGCGCCCCGGTTTGCGGGAGGAAAATGCCGCAAAACAAGGGGCTAGCGCTGCTTTATTGGCTGCGGTTGCCCTGAAGATGCGCTGGCCATTAGAGCGCTATCGAAGTGGTGAGCGATTACGGTTCATGAAAGAGGAACTGGCCGAACTTCCTGACCCGGCGGGTTTGGGATCGCTGCCATTGGCAAAACGCTGAGGCTGCGGCGTTGGCGTGGCGGCGGCTGGCGGGAAT
>CAYSMJ010000058.1:9453-14810 GCA_964432075.1 uncultured Caulobacterales bacterium | reverse complement strand
ACAGACTGCGACCAACGGGCCTATGCACCGATAAATCGTAAAATCCATTATGACGAACGCCGACGCAGCCGGGCGCTCGTTCATTTCAGCGAAGAAGCCTGAGCGTTCTGGCTGTCTATGCGACCTGTTGCATATCGGCAAGATAATATCGGATCGTCTCCTGGATTTTCGTCAGGGTAAAGGGTTTTTCAAGATAGTCATCGGCGCCGGCGACAAGCCAGTCCTCTTTGGTGTCGGCGGCGGTATTGGCCGTCAGGGCGATAATGGCGATTTGCGCCATATCACCTGGCCGCGCCCCCGCCTCCCAGGCCCGGATGGCGCGGGTTGCGGCAATCCCGTCCAGGATCGGCATGCTGCCATCCATCAGAATGATCCGGTAGCGTCCGGTTTTTGCCTTTTGAATGGCTTCCTCACCGTCCCCGACCATGGTCAGGGAAACCGCCAGACCGGCCAGCGCTTCACGGACCACCTCCTGATTGATCGGGTTATCGTCTGCAACAAGAACATCGACAATGGGTGTTTCCTGTCGATCTGCTTTCGAAGCGGCCTGCGGCGCAGCGATGGCTCTGCCTGTTTCCGCTGGCAGGGCAGTCTCAACCGCAATCTTTGTAGGGATGGCAAACCAGAAGGTCGATCCACATCCCGGCTCGCTTGACATCCCGATACGCCCGTTCATGTTCTCAACAAGCTGTTTGCAGATGGACAGGCCAAGGCCGGTTCCCCCAAACTGTCGGCTGGTGGACTGATCCGCCTGTGAGAATGGTTCAAAAATATGCTCATGTTTATCAGCGCTGATTCCAATACCGGTATCGCGGACTGAAATGTGGATGACCGGGCTTGTGTCGGGTGTGGGCGCTGCAATAAACCGACAACTTATCTGTACACCGCCTTCATGAGTAAATTTTAGGGCATTGCCTACAAGATTGCTCAGGATCTGGCGTGTCCGGTTTGGGTCTCCTTCGACTAAGTCCGGCAGTCCTGATGCAATCGAAAATGTCAGTTTTAGTCCTGATTCCCCGGCTCGCGGTGTAAACAGGTTAACTGTCTCTTCAATGAGGGACTTCAGGCAAAAAGAGGTGGTCTCTATAGAGAGCTTTCCGGCTTCAATCTTTGAAAGGTCGAGAATATCGTTGATGACGGTGAGAAGGTTCTGACCGGAATTGAAAATTATGTTGGCATGGCGTTTCTGGGCGTCAGCAAGATCTGAGCGTGTCAGTATTTCCGCCATCACAAGCATGCCGTTCAGCGGTGTCCGGATTTCGTGACTGACAACCGCGAGAAAATCAGATTTTGCGCGGTTGGCCTGTTCGGCTTCTTCTTTGGCAATCTGATATTGTTCTGTGCGCTGTTCGACAGTTTTCTCGAGATCATCGCGATGGTCCTGAAGCTCGCGGTCACGGTCCCTGATCCGCCCGAGCAGCGTATTGAATGCGGTGGCAAGGTGGCCAATTTCATCGTTGGATTTAATATTGACAGTACGGTGATAGTCTTCGCGATTTGTTATGGCATCCATGAAATTGGTTAGCCTGATGATCGGCCGGGTTACTGTTTTTTGCAGGATACTGACGACGAGGAGGCTACCAAACATGACAAGAGCCGACGATAGCAGTGCGTTTGATACAAGCAGTAAGATTTGCCGTTTCAGATTGGCGACATTGCTATATGCCCGCAGAAGCCCGATATTTTCGCCGCGATGTCGGACTGTTCGCTCAAAAACAAACTGGTCTGCCGCAAGGGTATTTAGAAAAGGGGGACGGTCATCCTGGTTGAGCGGAAGAATACGACTTGTCCTGAAAGTTATGTCGCCCATTGAGGTGAACAGACGACCATCATGGCCGATCAGCTCAATAAAACTGATATCCGGGATGGCCCCGATAGCGGTCAGTTTCTGATTGGCGCCAAGGCGATCGGCATTGGCCATATCCCGGGCGACAAGTGTTGCAATGATTGCCGTATTGCCGGCAAGTTCATTCCTGCGGTGTTCAAGAAGAAGCATTGTCTCCCGCCTGATCATGATGACATCGATGATGATCAGTGTACCGCCAATGATGACAGCAAACAGAAGGAACAGTCTTTTTGCGATTGACAAACGCATAGCGGGTCCGGACGGGCATGGTTCGGTAACACTTATGAATGAAACATGGAAAATTGTTTAAGATGGATGCATAGAGCCTCATGCTGCCAAAGGCGGTCTTTGGCTTGTCGGACATGACAGCACTGGAACCTGGTTGATAATGGAAATGATATTGAATCAGATCACGATCCCTTGCATAGACTACTCGGCGTCAGTCGCGTTCTACAAGAAGCTCGGCTTGGTACATATAGTTGATGCGCCGCCCCGATACGCCCGGTTAGAAAGCCGTGATGGATCGGGGGCAACGCTCTCTCTTCATGCAGTGAGCGACAACACCGAGTGCGGCGTTGTCGTGTATTTCGATCATGTATCAGCTGATGAGCTGGATCGCCATGTCACCGCTTTGGTCGATGCAGGACTTCGCTTTGATACACTGCCCACCGATCAGAGTTGGGGGTGGCGGGAGGCGCGCCTGAAGGATCCAGCGGGAAACGAAATCTGCCTTATGTTTGCAGGCGACAACCGGCGGTTTCCTCCCTGGCGGCTGAAAGACTAAAGCGCTCGGACTCAAGGCTCATCGCGGGCAGTTCTGGCGATCTGATTGACATTTTAATTCGGATATTTAATGCCCGCATATGCGTTTGAATGAAGGCATCAAGTGGGCAATTCACAGCTGTTCAGTCTTGTGCAGCTTGCCTCATGATTCGGCTCTTAGCACCAGAAGCCTAGCTGAACTCCCTGACCTGCCACCGCCTTACCTTGCTAAATCGCTTCAAAAGCTCTCCGCTGTAGGGACCTTGCTGGTTTACCGGGTTGGCTGGCAGCGATGCGCAATCAAAGGCATAGAGAAAACACTGATCTGATCATATTGTGCTTTGTTCGGGCGCATGGGGGCAACCCGATCCGGCATGCGAGGCCCCGGTTCCGGCAGGGAATTTCCCGCTCAGGCGGTTTGCCCGGAAAGCCGCGCGCGGGCTTTTTCTTCCCCGATCAGGGCAAAAAGGCTCGTCATGTCCGGGCCCTGGCGACGACCCGTCAAGGCAAGCCGAAGCGGCATGAACAGGCCCTTGCCCTTGGCCCCTGTTTCCGCCTTCACGGCCTCTGTAAAATCAGACCAGCTTGCTTCGGTGTAGGGTCCGCTTGGCAGACAGGTGGCGGCTTTGGTGGTGAACGCGGGATCCTCGATTTCCGGTTTGATTTCCCCGGCGACGATATTGACCCAGTCCTCGGCCTCGCCGACCCTGCTGATATTGTCCCGGATTGCCATCCACAGCGCCTCGGTGACGCCTGTGCCCGCAAGGCGGTCGTGGACATCTTCCCAGTCCATCTGCTGGATCAGTCTGGCGTTGAGGGCCCAAAGGTCATTCATGTCAAACCGGGCCGGGGCGCGGCCCATGCGGGCAAAATCGAATTCATCTGCAAGCCGGTGCAGGTCAGCGCAGGCTTCGACCGGGTCGGCGGTGCCAAGTTTAGCCAGAAGGCTGGTGATTGCTGCGGGCTCCAGCCCCTCCGCGCGCATGGCCTCGATCGACAGGGAGCCGAGCCGTTTGGACAGACCGGCCCCATCCGCTCCGATAAGCAGGGAATGGTGGGCAAAGCGTGGCAGACCACCGCCTTTGCCGCGCCCCATCGCGATCAGCTTTTCCATGATTTCCACCTGGACGGCAGCATTGGTGACATGGTCCTCACCGCGGATCACATGGCTGATGGCAAAATCGACATCGTCGATACAGCTTGGCAGGGTATAGAGATATTGCCCATCCTCGCGGACCAGGATGGGGTCAGAAACGCTGGCGGTGTCGACCACGGTTTCCCCGCGGATCAGATCGTCCCAGCGGACCGGCTTCTGAGCGAGCCTGTAGCGCCAGTGGGGTTTGCGGCCGTCTGCTTCAAGACTGGCCCGGTCCGAAGCACTGAGGCCAAGGGCGGCTCGGTCATAGACCGGTGGCAAGCCCCGGGCGCGCTGGAGCTTGCGTTTGCGGTCGAGCTCTTCCGGGGTTTCGTAACAAGGATAAAGCAGACCCTCGCCACGCAGTTGATCGGCAATGTCACTATATAAATAAAAACGTTCAGACTGTTTGGCAGTCAGATCGTGGGACAGCCCCAGCCAGGCAAGATCGGCATGGATGCCCTCTTCAAAAGCGGCAGTTGAGCGCGTCCGGTCGGTATCATCGATCCGGAGCATAAACTGGCCGCCGGACTTCCGTGAAAAAAGCCAGTTCCAGAGGGCAGCCCGGACATTTCCCACATGGAGCCTGCCAGTCGGCGAGGGGGCAAAACGAACGATGACGGACATGCACGGGCCTCTTCGGAATTGGGGAGGAAGGAGGGGATGGTGGAGATACGCGCGGGATGCTCAAAGGTCAATCGGCCAACACGCTGCTTGCTGTTGGCCTGACCAATGTGGTAGCCTTGGAACGTGGGTGGGAGCCTTGGGGATAACATGATGACAATTGCAAAACTTTCTGATGCGCGCTTGTTGGCGTGGACCGGGTGCATGCGGATTGTTTTCACGCTCGCGCTGACGGTTGTTTTGACTGGGCTTTTTGCCAAGTCGGGCAGCATTGCTGTCGCGCAACCGTCTGAACCCGACGCTGCGGGCCGCACGCTACGAATTGTCGAGGTGGATTCCCGCGGATTGAACTGCCTGTTCGACAAGGACTGCACGATCACCGCTAATGACCGCGTTGACAGATTTGAATTGCCGGGGGTTGTCGGCACCGGTCGGCTGCAGTCGCGGATTGCCGCGGTCGGCGAGGCTGGCACGACCGCCGCAGGCCTCTACCACTACAAATACCGGATTGACCTCGGCACCACGGCTGGCCTCAGCGATGTCCAGTGTGTCGACCAGATGACGGTCGATTTTCCGGGGGTTGTCCCGGTCATGTATCGCCGTGAAACCCAGACCTTAGGCGAGGTCTTTGTGGTCACCCGCGGCGGGATCGGGCGGGTCAAGCCCTACCGGGCCACGACTGACGGAAAATCCCTGACCTTTTACTTCCAGGGCCTTTGTACGGGCGGCGGACCGAACAAGGCTGAAGGGCTTTCGTCTTATTTTTTCGGGATAACCGCAAAAACGCCGGCCAGAGAGGTGCGCGCGACCTTGCGGGACAGTCGGACCCGGCGTGTGGTCACCCTGACGACCCGCGGAGCAGGCGGCGCTGTGCTTAATCCGGGGGCTGTTTCGGCGCAACCGGGCGCCGCCGGAACCGGTGTGGTCATCGCTAAACCGGTTCGCCCCGAGGTTGATGGCACAACCGCGATACGGCCCGGTGTGGCGGGG
>CAYSMJ010000058.1:0-9439 GCA_964432075.1 uncultured Caulobacterales bacterium | reverse complement strand
CCGGTTTCGAAGAGAAAACGGCGAGGCCCGACCGGGTGATCAATTTCGAAAACGTCACAGGACCGGCTGGCGGACCAACCGAATTTGCCGTCGGGGTCGACCTGACGAAACAATACTGGCGTAGCCACGGGATTGCCTTTGACGACGGGGCCAGCATCCAGCGCTGTCAGGACACGGCGACCAATACAGTATGTGTTTATCCCACCGCCGCCAGCCTGCGTCATGCCGGATTTTACGACGGGCTGTCCAATAATGGACGGTTGATCATGACTTTCTCCATACCCGTTGAGCATCTGCAGTTCAAGATAAACCCCACGGGTGGGAAGAAGGGCGAAGTCTTCCGGGTCGAGATGGAAGGGTTTGACGAGGCTGGCGCGCTCGCCGCGGTCGGGACGACTGAATTCAGATGGGATAATGATACCGCCTTTGCCTGGCCAACACTGGTCGGCATCACGGCGCGTGAGAAGCGGAGCCTGCGCCAGATCACAGCACGGATGATCGCGGTGGACCGATCCAACCGGCCTGTCCGGTTCCTGTTTGACGATCTCGGTCTTATTTATGCGCAAGGTGCAGACCCGGAAAATCCCGACGGGGATGAGCCGGACGCGCCACCGGTTGGCGCAGCTATTCTGAGCAATGAGGGGCCGGATCGCGATCTTGGTCCGGCACAGGAAATTCCGTGGCCCAATCTTGAAAAAGGAACAAGGCAAACCCGCAAGCCGCTGTTCAAACCGGCGCCGCGCTACCTGGCACCGATCGATTGGCCAGGTGCTGAATCTCATTTTCTCCGCCAGAGGGAATTGGGTCTTGCGTCGGCCAGCATTCGCAATCGCTCCGACCTCGACCGGGCGGCCCTGCCAGTGCTGTTGCCGGTCGCGGCGCGCGCAGGGATTGACCTTGCGGTCACCCGTGACGGCAACAGCTATAGCGCCAGTTTTGAAGCTGACGACCGGGCTTATGAATATTACGGGACAAGAATCCTGACCCGGATCAACAGCCGTAAATCGGCCCCAGCACGGCCGCGTCTTCGCTTTGTAAGGAGCGAGACGAGCTTTTCTGCAATTTTTTCAGCTTACGGTGCGTCTTACCGGCTGATCCGCTATTGCCGTCTGGACAGCCCGAAGCTTGATCCGGGCTGCTATGATGAAGAGACCATGCGGACACGGATTGCGCGCCTGATGATTGCCCTTGGCGCAAAGGCGGGAGAGCGGCCATGACACGGAAACGAAAGACTGATTTCTGGTTAGGGGTGGCGGCACTCGCGTTATGCGGGTTTGTTGCCGCCTGCGTTGGTGGCGACACTGACGGGGGCAGCGACGGGGGCAGCGACGGATCGTCCGGATCCGGAACGCCATCGGATGGGGCTGACGACATGCCTGGCGGTAGCGGCGGCGATTCTGGAAGTGGTGGAGACACCCCGCCCGGGCCCGCTGATCCCGTCGCGCCTGACCTGCCAGCCGGATGGTTCGAGCCACCGGGAGAGCTGATCGCGGGGACTGCCAGCGCTGGTGGTAGTTTCGGTTATGTTCTGCGCGATGACGAGGGTAATATCCTCAATCCGGCTCCGGGGATCTTATTCCCGATTGCGGGCGGGCCGGCGTTCTTGAATTCACAGATCATGATGCCCGGCGGCTTTGGTTACGGGTCCGTGCCCAATCCCAATCCGGGTGACCAGAACGATCCACAGAACTATAGCTATCCGTGGCGGGATAATTTCTGCGAGATTCGCGACAGCGGCAATAGCCGGTGCGGGGCCGGAACTGGCCATCAGGGTCAGGACATTCGCCCGGCGACCTGCGAGAATGGCCGTTACTTTGCCGTCGCGCCAGAGCCGGTCCGTATCCGTAATGTCGGTACCCATGGGGTCAATGCCTTCGGGCTTGAAACAGGGATCCTTTATACCTTTCTGCATCTTGACCGTCCGCTGTCGCTGAATGAGGACACCGGCGCCCCGGTCAAGAAAAATGATGTGCTCACCGCGGGCCAGCCGATCGGGCCGGTGTCAAACAAGACTTCGCCCAATTCCGACCTTGCCTGTTTCGACCGGTGTACAACCCTGCATCTGCACTATGAGATGTGGTCGGGGGCGGTTGAATTTTCCAACTCCTTTGCTCGTGGTCCCGATTCGGTGCCGCTGCCGCCCTATACGTCGCTGATCGAATCTTATGTGAGCATGATCGATACCCAGCCCGACGGCGAAGACTGGACCTCGGCACGGCCGCAAGTTCCCATCAGCGAATGTGCCCGACCGTAATACAGGCGACGTGGATCAAAACTGATCCACGCAGCTTGGTATAAGCGCTTCAAATTGCCATGATCGGCGCCGGAAGTTCGCCATTGCGCCGATAAAAATTCCGCGTATATCGGGATCATTCGGAGTGTAGCTCAGCCTGGTAGAGCACTGTCTTCGGGAGGCAGGGGTCGTGAGTTCGAATCTCGCCACTCCGACCATGTCCGGAAAATCAGGTCAGCCCTTCGCGGCCCATGGCGAGGAATTTTCCGCGCCGGTGACGACGCACGGCATCGGGGCTCATGGCGTCGTAATCATGCAGCGCGGCCTCGATGGAATCGGCAAGGCGCTCTGCCGTCAGCGCCACGTCCCGGTGGGCCCCGCCGACAGGTTCTTCGATAATGCCGTCAATCACGCCAAGATCGCGCAGGTCCTGGGCTGAAATCCGCATGGCTTCGGCCGCGTCCGGTACCTTGCTGGCGCCCTTGTCTTCGGCGTTGTTCCAGAGGATCGAGGCACAGCCCTCCGGCGAGATCACCGAATAGACCGAGTGCTCAAGCATCAGGATCGTGTTTGCGCTCGCGAGGGCAACCGCCCCGCCGGAGCCGCCTTCCCCGACGATAGAGGCGATAACGGGCGAGCCCAGCGACAGACACTTTTCGGTGCAGGTTGCAATCGCCTCGGCCTGGCCGCGTTCTTCGGCGCCGCGACCGGGATAGGCGCCCTGGGTATCCACAAGCGTGATCACCGGCAGGTTGAACCGGTCGGCCATATCCATCAGCCGAATGGCCTTGCGATAGCCTTCCGGATTTGCCGAGCCAAAATTATGTTCGATCCGGCTTTTGGTGTCTGATCCCTTTTCATGGCCGATAATCATGACCGCCCGCCCGCGGAACCGCGCTGGCCCACCCAGAATGGCGCGGTCCTCGCCGAAACAGCGGTCTCCCGCAAGCGGGGTGAAATCCTCTGCCATCAGCCGGATATAGTCCGAAAAATGCGGCCGGCCTGCGTGGCGGGCGACCTGGCATTTCTGCCAGCGGGTGAGCGCGCCATAGGTTTCCGCGAGAAGCTCCCCGGCCTTGACCTTGAGCCGGTCCACCTCTTCGGTGACGTTCACGCCCCCAGCGCTGTCCATGGTCTGAAGGTCGGCGATCTTGCCTTCAAGTTCCGCAATCGGTTTTTCGAAATCGAGATAGGTGCGCATCGGGTCTGTCCCTCCTGGCTTGATCCTGAAAATAGGGGCGACAGGCAGGTTATCGCAAGTGCCGCGCGACCGGCGTCAGGGCGTCTGGCTGGCGAGGATCGCCTGCAGGCCTTCGCGATAGGACGGGTAATCGGGCGAAACGCCCAGAACCTCTCGCATGCGCCGATTCGAAACGCGTTTATTGTCGGCGTAAAAACTGCGCCCCATCTCCGACAGGCCGGCCGCCTCAAGCGATTGTTCCGGCGGTGGGGTCACGCCCATCAGGTCACAGGCATAAAGGATCACTTCCTGCGGCGGTGCGGGCTCATTATCGGCGAGATTGAACAGGCGCAGCGTCGTTGTGGCAACCATGGCGGCATGTAGTGCCATCGCGATGTCGTCCACATGCATCCGGCTAAATACCTGACCCGGTTTGACAATGCGCCGGGCCGTTCCGGCGCGGATCTGGTCGATTGGCGAGCGACCGGGCCCGTAAATACCCGGCAGCCGGAAAACCTGGACCGGCAGGCGAAAATCGGTACCGAGCCGAAGCCAGCCCTGTTCGGCATCAAGTCTGCGCCGTCCCCGCGCACGGGTCGGGGCCGGCGGGGTGTTCTCATCGACCCAGGCACCCCCATGGTCACCATAAACGCCGTTTGACGACAGGTAGCCGATCCAGCGCAGGCGAGGCGCGGCGTCCTGTTGCGCTTTAACCCATGGCTTGAAGGTCCGCAGCGCCGGGCAACCCTCTTCACCGGGCGGGATCGAGACAAGGATGTGAGAAGCCTGCGCAAGGGCTGGCGCGAGTGCCTGATCAGCGTCCCAGACAACCGGCTCGACACCGTCTGCTATTATTGACCGATGCTTCTCAGAATCGGGCGCATGTGACCGGGTCGTGCCCAGAATGCGCCAACCATCCGGCACCAGCCGTCTCGCCAGCGCCGACGCCGTATAACCATAACCAAGGCAGACAAGCGCAGGCGCCGACGGTGGCATGGTCAGGCTGTCTCCGGCTCATGTCGGGGCTGTGGGCTGGGCGTCTCCAGCTCGTGCTTTCGTTGCAGCGCCAGCTTCTGACGATAGCGGCTCTGTACCACCGAGGCGACCACCAACACAAAGATCACGAAATAGAAACTCGCCTTGGACATGGCTTCGACCTTGAAACCGAACAGCATCAGATGCGCCAGGTGTCCGCCTTCGGTAATAAGCAGAATTCCCACGATAAACAGGATAAACAGGCCGATCACCTCAAACATCCTGTTTTGCTTGATAAAGGCCGCCACACCATCAGCCAGCACGATCATCATGATCCCCGAAATGATGATGGCCGTCGCCATGATTGCGATGACGTCGGTCAGCGCAATTGCCGACAACAGACTGTCAAACGAGAAAATCAGGTTCACCAACACGATCATCAGGATGGTTGCCACAACAGACTTCGGCGCATGGCCCTCGGTATCTTCGATATGTTCGACCGCGAGCAGGTGCATGATCTCCTTGATTGCGGTGTACATGATAAACCCGCCGCCAAAAATCGATACGATCGAGCGGAAATTGAATTCGCCCTCAACGATCCCGGTCATACTGAGCGTAAAAATCGGTTCCGACAGCCTTGAGATCAGCCCGACCAGCACGACCAGCAGGATGAGGCGGAAAATGATTGCAAGAGCAATGCCCAGCCTGCGGACCATGCGCTGTTTGGACGGTTCGACTCGCGAGGATTCAATCGAAATGTACAAAAGGTTGTCGAACCCGAGGACAGCCTGAAGCAGGATGAGCATCAAAAGCGTGAACAGGTTCGGTAAGGTAAAGAGTTCGGCCATTCATTATCCCCTTCGATATGGTGTCATCGGAATTGCCGTTATGAACCAGACGGTTTGGGCTAGCGAAGTTTTGCGCCCGGTTCAATCGCCCGGTGCACTCTCGGGGGCTTCGATGAACCGAGGCGGGTGGGCGACAGGGCGCTGGTCGGGCGATCGCATGCGATCAACCGACATCACATAGCGACGAAATATAGCGTGCCACGCTTTAAAACCGCCATGATCTCGCCCAGATCACGGCCGTCACAACGAATCAATCTGCCAAAGGAGAGACCCATGCGGAACAGTGTAGAAAAAGTTGTAGCCCTTTTTGTTGTCGTTCTGAGTATTGCCCCGGCGTTTTTTGCGTTCAGCCAGATTTCGTCCGGCCTCGTATAACCCCACCCCAAATGACCAGACTGAAAAGGAGCGTTTCGGCGCTCCTTTTTTTGTTTTCGACACGTCCTCAACAAAAGCCCCAACGCCCGATTTCCGTATCTTCCGGTGAAGCGACATCAAGATACGACAGAAAGCCTGAGTGCGCAGAAATTGCGACGGAATGTGTTTTCAATACGACCAACGAAAGCGTGGTCATCTTCACGAAAGTCAGGGCAAGGTCTATCTCATCATCATCGCTGATCATCGGCACCGGAAACAGGAGAGAACCCCATGCGGAACAGTATAGAAAAAATTGCAGCCCTTTTTGTGGTCATCGCTGCCATCGCCCCAGCGGTTTACACCTTCGGCCAGATTTCCTCTGGCATCGTGTAAACTGATCTGAGCAACAGTTCATGGAAAGGAGCGACCGCAGACGCTCCTTTTTTTATGGTTTAAGCCGGGCGCTTGCTGCTGCGTAGTCAGCCTCGGTGTCGATACCGGGAAAGGCATGCTCGGTAATCCCTACGGAAATCGTTTCGCCATGCTCCAGGATACGGAGCTGTTCAAGGCCCTCGGCTTTTTCCATCGGCGACTGTGGCCAGCGGGCGAAACGCTGGAGATTTTTCTGCCGAAACACGTAGAGCCCGATATGAAGATAAAAAACGGCGTCTTTGCCGTTTCGGTCATAGGGAATAGGGGCCCTTGAAAAATACAAGGCCCGCCAGGGAGAGACATGTTTGCCGATGGCGACCTTGACGGTGGCGCTGTCGGCCGGACTGCCCGGCCCTTCCCGGGGCTCAGTGGCAAAAGGTGTGGCAAGGGTGGCCGCAAAATCATTGCCGTCAGTCAGTGTGGTGATCGCCGCGTCGATGGCGGCCGGATCGAGTTCCGGCTCATCGCCCTGCACATTGACGATGATTTCCGCCTCGCCAAGGCCAAGTGTTTGCGCTGCCTCGGCAATCCGCGCCGTCCCGCTCGTGTGTGTCATGTCGGTCGTGACAATGTCTGCGCCAAATGCGCGGCACGCGGTTTCGAGTTCGGGGTCATCAACCGCAATCACGACCCGGCTGGCGTGCCGTGCGGCCTTTGCCCGCTCCCAGGTGTGCTGGATCAGCGGTTTATTGCCGAGCGGCAAAAGCAGTTTGCGCGGCAACCGCGTTGAGCCCAGACGGGCCGGAATGATGATGGTTGCGCTCATGGCCGTCTTGGCAGGATACCCGGCAGGAACAGGAAAACAACGCAGGCAAGAACACCGGCAAAGCTCCCGAGTATGTTGCTGAACCCATCGACCCAATCGGCCGTGCGCACACCGCCAAGTCGCTGGGCCTGCTCGATTGTCAGGCCATAGGTTGTCAGGGCAGCACAAACGGTGATGGCATATTTGATCCGGTCCATCCGTGGAAGGAACAATCCGGCCATGGCAAAAAAACCAAGCACACCATAAGCAATGAAATGGGCAATTTTGTCCACATAGGCGAGGCTGTTGAACAGAAATTCAGACAAAAACCGGACCAGCGCCATGCCGCCATTTTCATCGTCGATTTCCGTGCGAACCGACATGTAGGTCACATAGGCAAAGGCCAGGAAAAAGACGATCCGGCTTGCCCAGATAATCCGGCCTGTCAGACGGGTCATGCCGGCACTCTCGCATCGCCATTGGGGTTTGCAAGTGTTGCCTCCCAGTCAATGGCCGTCTGGATGATAAAGTCGAGGTCATCATAACGCGGCCGCCAGTCAAGGACGGTGCGCATGGCGGCAGTATCGGCAATCAGCTGTGGGGAGTCGCCCGGACGGCGCGGCGCGATCTCGGTTGGAATTGTCATGCCGCTCACCCGTTCGACTGCGTCAATGACTTCCTGTACGGAATAGCCGCGGCCATACCCGCAATTGAGCGTCGCGCTTGACTTGTTGTGGCGTAAGGCCTCCAGGGCCGACAAATGCGTTTCGGCGAGGTCGCTCACATGGACATAATCGCGAATTGCGGTGCCATCCGGGGTCGGATAGTCATGTCCGTAAATCTGCAGCTTTTCGTGCCGTGTCCCGACAGCGATCTGCGCCGCCACCTTGACAAGATGGTTGGGCCGGCCGATCTCGCCCGCGCGCAGGTCCGGGTCCGCGCCGGCCACATTGAAGTAGCGCAGAATCATATGGGGCAGACCATGGGCCTTTGCGGTATCGTGGAGGATCCGCTCGCTCATCGACATGGATGCGCCATAGGGCGTCAGCGATCGGTGTGGCGCGGTTTCGGAGACGGGAATACGATCGGGAACGCCATAAACGGCCGCCGTGGAGGAAAAGATAAACCGGTCAATTCCGGCGAGAACACAGGTCTCGATCAGGGTCAGCGTGGTGACTGTATTGTTTCGATAATAATCCAGCGGATGGGCGAGGGCCTCGGAGACCGAGATTGATCCGGCAAAATGAATCACTTCGGTGATGTCAAATTTGCGGATGGTGTTTTCGAGCAGGGCCCGGTCTCCCACATCGCCGACGACAAGCGGAATATCGTCTGGCACGCGTTCGCGAGCGCCCGTCGACAGATTATCCAGGGCAACACAGCTTTCATTCGCCGCCTGCAAGGCAAGCAGCATGTGGGCTCCGACATAGCCCGCACCACCGGTCACAAGAACGGCCACGCCTGTCCTCCGCTCGATTTCGGTGATCCGGCACCGGCATCTGTCCGGGGCGACGAATCGGTGCAGAAATACCGTAATTTGCGCGTTTGCGAAGCGCATTCGCTCGGTTTATATCCACAATCTGGTCAATTAGGGGTGAACGACCAACAAAAAGCAGGAGCGTTTCATTTTATCAACGTTCGAGGGATTGTTTTCGCGGCGTGGGCGCGGCGCCAGCGTGGGGGCGGATCACCGGGTTTACGCCGTGGGCGACATCCACGGACGTGCCGATCTGCTGTCATCGCTCATGGACCGGATCGACCGCGACGGGGATCCTGTGGCCAACGAAACTCTGGTCTTTCTGGGGGATTATGTTGATCGCGGACCAGACACGCCGGCTGTGCTTGACAAGCTGATTGACCTGCGAAGGGAGCGTCCGGGCGCGATCTTCCTGCTTGGAAATCATGAGGCAAAACTGCTCGATTTTCTGAAGGATCCGATTGAGGCCGCCCACTGGCTCGACTGGGGCGGGGCGGAGACATTGGAGAGCTATGGTGTTGGCATATCGGTCATCAGCGACCCGGCAGCCCTCGCGCGTCGGTTCCGCATGGTCCTCCCGCCGGCCCACAAAGCGTTCATGCAGGACCTTGCGGTCTCTCATATGATTGGCGACTATTTCTTTGCCCATGCCGGGGTGCGGCCCGGCGTGCCGATCGACCAGCAAGAGCCGGAAGATCTGATCTGGATTCGCGAGGATTTTCACAACGCACCCGCAAGGCTGCGTCCTGAAAAAACCATTGTCCACGGCCATCAGGCGGCAGATGAAATCGTCGATAAAGGCTGGCGTGTCTGTGTTGATACCGGGGCAGTATGGAGCGGAAAGCTGACTGCGGCTGTGCTTGAAAGCGGGCGTCGACGCTTTATCCAGACCGATGGCCAGCGGATGGAACGATAAGACGAGATTTCCCCTTAACGTACAGGGATGGCATGAACACGCTGGTGCTGCGGCGGTCGGTGACGACCCCTATCGGTGAAACCGATAGCTGACCGGTTTATGCGGGCCGTGGCCATTGCGTTTGATCTGGTGTAGACTGTTACTTATTGGCCATCAGCGAGACCCGACATGACCCGTTTTTCAAACCGCCTGACACTTTTTGCTTTCTGTTCAGTCCTCGCCATTGGTGCGTGCGGGCGAGGCGAGGATACCGCTTCGGCGCCCGAAGCGGCCCCCGGC
>CAYSMJ010000057.1:0-15025 GCA_964432075.1 uncultured Caulobacterales bacterium | reverse complement strand
AAGCTTGAATCAGTATTCGGCGCCGTTGTGAATCCTATTTGTCCACAGGCCTTAGAGCGCGTTCACAAAAGGTGTGATCGTCGATGGTTCCCATCCATCGACTTGGGTTCGAACGCGCGACAACTCAAAAATCTAGACTGCGTTTTTGTTTCAACAAAAAGGTAACGCAGTCTAGCTTGGCGAAAGTGACAGCTTGGCCTTTGGTGACGTAATTCTGTAGGACTCCTCCTCGCAGATCCAGTCCGACGGAGCCCGCCATGGCAGAAACGGTTGACGCGCAGAATTCCGGCACGGAAACGGTCCCTGAGCGGCTGGCCATTGATGTCGGTGCGGTGGCGCAATTTTGTGCGGAGAAAATTCCGGATTTCAAAGGCCCGCTTGAGGTCCGGAAGTTCAAAGGCGGCCAGTCCAACCCCACCTATCTGTTAAAGACGCCCACACGTGCCTTCGTCCTGCGCCGGAAGCCCCCCGGCAAGCTTTTGCCGTCAGCGCACGCGGTCGACCGGGAATTCCGGGTTTTGTCTGCGCTCCACGGTCAGGGCTTTCCAGTCCCAAAACCCCATTTTTATCACGAGGACGAAGGCCCGGCAGGAACGCCATTTTTTGTCATGGATTTCCTTGAGGGGCGGATCTTCTGGGATGGGACATTGCCGTCGCAGTCGCCGCAGGGGCGCACATCGCTTTACCTTGCGCTGATCGACACGCTGGCCTCGCTGCACACCGTCAATGTCGAAGCGGCCGGGCTTTCCGATTACGGGAAGCATGGTGATTATTTCGGGCGGCAGATCAGGCGCTGGTCACGACAATACAAAGACAGTGAAACCGACCCGATCCCGGCGATGGATGAACTGATCGACTGGTTGCCGAAAAACCTGCCCGACGATGATCAGACAACCATCGTCCATGGGGATTTCCGCATCGACAATGTGATTTTTCATTCCCGCGATAACCGCGTCATCGGTGTCCTTGACTGGGAGCTTTCAACCCTTGGCCATCCGATTGCTGACCTGTCCTATTTTCTGATGACATGGCATTTTCCGCCAGCGGTGCGTTCAGGGCTTGCCGGTTGTGATCTTGCCGCGCTTGGCATTCCCGCGGCAGAAGCGCTTGTTGAGCGATATTGCACCCGGACTGGCCGCACCCAAATGCCGGATATAAATTTCTGTCTTGCCTATAATATGTTTCGCATGGCGGCGATCATCCAGGGGGTTGTCCGCCGGGCGCTGGACGGGAATGCCTCGTCGGCTCAGGCCTTGAGCTTTCGTGACCAGGTGCCGACACTGGCCGCGCTGGCGCTTGAGCGCGCCCGGATGGGGGCCACCTGAAGCGCGGGCTTTCGCAAGAACCGCAAATCATGGTCATTTCATCGCATAATCGGGCGCACCGGTCGATAAAACGGCCTCGTCGGCCGGCTTCCACGTTGACAAGCATCCTTGACTAACGCAGCCTGATATGGCGGCGCGACGGGCACCATGGTTGTTTTAAGGTCGTGACCATGTGTCCGCCAGCCGGACAGGCGTTTGTGACAAGGGGCAATGTATGCTGAGTATTTCCAATCTCACCCATATCTACGGAAACGGAACCCGGGCGCTCGACGATGTGTCGCTCGATATCCCAAAAGGCATGTTTGGTCTTCTCGGACCAAACGGGGCCGGAAAGTCGACCCTTATGCGGTGTCTTGCTGCCCTGCAGAAGCCCTCTCGCGGGTCCATAGACTTCGGGGAAATCAACGTTTTGCAGGAGCCGGATCGCCTGCGCCGGGTGCTTGGCTATCTGCCTCAGGATTTTGGTGTCTATCCGCGAATTTCAGCACAGGCCATGCTCGACCACATCGCCCTGCTGAAGGGCGTAGTCAATACGCGGGAACGGCGCGCGCTTGTCCTCGAGCTTCTTCGCCAGGTCAATCTTTTCGAGGTACGCAAGAAATCGATCGCCAGTTTTTCGGGTGGGATGCGCCAGCGCTTTGGCATCGCCCAGGCGCTGATCGGTACGCCTGAACTGATTATCGTTGACGAGCCAACAGCCGGCCTTGATCCGCAGGAACGCAACCGGTTCCACAATCTCCTGTCTGAAATCGGCGAGAATGTCGTTGTTTTGTTGTCAACGCATATCGTCTCGGACGTTGCTGATCTGTGTCCGAACATGGCGATCATTGCTGGTGGGAAAATTGTCAGCCGTGGAGCGCCAGCCGATCTGGTTGCCGAACTTGACGGGAAGGTCTGGCAGAAGACCATCGAGAAAAACGAGGTCGAAACCTATCAGGTCAAATATAATTTGCTCTCTGCACGGCTGATCTCGGGAAAAACGGTCATCCGCATTTATTCAGAGACCGACCCGGGTGCCGGATTTGTGCCTGTCGTGCCTGACCTTGAAGATGTTTACTTCCGCAAGATCTTTGCCGGTGACATGCCAGCGGTTGCAGCCTGATTGGAGGGAGCACGTCATGCTTACCCGCATTGCGCGATTTGAGTTTCTGTATCAGCTAAAGTCACCGGCGTTTATAGTCATCTTCCTGATCTTTTTTGCTCTCGCCTTTTTTGGCACGAGCATTGATGAAGTCACCATTGGCGGCGGTGGTAATACCAATGTAAATGCACCGTATGCCATCAATCTTGCAACGATCATCCTGAGCATTTTCGCCGTTTTTTTGCCGACAGCGATGCTCTCCAATGCTGTCCTTCGCGACAGTGCTCATGGCATGGATGGCATTCTTTATTCGACGCCTGTGACGAAGACCGATTATCTGTTTGGGCGATTTCTGGGTGGGTTTGCTGCCGTATCGCTTTGTTTTTTCAGTGTACCGCTTGGGATTTTCCTTGGCAGCGCCGTGCCATGGCTGGACCCGGAAACAGTGGGGCCCTTTCGGCCGCTGGACTATATCTATGCGTTTGGCGTGTTCGGTCTCCCGAATTTGCTTGTGCCGGGTATGGTGATGTTCGCTGTTGCCAATCTCACCCGTTCCACCATTGCGACCTATACGGCGCTGATCGCGTTCATAATCGCCTATTTTGTCAGTCTAAGCTTGGCGCAAAATCCCGATTACCGGGACTTGATTGCTTTGTTTGATCCATTCGGCACGTCTGCCTTCTCGGAGGCAACCCGAAACTGGACAGCCTTTGAGCGCAATGGCGCGCTCCCCACTCTCAGCGGCACCTTGCTTTACAATCGTCTGCTATGGATCACGGTCGGTCTGGCTTTGCTGGCGCTGAATTATGCCCTTTTCACTTTTCGGCGCGATGGGGCGAAAGCGGGGCGGCGCAAACAGGAAAAAGCCCTGCCACAGACACGGTTCATCCCAAAACCGGTCAGCCTGCCAGTTGTGGAGCGGGCTTTTGGCGCAGGTACAGCGTGGCGGCAATTCCTGGCACGGACTGGTTTTGAGATGCGCAGCGTATTTACGAGCGTCACCTTCTGGGTCCTGCTTGTTCTGGGCACGTTTAATGCCGTCGGCGGGCTGTTGTTTAATGAGGCTCCTGTTTTTGGCACGCCGACCCTGCCGGTAACCCGGGTGGTCATCGATACCCTTGTCGGCGCCTTTGGCATTGTGCCGATTGTAATCGCAATTTTCTATGCAGCAGACCTGATGTGGCGTGACCGTGGTCTTAAATTCCACGAAATTGTCGATGCAACCCCGACACCGGGCTGGGCGTTTCTTTTCCCGAAATTTCTGGCAATTGCGGCTGTGATTTTTGTTGTCCTTGTCCTCGGCAGTCTGACGGGTATCGTCGTGCAGGCATCGAAGGGGTACACTGACTTCGAGATCAGCCAATACGCCACACGGTTCATTTATCAATTCGGCTGGCCGATCGTTCTGATTGCTGCACTGGCCCTGTTTTTTCAGGTGGTATTCAACAATCGCTATCTCGGCCTCCTCGCCATGGTTATTTACGTTGTTGCCGAGGAATCGCTTGATGCGCTCGGATTTGAACATAATTTGTATCAGTATGCGGGCTCTCCGGGGACGCCATATTCCGATATGAACGGGTATGGTCATTTTCTCGGTATTTCAAACTGGTTTATTCTTTACTGGACGTGTTTTGCGGCTCTCCTCCTGACCCTGACATTTCTTCTCTGGAATCGGGGGGCGCTGACATCAATTTTCAGGCGGGTGCGCGATCTGCCCTCGGCCTTGACGCCAGCAAGTGCTGCCGCGCTTGGCCTGTCATTGCTCGCCACAGCTGGTCTTGGTGGGTGGATTTATTACAACACCAATATCGTGAACACCTACCAGACAAGCAAGGATGAGGAACGGCTCGCTGTTGACTATGAAAAGACCTATCGTGAGACCGAAAATGATCCGCAACCGAAGATTGTCGATGTATCGGTCAAGGTGGATATCTTCCCCTATAAACGTCGCTACCGCGTAGCTGGACGATATGTACTGGAAAACCGAACAAATGAGCCTGTAGACCGCATTCAGGTTTCGTATAATTCCGGCGTTGAGATTACCGAACAAAACCTTGCCGGCGCAGAAATCGGTAAGGCTGATCTGAAACACAATGTGTATTTCTTCGATCTTGTCGAGCCTATGGCACCGGGCGAAAAGCGGTCGATAAATTTTGACACGCAAATTGCCTATAGTGGTTTCCGGAATCGCAATAATGGCGTAACGCTCGTTCATAACGGTACTTTTTTAAATAATATGGAGGCCTTGCCGTTTATCGGATTTGTTCAGAACCGGCTCCTCACGGATCGAAATGACCGGCGCAAATATGATTTGCCCGAAATTGACCGAATGCCGAAACTTGAAGATGAGAGTCAATATCGAACAAACGCACTCCGGAACGATTCTGATTTTGTTGGTTTCGAGGCTATTGTCAGTACCGCAAGGGATCAGACTGCCATCGCGCCGGGCTACCTTCAGCGCGAATGGACGCAAGGCGACCGTCGCTATTTTCATTACAAGATGGACGTGCCAATTCAGAACTTTTTCTCAATCCAGTCTGCGCGCTATACCTTAGCTGAAGATCAGTGGCAGGATGTCGCTATTCAGGTATTTTATCACGAGCCACATGACACCAATGTCGAACGCATGATTGATGCGACTAAGAAAGCCCTCTCCTACTTTTCTGAAAACTTCAGCCCTTTTCAATATCGGCAAATGCGCATCATTGAGTTTCCCTACCGGTCATTTGCGCAGTCTTTTCCAAACACTATTCCGTTCTCGGAAAATATTGGCTTCATTGCTGATGCATCCGACCCTGATGATGTCGATTCGGTTTTTTATGTGACGGCTCACGAAGTCGCGCATCAATGGTGGGGGCACCAGGTCACAGCTGCCAACGTGCAGGGTGCCATGATGCTGATCGAATCCCTGTCGCAATATTCCGCCTTCATGGTTGTTGAAAAGGAGTTTGGCAGGGATCATGTCCGTGACTTTCTCAAGCTCGAGCTTGACCGCTATCTGGGTGCGCGTGGCACGGAACGGATTGAGGAACTGCCCCTCTACCGGGTTGAAAATCAGCAATATATTCACTATCAAAAGGGCTCGCTTGTCTTTTACGCCCTACGTGACTATCTGGGCGAAGTGGTGTTGAACCGGGCTTTGGAGCGGCTTGTCGATCTTCGTCAGTATTCCGCAGACCCTTACCCCACAACGCTTGATTTCATGCGGCTTATCCGCGAAGAGGCTGGTCCGGAATATGACCAGCTGATTTCGGATCTTTTTGAAAAAATTACGATCTTCGATCTGGAAGCAGAGCGTGCGGAGATTGCCGAGCGCGATGACGGGCGGTTTGATGTGGCCTTCTTCTTTGCTGCGCAAAAATTTTATGCCGATGGCGAAGGCCGCGAAACGCCAGCAGAAATCGCCATTCCAATCGATATCGGGATCTTTACCAAAGACCCAGACGATGCTGATTTTGATGCGGATCATGTTCTTTATCTTGAGAAACACAAGATTGATCCCGATAATCCGGTGATAAATATTACTGTCGATAAACGCCCGACCCATGTGGGTATTGACCCGTATATCAAGCTGATCGACCGGGACCCGGAAAATAATGTGGTCGCTGTTGACGGGTAAGACCAAGCTGCATGGATCGGAACCGATCCTTACAACGCCGGGCAAGCGCGACTGCGTGTCGGGGCTTATGCGCCGTAACCGCGGATGGGTCTTCATCCGCGCATATTGGTATAAGATGCGCAGCGCAATCAGTCGCGGCCTATCCATTTTAGCTGCATTGTGAGACTGACCGCACAAAAGTTCGGGCTTTTGTTCGCATTTGCCCTTTCGCCCATGTTTTTACCAGCGCTCCGGCCGGTCAGCGGGTCACGCGGTTACCGCTTTTTTTCTGATTTTGATGGCGGACATATGGTGCGCCCGAGCGCCCACCTTAACCGGAAAAATCCGCAGGGCACTGATCTTCTGGCCGGGCTCGCGCGTTCGAACCCAAAAGCCGATCACACCTTTTGTGAACGCGCTCTAAATCCGTGCGCGGCAAAAACCCTGAATTTCAAGGCGGAAAAAGAAAAACCTCCGGCAAGCCGAAGGTTTTATACGATTTGTTCCTGGCGATATGGCCCGGATCAGCGCGGGGCGATCACCATCATCATCTGACGGCCCTCTAGTTTTGGCAGTTGTTCAACCTTGGCGATTTCATCAAAGTCGCCCTGAACTCGTTGCAGCAGCTCCATGCCGCGCTCCTGGTGTGCCATTTCCCGACCGCGAAAGCGTAGTGTCACTTTCACCTTGTCGCCGTCTTCGAGGAAGCGTTTCATGGACCGGCTTTTGACCTCGTAATCATGCTGGTCAATGTTCGGGCGCATCTTGATCTCTTTGATATCAACAACTTTTTGCTTCTTTTTGGCCTCGGTCTTTTTCTTTTGCTGCTGATATTTGTATTTCCCGTAATCAAGGATCTTGCATACGGGTGGCTGGGTATTGGGGGATACTTCCACCAAATCGAGCCCGGCACTTTGCGCGATTTCCAGCGCTTCCTCGGTGCGCACAACGCCACGTTTCTCACCTGTATGGTCTATCAGCAACACCTGAGGGATGCCTATCTCCTCATTGGTGCGCGGTCCATCGGACTTCTGTGGCGGGGCATTAAGCGGTCTGCGAGCTATGGGCATCTCTCCTGTAATGGCTCAAAACAAAGGGTTTGCGCGCAATTCACGCACTTACCCTATATGGAGAATATCTTAACGCCTTCAATATGACTGCGCTAGTCGCGCAACAGTTGCGGCATAATCGCCAGCATGACCGCCTGGAGCGCTTCCGGCCTCGGCGGATCCAGGTCGTCCGTTTTTGTCATGTCGAAAACGCTTCAGACGACGTTGCAGGCTGTCTCGAAGTCAAGGCGGGGACTGCGCGGAAACAGGTCTTTGCCTGTTCCAAAGCCAATATTACACAGGAAATTCGACCTGATCGATGTTCCGGCAAAAAAAGCTTCGTCGCATTTGTCCTTGTCAAACCCGGACATCGGGCCGCAATCAAAGCCCAGCGAGCGCGCTGCCATGATCAGATAGGCGCCCTGAAGTGTGCCATTGCGCATTGCCGTTTCGTCGATCAACGCCTGATTGCCCACAAACCAGCTTTTTGCATCGGTGTGAGGAAAAAGGTCGGGCAGGCGCTTGTAAAACTCGTGGTCATTGCCGATCACAACGGTGCAGGGCGCTGCCATCGCTTTTTCCACATTTCCGTCGGCAAGGCAGGGCTTGAGCTTTTCCCTGCCCTCCTCACTGGTGACAAAAACAAACCGCGCAGGCGAACAGTTGGCCGATGTCGGGGCATATTTCAGCAGTTCGTAAATCGCCTGGAGATGGGCGGAAGAAAGCTTGCGGTCCTCCCAGCCATTATGCGTCCGGGCCTGGCGGAAAAGGGTGTCGAGGGCGTCGTCTGAAACAGCTTTTGTCATGCAAATATCCTGGCGCGTCGGGCGGTTGCGATGAGTGGAGGGTTACGATTTCTCGTATCGAAAACCAATTTCAAGGCTGACCTGGTCGTAGGCAATCTTGTTGTTCTCGATGTAGCCGCGGGTTTTCTTCACCTCGAACCAGTCGAGATTTTTGAGCGTTTGAGATGCGGTGGCGATTGCATTTTGAATCGCGTCTTCGATTGAACTCTCTGACGTGCCCACAAGTTTTGTCACTGAGTAAACATTGGCCATGAAAATCCCTGTATGGTTGCGGTGGTGACAATGGAAACGACGCCGACATCTCAAACAAGCCCGCCCGTCTGCGGTTCCTGGCACGATGTGAAAACAACCCGAAAGATCTGGACAGGTGGGCCGGTATCCGTCGCCATCAGAGAACCGGTTCGACCTTCACGACTTCCGGCACATAGTGTTTTAGCATGTTTTCGATCCCCGCCTTCAAGGTGTAGGTCGAGGAAGGGCAGCCGGAACAGGCGCCCTGCATCGACAGGAAGACAACGCCGGTTCGCGGTTCGAAATGCTGGAATACGATATCCCCGCCATCGGCGGCGACGGCCGGGCGAACGCGGGTATCAATCAGTTCGATGATCTGTTCGACCACTTCGCGATCATCGCCTTCGTAATCTTCAAGCGGTGTGGCGCTGGACGGTTTAGCCACTGCATCTTCGCTGATCACGGGCAGGCCTGCGGTCAGAAAGTCTGCGATGATCCCCAGTAGCTCCGGTTTTATATGCAACCATTCAACCGACGCATCCTTGGTCACCGTGACAAAGTCTGCGCCAAGATAGATCCCGGTTACACCGTCAACCGAATAAAGCGCTTCAGCGAGGGGAGACATCGAAGCGCTCTCGGGCGTTGGAAAATCTATGCCCAGCTTGCCGTCGCCCAGCACCGGTTGACCGGGCACAAATTTCAGGGATTGCGGGTTTGGCGTGTCTTCGGTCTGGATAAACATGGCGGAACCTTTCCTGAGTTGGCATAGATATAGGCGATGTCGTCCGAGAACAAAATGCCGTTGCCCCCATCGGAATGGGCGATGGTCCGCGCGATTTCCACCAGGCTGACCTTAACATCGCGAAACAAAGCGCCTAAGCCATGCTGATCAGTGTCATTCTTACTGCCGGGCCGCAAATATGACCGACTCCCCGAAATTTACCGACGAAGATGCGCTCGATTTTCACGCCCAGGGCAAGCCCGGCAAGCTTGAAATCACGCCGACAAAGCCGATGGCCACCCAGCGCGACCTGTCGCTGGCTTATTCACCGGGCGTTGCCGTTCCCGTGAAGCGGATCGCTGAAAAGCCGGAGCTTGCCTATGATTATACCTCCAAGGGCAACATGGTCGCCGTGATCTCCAACGGTACGGCTATTCTTGGTCTTGGAAATCTCGGCGCGCTTGCCTCCAAACCGGTGATGGAGGGCAAGTCTGTCCTGTTCAAACGCTTTGCCGACATTGATTCGATCGATCTGGAGGTCGATACGTCAGACCCGGATGAATTCATCAACTGCGTCAAATATCTGGGGCCGGCCTTTGGCGGCATCAATCTCGAGGACATCGCAGCGCCTGAGAGCTTTATTATTGAGCAACGTCTCAAGGAAATCATGGATATCCCGGTTTTCCATGATGACCAGCATGGCACGGCGATCATCGCTGCAGCCGGTCTCCTGAACGCGCTCGATATCACCGGAAAATCGATCAAGGATATCAAGATCGCAGTATCCGGTGCGGGGTCGTCTGCCCTGTCTGTCATTGGACTGATCAAGGCCATGGGGTTGCCGCACGACAATGCGCTGGTCTGCGATTCCAAGGGGGTGCTCTACAAGGGCCGCGAAGACCTCGATCAGTGGCGTTCAGCCCATGCGGTCGATACCGACAAAAGAACGCTCTCAGAGGCCTGTGACGGCGCCGATATGCTCCTCGGCCTGTCGGTTGCCGGCGCAGTCAAACCCAATATGATCGCGTTGATGGCAAAAAATCCGATTGTCTTTGTCATGGCTAATCCGGAGCCGGAAATCCGGCCTGAAGAAATTGAAGCCGTGCGCGATGACGCCATTATTGCCACAGGCCGCTCGGATTATCCGAACCAGGTCAATAACGTACTCGGCTTTCCTTATATTTTCCGGGGCGCGCTTGATGCCCGCGCGGTAACGATCAATGAGGATATGAAGATCGCCTGTGCCCGGGCGTTGGCCCATCTGGCGCGCAAGGACGTGCCGGACGAAGTGGCGTCCGCCTATGGCCGTCGGCTGAAATACGGACCGGGCTATATTATTCCGACCCCGTTTGACCCGCGCCTGATCTCTGAAGTCCCGCCAGCCGTTGCGCAGGCTGCGGAATATACCGGTGTTGCCCGGCGACCCATCGCCAATATGCGCAACTATTCCGAGACTCTGGCGGCACGGCTTGATCCGTCTGCATCATTCCTTCAAAAAGTCTATAGCCATATTCGTCGTGATGAAGAGCCCAAGCGTATTGTTTTTGCGGAGGGTGAGGAAACATCGGTTATCCGCGCGGCCTATGCGTTTCAACAGGAGGGCTTTGGTCATGCGGTTCTGATCGGGCGCGAGGATGAGGTCAAGCGCGGGCTGAAGGAAGCCGGGCTTCCGCCGGATACCGATCTCGAAATACACAATGCACGGGTGTCGACACATAATCCAGCCTACACAGAATATCTTTACAGGCGCTTGCAACGCAGCGGCTATCTCTATCGCGATGCCCAGCGGCTTGTGAATACGGACAGAAACGTGTTTGGCGCCTGCATGCTTGCGCTTGGTCATGCTGACGGCATGGTCACCGGGGTTACACGGAATTTTGACGTTGCGCTTGGCAATGTCCGCCTTGCGCTTGATCCGCGTCAGGGCGAGCGTCTGGTTGGAATGTCGATTATTCTGGCCAAAGGCCGGACCATCTTTATGGCAGATACCAATATTTCAGAGCTGCCAAGTTCGGAGGAACTGGCCGAAATTGCTGTCCAGGCCGCCCATGC
Source organism: uncultured Caulobacterales bacterium (assembly GCA_964432075.1). Classification (GTDB taxonomy): domain Bacteria; phylum Pseudomonadota; class Alphaproteobacteria; order Caulobacterales; family Parvularculaceae; genus CALLPQ01. The sequence continues at coordinate 4,162 of CAYSMJ010000057.1, read as the reverse complement.
CGCCCGTCGCCTTGGCACCGACCCGCGTGTTGCCTTTGTTTCCTATTCGAATTTCGGGAATCCCGATACATCGCATTCACGTCGGGTTTCGGGCGCCGTTGATATTCTCGACAGGCGCTCGGATGTTGACTTCAACTATGAGGGCGAGATGACCCCGCGTATGGCCCTTAATGAAGCGTTCCGGGAGGTGTTTGCGTTCTCCCGGCTCAAGGGCGATGCGAATGTTCTGATCGTACCGGGTCTTCACTCCGGCTCTATCTCAAGCAAACTGCTTGGCGAACTTGGCCAGGCAACGGTGATTGGCCCGCTTCTGATCGGGCTGAAAAAACCCGTTCAGATTACACAGATCGGGGCGCGGGTGCCTGATATCGTCACGCTTGCTGTCATGGCTGCGGTCCAGCTTGACGATGCGCACCGCGACTGGGCTGCCGAAAATCGGGAATAAGGGTGCGCATTGTTACCGGCAGGGTAATCCGGGATCGTGGTTTCCGGTCGGAGCGAGGGAAGGAACAATTTCATGCAACGCCATTTTTCAATCGCTATTGTGAGCTTTGTGTTCGCGGGACTTTCGGCTTGCGGTAAGCCGGCCGATGCCCCGGACGCGTCGGCACCGAAACCCGCGTCATCCGAAGCGGCGGACCGGGATAACGCCTCGCCTTCACCGATTGCCGGACAGAGTGATCCGGTCATGCCCGTCTGGCCCCATGGGGCAATGGTTGCTGCGGCAGACCCGCGTGCGGTTGATGCCGGGCTTGAGGTGCTGGCCGCGGGCGGTAACGCCATCGATGCCGCGATTGCGGTTCACGCGGTCCTCGGCCTTGTCGAGCCTCAATCCTCCGGTCTCGGCGGCGGTGCGTTCATGCTGTACTATGACCGGGCAGAAGACCGCATCACGGTTTTTGACGGAAGGGAAGTGGCGCCCGCTGCCACCGATGAAAATCTGTTTGTCGAAAACGGTGAGGTACTGGGTTTTATCGATGCCTGGCAGTCCGGTCTGTCGACCGGTGTGCCTGGTGCGGTTGCCCTTTATGAAGCCGCCCACAAGGCCGAGGGAACACTGGAATGGGCGCAGCTGTTTGCCCCTGCAATCGGCCTTGCCGCTGATGGCTTTGGTGTGAGTCCGCGTCTTGCGGGCTTACTGGCCAACGAACGCTATCGCCAGTTTGTTCGTCTGGACGATCGCCCCGAAAGCGCCGCCTATTTTTATCCCGATGGCACCCCGCTTGCGGAAGGCACTGTTCAGCAAAATCCTGCTTATGCCGCGCTTCTGGGGCGGATCGCATCAGAAGGGGCATCGGCCTTTTACACCGGCGAAACGGCCCGGGCGATTGTCGATACGGTCGGTGAGGTGCCGCGTCCGGGCGCCATGACGCTTGAGGATCTTGCCGGATATGAAGTCAAAATTCGCGAGGCCGTGTGTGGCGGATGGCGCGATTACCGGATTTGTTCGGCGCCGCCCCCGAGTTCCGGCGGGATTACCCAGATCATGATCCCCAATCTTTATGATCGTCTGTTGCCGGAGACGCCAACCGACGAGGACCAGCTTACGGCCTTTGTCGATGCCCAGCGTCTCGCCTATGCGGATCGTGACCACTATGTCGCCGATGCTGATTTTGTGTTGGTGCCAACCGGGCTTCTGATTGACCCGGCTTATCTCGATACCAGAGCCGGCGATCGGTTTGCACCCGCCGGGCCGTCTTTTCCGGGCGATCCGGGGGCTATCGTTACCGGGGAGCCGGTTTTGGATCTGTGGGGCCGCGACACCACCGAAGATGCCCCTGGCACGACCCATATCTCCATCATCGACCAGGCTGGCAATGCGGTCAGCATGACCGCGACGGTCGAGGCTGGTTTTGGAAATTCGCGGCTTGTCAACGGCTTCCTGCTGAACAATGAACTGACCGATTTCGCCCGGGAGCCGCGCAAGAATGGCAAGCCTGTCGCCAATGCGCCTGCCGGGGGAAAACGCCCGCGCTCGTCAATGTCACCCACGATCATTTTTGACCGGAATGGCGGCCTGAAAATGGTTACAGGCAGCCCCGGCGGCAATTCGATTGTTGCTTATACGGCAAAAACCGTTCTGGGCGTTTTCGACTGGGGGATGACAGCACAGCAGGCGATCAGCCTGCCCAATGTGATTGCCCGGGGCGACCGGGTTGGGGTGGAGACCAGTCAGGCCCATGGCGAGGCCATTGCGGAAACCCTGCGCGAAAAAGGCTATGAGGTCAGCCCAAACCAGGGCGAGGGCAGCGGTCTGCACACAATCGTGGTCAGGGAAGACGGCCTTGAAGGCGGCGCCGATCCGCGCCGGGAGGGCGTTGCCCGAAAGCTCGACGCCGCTTCGGACACGCGCGGGGGCAGGTAGTTCCCGGCGGGGATCAGTCCGACTTGCACCAAGGCGCATGGATCGAAACCGATCCTTGCAACGCAGGCAAGCGCGACTGTGCGTCGGCGCTTACGCGCCGGATGCGGCAGATGAGTGATCATCTGCGCACACTGGTATTGCGGACACGTTTGGACTGGCTGCGCATGAGGAAGGCCGCCCAGGGGCGGGGCAGGCTGTTCATCAGCCAGACCAGCGATTTGTAGACACGACCCGGCACATAAACCACCTGTCCGCGGCTGACTGCGGCAAGCCCACCGGCTACGATTTCATCGGCTTCGCGCATCATGAAACCCGGCAGCTTTGACACGAGCGGGCGGGTGCCATTGACATCGTGAAACTCTGTGCGGGTAAACCCGGGGCACAGGGCCGTGGCGCGGATGCCGTCGCGCTTGTATTCTGCCTGCAATGACTGGGCAAAGGGCACAAGGAAGGCTTTGGTTGGCCCATAAAGCGTATGCCCGCGCCCGCCCGGCACAAGGCCGGCGACAGAAGCAACATGGATAATTCGTCCAAACCCGCGATCGACCATGGCCGGCAGCAATAGCCGGGTCAGACCGACATAGTGCCCGATCATCAGGTTGAGAAAGCGCTGGTGCGCATGCCAGTCATGCTCAAGAAACTGGCCGGTCATCCCGAACCCGGCATTGTTGACAAGCATATCGGGGGAAAGCGTATGCCGCTTCAGTTGCTCAGCGATGGCGTCAGGCGCATCCGGTTTTGAAAGGTCTGCCGTTATCGTAACGGTTTTGATTACATGGCGTTCTTCGAGGGAGGCAGCCAGGGTCTGTAGCCGGTCGGTCCGGCGTGCAACAAGGATAAGATTGGCGCCGCTTGCTGCCAGTTGACGCGCGAATTCCGCGCCGATTCCGGCGGATGCGCCGGTGATCAGCGCCCAACGTCCCTTTAATTCATCGGTATCGATCATTTGCGGCCTTGGTTTTGCAGGCATGTAGCGTAAGCTTGCAACAAGCGAAAAGGGAAAATGCGCATGGAACAGGGCATTACGTTGCTTGTGACCATGATCTTTTGCGGCACGGTCATTGCCTGGTACATCGTGAACGCGGTCAGTGGCGAGGATGGTATTGTCGGCCTTTTGCGTCTGAACCCGGTCGAGGGCGCCAGCGCCGACGATGGTGACGCCCGACAGGCCCGGGCCTCAAGACCAAAACCGCACGATACACTCGGCGCCCACCCTTCAGCCGCGTTGGTGGACAGGCGGCGAGAGTCGCAGCGCCTCAAGGTTGAAGCCAGCGGCTTCCACGGCGTTGGACGGGTCGCCCTCCGGCAAAAGGATGGCCAGCCGTTTGCAGCCGCACCAGAGAAAAAGGCGTTCCGGAAGCGGGGTGAGAAGCGGTTTCGCCGCCGCGAAGGTCATGCATCGCACCGCATCAACGAAACATCATCGGAATTGTCGGTGCGAAGCCGCGGCGGCGCGAGCCACTGGATCCGATCAAACCGGACGGGCGGGCTGACCGCGCTTGGCACCGAGAAACCAACAAGGCCCAATACAAGCGCTGTCGCGATCCGAGAGCGTGTCGACCCCACGACGCCGGTACCGCGCGAAACGAGCAAGACGCGTTTCAAACCGCAGCAATGATCAGGCCTTGACCTTAACGAGGTCAGCGCGGATGTGAGCAGGCGTTTAGAGCGCGTTCACAAAAAGTGTGATCGTCGATGGTCCCCATCCATCGACTTGGTTTCGAACGCGCGACCCCTGAAATATCCAGACTGCGTTTTGATTCAACAAAAAATGAACGCAGTCTAGTGGATCGACCC
>CAYSMJ010000056.1:0-15071 GCA_964432075.1 uncultured Caulobacterales bacterium | reverse complement strand
GGCATTCTCCACCGGATCCCAGAACCAGAAGCCGCCCCAGCCAAGCTCGTAATAAGCCCACCAGGCGCCCATGGCGATGCCAAGCGTCAGGCTTGACCAGGCCAGCAGCGTCCACGGCCGCACCCACCGCGCCCAGGCCGTATCGATCCGCCCGTGGATGAGCGCGGCCACCGCAAAGGCAAAGGCGACCGACATGCCCACATAGCCAAAATAGAGGAAGGGCGGGTGAAAGGCGAGGCCCGGGTCCTGCAGCAGCGGGTTGAGATCACGTCCGTCAACCGGCACCGGATCGAGGCGGGTAAACGGGTTCGAGGTGAAAAGCGAAAAGGCAAGAAACGCCGCCCCCACCGCGCCCTGCACGGCAAGCACACTCGCCCGGAAATCCGCAGGCAGGTTGCGCGCAAAGAACGCTACCATCGCGCCAAGGAAGGCCAGCATCAGGATCCAGAGCACCATCGAGCCCTCATGGTTTCCCCACACGCCTGCAAATTTATAGATCAGGGGTTTGGCCGAATGGCTGTTGGCGAACACGGTTTCAACGCTGAAATCTGACGTCATGAACGCATAAATCAGCCCGAGAAAGGCAAAACCAACCAGCGCGAACTGCGCCATGGCAGCCGGAACCGCCAGCGTCCGGAACCCGCCGCCCGGCACCGCCGGCGCCAGCGCCTGCACGAGCGCGGCGCAAAAAGCGAGCACCAGGCAAAAATGGGCAACTTCAACGATCATCGGTCCTCCGAAGTTTTTCACAAATTTCCCGGCAACCGCGCCAGCGGTTATGCGGGATCTCCCTTGCAAAAACCAAGACCCGTCGCGCGAGATCCCGGCGCTGCGGCCGGGAACATGGCCGCTCATGGCAGCGCCGGGCCTTGATTTTCCGCGCGCCGCCTTGCCGCGCTCCGGCGCCGGTGGCACTAGACAAACAACGCCATGCCGAAGGGAGCCCACCATGACTGACCAGCCGGATACAGACCCGCAAGCCGAAACGCCGGAACCAGCCCACCCCTTCGAAACAGATGCGGCGCCGCCTGTTGCGGAAAAACGCCCCGTTACGATCACCCAGCACGGAGAAAGCCGCACCGACGATTATGCCTGGATGCGCGCGGACAACTGGCAGGAAGTGCTGCGCGATCCCTCCGTTTTGCCCGCCGACATCCGCGCCCATCTGGAGGCCGAAAACGCCTATTACGCCGCCGCAACTGCCGGGCTTGAACCCCTGCGCGAGCGGCTTTTTGCAGAGATGCGTGGACGGATCAAGGAAGATGAAAGCTCCGCCCCGATGCCGGACGGGCCCTTTTCCTATGCCGTCAAATTTCGCGAGGGTGGCAATTACCCCATCAGCTACCGGGTGCCGCGCGGCGAGGGCGAGGACAGCGCGACTATCCAGATCCTGTTCGATGGCGACGCCGAGGCCGGTGAAAGCGAATTTTTCGATATCGGCACGGTTGCCCACTCGCCGGACCATGAGGTCATCGCCTATTCCGTCGACCGTCTGGGCTCTGAATATTATGACATCCGCCTGCGCGAAATCGCGAGCGGGAAGGAGTATAAAGAGACAATCCCCTCCACCGATGGTGGCATCGTCTGGGCGAAGGACAGCGCGTCTTTCTTCTATATCGAGCGCGACGATAATCAGCGCCCCAAGCGCGTCAAACACCATATTGTCGGCCAGACGGCGGACACCGACAGTCTGATCTACGAAGAGCCGGACGATGGCTTTTTTCTGTCGATCTCACAAAGTCAGAGCGGGGAGTATCTGTTTATCGAAAGCGGCAATTCCGTCTCCAGCGAAGCAAGATTTGTCCCGCTGGACCCGGCAGGCGGCTTTCAGCCCAGCCTGATCGCCGGGCGCGCGCCCGATGAGCTCTACTCGGTCGAGCACCATGGTGAGCATTTTTACATCCACACCAACCGGGGCGGGGCGATTGACTTCAAGATCGCGCGGGCGCCCATCGCCGCGCCGGGCCGCGAAAACTGGGAAGACTGGCTACCCCACGAGCCCGGCACCTATGTGCTCGATTTCATTCCCTACAAGGACCGGCTTGTCCGGATGGTCCGCCGTGACGCCCTGCCCGCGATCATCATCGCCACCTATGACCGCTCTGAAGAGCTGGTGGTCGGTTTTGAGGAAGCGGCCTTTGCCCTTGGGATGGATGAAGGCTTTGAGTTCGATACCGATATTCTGCGCTTTTCCTATTCCTCGCCGACAACGCCAAACCAGACCTTTGACTACAATATGAAAAGCGGTGTGCGGACCTTACTCAAGACCCAGGAAGTCCCCTCTGGCCATGACCCGGCCAACTATGTCACGGAACGGATCATGGCGCCGGGCCATGACGGCGCGGAAATTCCGGTGACAATCCTCAAGCGGGCCGACCTCGCGGCGGACGGCACGGCGCCGCTTCTTCTTTATGGCTATGGCTCTTATGGCATCACCATTCCGGCGGGCTTCTCAACTGCGGTTCTCTCGGTCGTCGACCGGGGGGCGGTTTATGCCATCGCCCATATTCGCGGCGGGGCCGCAAAGGGTCGACAATGGTATCTCGACGGCAAGCTCGGGCAAAAGATGAACACTTTCCGCGATTTTGCAAGCGCCGCAGAAGCCCTGCAGGCTGCCGGCTATGGCCGCAAACCGGAGGATGGGGCCCCGGGCGGCACGGTGATTTATGGCGGGTCGGCCGGCGGGCTTCTCGTCGGGGCAACGGTCAATCTGCGCCCGGATCTTTTTACTGGCGTGATTGGCGCTGTGCCCTTTGTCGATGTCCTCAACACGATCTCCGATGGTAGCCTGCCGCTCACCCCGCCCGAATGGGACGAGTGGGGCAATCCGCTTAAGGATGAAGCCGCTTACCGCACCATCGCAGGGTATTCGCCTTACGAGAATATCCGTGCCGATGTACCCTACCCGCCCATTTTTGCCACCGGTGGTCTTGCCGATTACCGCGTCACCTATTGGGAGCCCGCCAAATGGATCGCGCGGCTGCGCGCCGAAGCCAATACCGGCGTGGGCGGCAGCCCGTTTTTCCTGCGCATGAATATGGACGCCGGCCATGGCGGCTCCGCCGCGCGGTTCGAACAGTTGAAGGAGAAGGCACACGACTTTGCGTTCGCGCTAAGGGTCTTTGGGCTTGATGGGTGAGCGCCCAAAGGCCCTCCCAGAGAGGACATGTGGAGCCAGTCCTGCCGGGCGTACCCAACCATTTTTGGCAAAGAACTTTCGCTGACCGTCGTGATGACCCCCGGTTTTCGGTCTGATGCCATCACCTTGCCGCAAGCAAGGGTTGCGGCTAGTCTTCTGTTAAAAAAATGACCTGCTACACGGGAGGACAGGCTTATGGGTGCACGTACGATATTGCTTGTTCTGACAGCAGTAATGGTGGGATCGCTTTGGGCGCCCTGCATTGCGGCGTTTGCGGAAACGATGCACCAGAAACCTTCGCCCGGCCCGGCCCATGTAGAGGTAGCAAGGACACCGGAGGCCGGTTTTATGCTGCTTGTCGATGGCGAACCCTATACAGTGCGCGGTGCGGGCATGGGCCAACCCTCCGAGGGCAGGTTCAAGGCGTTTGTCGAGGCTGGCGGCAACACCATCCGCACATGGTCAGCGCGGGAAGCCGGCACGGTTCTGGCGCTGGCGGAAAAATATGACGTAATGGTCGCTCTTGGTATCGACTTTGGTCAGGAACTCCATGGCTTCGACTATGATGACCCTGCGGCCGTCGCTGCCCAGTTTGAATCCGTAAGGCAACAGATCGATCGCTATAAGGATCATCCGAACCTGCTCCTCTGGATTGTCGGGAATGAACTCAACCTTCTATATGGGGAGTACGGCGTTGTTCTCGTCAATCCGAAGGTTTATGCAGCGCTGAATGATGTTGCGGACTATATTCACACGACAGACACCCACCACCCGGTGACAACGGCTTTTGCGGGCTACCTTGTCGAGCAAGTACTGCATGCACTGCCATTTATGCCCGACATCGATATTCTGTCCGTCCAGCTTTATGGCGATCTTGAGAAACTGCCGGACGTCATGGAAGCCGACCCCAGCAGTCTGCCTGTGTTGTTAACCGAATACGGACCGACCGGCCACTGGGAAGTACCGAAGACAGAATGGGGACGCGAAATTGAAGAACCCAGTGCTGTCAAGGCTGAAATCATGAAGAGCCGCATCAACACCTATATTGTCGGCGATGACTCGGGCCGCCTGATTGGCGATTTTGCCTTTTTCTGGGGACATAAGCAGGAGCGCACGGGCACATGGTACAGTCTCTTCACCGAGAATGGCGCGACCGACGCTCGGATCGATGAACTTACGCGTTACTGGACAGGCAAATATCCGGAAAATCGCGCGCCCCTGACAAAACATATCCGCATAAATGGCAAGACGCCCGTTGAGAACATCATCCTTGAGCCCGGCAAGACTTATACTGCCAAAATCGCGGTTTCCGACCCGAATGGCGATCCGCTCAGAACAAAGTGGGCAATGCGGACCGAAGTGGTTACCCGCTCCACGGGCGGCGAATACGAAGCGCAACCAGAAATCGTCCCTTTGAGGATCATTTCTGAAAAAACACGGCGCCTTGTCTTTCGGGCGCCGAACGCACCGGGCGAGTATCGTCTTTACGCCGTGACGAGCGATCCGAACGATAAAATCGGCACCGCGAATGCGGCGATCCTTGTGCGCCAGCCGGACGATCCGAACAGGTAAAGCGGGTCCCGCAGGGCTTACTCCCTTTCATGGGTCTTCGACGAGGCTCAACGGGCCGCCTACTTGAATCCGACACGGATCGGGCCAAAACGGCAGGAATAATGGGGATCGCTCCCAAGCGTCTCACCAAAAAATCTATTTTTACCGTCTGCAGACGCTTTTTTTTGCGTTGTCGACAGACGTAATGGATTTTTCGGTTTGACGTAGACGGCGTTACCATTTTGTTGAATCAAAACGCAGTCCAGATTTTCCAGGGGTCGCGCGTTCGAAACCAAGTCGGTGGGTGGGAACCATCGACGACTTTTTTTGTGAACGCGCTCTAAACACTCTGCCCGTTGCATCCCCGCAACATAGCCGCGCTTGTGCCACGGTCAGTTTTCCTGTGTAATTCCCACAATATGGGCCGTACGACGAGGAAATAATGACAATGAAAACGACGATATTGCGCGAGCTGGCGCGGGCCGGGCTTTCAGCTGTGGCTTTGATGGCGGCCCTGCCCGTCCTCACCGGGGCGCCTTCCGCCAAAGCACAGGAAGAGGAAGACGACGCCAAGACGGTGGCCGAAGCGGTTGAGGATTATGACCGGATCGAGGGGCTGTTCGTCCTTTACCGCGACCCGAAAACGGGCGATGTCTATATGGAACTGACCGAAAACCAGCTTGGCGCCGAGTTTATCGTCTTTTCCTACGTGGAGAACGGGGTTTTAGACGCAGGCTTTTTCCGCGGGGCCTATGCCGGCCAGCAGATCGTCAAGCCGGTGCGCTATTTTGACAAGATCGATTTCGTTGAAGAGAGTACAGCCTTTTATTTCGACCCGGAAAAAGCCATTGCACGCGCAGCCAACGCGAATATCTCCCCGTCACTGATGGCAAGCCTGAAGATTGAAGCCGAAACACCGGCGACGGACGATACGCCGGCGCGGCTTCTCGTCAAAGCCAATGACCTGTTCCTGTCAGAGGCGATCCAGCAGATCAAACCCTCGCCAAACCCGAACCGACCGGCGGACGCCTTCTCCCCGGGCGAAGTTGCGGGCGGGCGCTATGCCGAGATCAACAACTATCCTGAAAATACTGACATCGTCGTCGATTATCAGTTCCAGAACAAATATCCGACCAATGGCGGGGGCGATGCTGTTACCGATCCACGCTCGCTGACAGTGCAGATCCAGCATTCACTGATCAAGGTGCCGGATACAGAAGGCTTTGAACCACGAATCGATGATTATCGGATCGGTTATTTCTTTGACAAGGTCACCGATCTGTCTTCTGACGAAGTAGCGAACTATCGCGACCTGATCAACAAATGGCGCCTCGTCAAAAAAGATCCGGATGCAGCCCTTTCAGAACCGGAAGAACCGATTACATGGTGGGTCGAGAATACAACGCCCCGGGAATATCGCGACACGATTCGCGATGCGGTCCTTGCCTGGAACCGGTCCTTCGAAAAGGCGGGATTCAGGAACGCCGTCGAGGTCAGGATCCAGCCGGACGATGCCGAGTGGGCCGCGGGCGACATCCGCTACAATGTCCTGCGCTGGACCTCCTCGCCCCAGCCGCCCTTTGGCGGCTATGGTCCGAGCTTCTCAAACCCGCGCACAGGAGAAATTCTTGGTGCGGATATCATGCTGGAATATGTGTTCATCAAGAACCGTCTGCAGCTGTCTGAAATCTTCGATCTAGCCGCGACCCAGATTTCGCTGGGCGAAGGATTGACCATTGAGACCGCGCTTGATGGCAAACATGTTCACTGCTCAGCCGGCCATACGCTAATGCTCAACAACCTCTTCGGTCGCGCAACCCTGCAGGCACAAGGGCTTGACGACGATGAGGAAAACCGTCTGATTACCGAAAGTCTGTACTATCTCCTTCTTCATGAGGTCGGGCACACTCTTGGCCTCAATCATAATATGAAAGCCAGTGTTCGGTTTGGCCCGCGCGAGGTGCACGACCCGTCTGTGACACAAGGCGCGCCGACCGGGTCGGTGATGGATTATCCGGCCATCAACATGGCACCGCTCGGCATGAAACAGGGCGACTATTACATGCAAAAACCCGGGCCCTATGATGACTGGGCAATCGAGTTTGGTTACAGGCCGGGTCTTGAGGGCGCCGCCCGCGAGGCACTGCTGGCACGCGCCGGTGAGCCGGGGCTCGAATTCGGCAATGATGCAGACGATATGCGCGCCCCGGGCCGGGGCATCGACCCGCGGGTCAATATCAACGATATGTCGTCCGACCCCGTTGCCTATGCGGTTGACCGGATCAGGCTTGCCCAGTCGAACCTGACGGAACTTGTAGGCCGGTTCGACGACAAGGGCAGCTGGGCTGATCTTGTCCAGGCCTATCTCGTCACCTCCGGCCAGCACGCCGCCATGGCGACAGTCATCAGTCGGCAGATCGGCGGCGTTTATGTGGACCGTCTTTATCCAGAGCAGCAGGGCGACATCGCACCCTATCGCCCGGTTCCACTGGAAAAACAGAAAGCGGCCATGATGGCCCTTGCCGATCATGTTTATGCGGAAGATGCGTTTGCGCTGCCGATCGATCTGGCAGCCCGGCTACAGCCGCAACGCCGGGGCTTTGACTTTTTTGAGGCAACCGAAGACCCGAAAATCCACGACCGGGTTCTCTCGATCCAGACGGCCACACTGGCCCATCTGCTCAACCCGGTTGTCATCAAGCGGATGGTCGATTCCAGTCTTTATGGCAACGCTTATCTGCCCGCCGACATGCTGATCGACCTGAACGCGGCTATCATTGGCGATGACCTCAGGGCCAACCCCAATGCCTTCCGCCGGAACCTGCAGATCGCCTATGTTGAGCAACTTGTCGATATGGCCATGAGTGATGCCCAGTCGGCCGAAGGGCGCTCCGCCGCGCTTGGCGCCACCGAGGAGATCAAGGGCCGTTTTGGCCTGTTCGATTTCAACCTCAACCCAACGGTCACGGCTCATCGCGCCCAGATCAGCCAGATCCTGAAGCGGCTGGATCAATAAGAGAGGCGCAAACCTCCCGAGACACCCGTCCCACGGCTTGTGTCTTGGGCGTTGAAATCTGTTGACCACGCGCCAGCCAGCGCCTAGTAGCGTTCTTCACAAAAAACCTGGGCACCAGAACCCGGATTGAAAAAGGACACCGCGCCGCAACAGGCGTGAGCGAAAGGTCGAGAGAAATGTATGCAGTCGTAAAGACGGGCGGCAAGCAATATCGCGTCGCCAAGGATGACCTCATCAGGGTCGAGAAGCTAGAGGGCGAGGATGGCGATCAGGTCGTTCTCGACGAAGTGCTGTTGGTTGGCGAAGGCACGGATGTGACCGTTGGGGCGCCGCTGGTGGACGGGGCGAGCGTCGCTGCGGAAATCCGCGAACAAATGCGCGACAAGAAGATCGTCGTCTTCAAAAAGCGCCGCCGCCAGAACTACCGTCGGAAAAAAGGCCACCGGCAATATCTGACTGTACTCAAAATTACCGATATCCTTACCGGCGGCGCCAAACCGTCGGCCCCGTCAGCGGCGGCAAAAGCCAGAAATGAAGCCGACACCCCAGCGCCGCCAGCGGCTGAGCCAATGGCCGATATTCCGGAAGAAGCCCCCAAAACATTCGACAGCCGTCCTGACGATGCCGATGATCTGAAGCAGATCAGCGGTGTCGGCCCGAAGCTTGAGGAAAAACTCAACGAGCTTGGCTTTTACACTTTCGAACAGATTGCAAACTGGACGCCGGAAAACGTCGCCTATGTGGATGCGAGGCTTTCGTTCAAGGGCCGGATCGAGCGGGATGACTGGATTTCCAAGGCCCGCGAACTCGGCGACGCCAAAAAGGCTGGCACCGAATAAGTTGAAGTTACCCTGCGCACTGTTATACTAGGCGCTGAAGTGGAGATTTGTCATGGCACACAAAAAGGCAGGCGGTTCATCCCGTAACGGTCGCGATTCAGCTGGTCGCCGGCTCGGGGTCAAAAAGTTTGGCGAGGAACGCGTCATTCCCGGAAATATCATTGTACGCCAGCGCGGCACCAAATATCATCCGGGCGAAGGTGTTGGCATTGGCAAGGATCACACGATCTTTGCAAAAGTCGAAGGCCGCGTCGACTTCCGCACCAAAGCCAAGGGCCGGACTTATGTTTCTGTGCTGCCGGAAGCGGTTGCGGCGGAATAAGGCGCACTACCACCCGAGACTGGTTTGAAAGGGTCGGCGGTGTCGGCCCTTTTTTGTTTTCTCTCAGAAATTATGATGGCCAAATTCGCGCCCTCCCCCGCATTCCAGACCGACCGTCTTGTTGCCCGGCCAATGACCATGGGAGATGTACCGGCTTTTTACGCTGCGGCAAATGACTGGGATGTGGCCCGGATGACGGGAACATTTCCGTGGCCGTTCACGCTTGCCGTGGCAAGGGCGCGGATAAGGTCAATGCAGCGCATGGACCCGGCCCGCGAAATCGTCTTTGCCCTGATCAAGGAGGGACCGGGCCGGCGGCATTTTGCTGGCGCGATCGGTGTCCATGGGAAGGGGGTGCCGTCACAGCATTTCATCCTTGGCTATCATATCGCCCGGCCCTTCTGGGGCCAGGGGTTAGCAACCGAGGCCGCGAGCGGCATTCTGAAATGGGCCGTCGGACGCTGGGGCGGCTACATCACAATCGAGGCCAGTCATTATACCGATAATCCTGCCTCCGGCCGGATATTGCAAAAGCTTGGTTTTGAAAAGGCCGGCCCGCCGGCGCCCCTTTTTTGCCGGGCCCGCAACGCCCGGGTCCCGTCGCAAAAGCTTCTTTGGCGCCCTCCGGGCAGATCATGCTGAGCGGAGGAGTACCGGCGACCGGGTAATCGATGGCGTGGCTTCCTGCGTCTGGCGGACACTACGTTTGCGAAGCTTTGTGAAGCCGCCGGAACGGGGCGCATCGCGGTACACCGGTAGCATATCAATCGGCCCCAGCGCGCGTTCGGGCCTGCTCGCCTCCAGCACATCCGGTTCGTCAGAAATGGGCATCAAGAAACTCCAGAAAGGCCGGCCAGTCCTCCTGCGTCACCCCATGGGTTCCGGGGCGCATCCACAGGGCAATGCCCGCAGCCGGATCATAATCGCGAAAATCTGTCCGCGTCAGCCCCCCGGCCCCGTAAAGATGCCAGGCCGGCGCCGCACCAATCGCTGCCTTGAGGGCGCCATTCGGGTCCGACCAGACGTCGCGCCGTGCATTGCCGAGCAGGACAGGGCGCGGCGCGAGCAGGGCAAGCAGAAAATGCTGATCAAGGGGCATGGCCTGTTCGCGCTTGCCATAGCCGGCATAGGTTCGGGAAAACCAGTGGGGGTAAGCGGCGGTAATGGCGCTGACGGTTTCGCCTTTTTTCTTCTTGTTGAGCGAAGCGCCGCCCGTGCCGGACTGGTGAGAAATCACCGCATCGATCCGGCTATCGAAGGCCCCGGCGACAAGGGCTGACTTTCCGTACCGGGAGTGGCCATAGGGAATAAAGGCCGAAAACCGGGTGTCAGCCTCCAGCGCGTCAATCACCCGCGAAAACCCCCAGCCCCAGGCGGCAATTGCCCCCCAGCGGGTTGTATCATCGCGGTGGCCGGCGGAAAGCCTTGCCAGAGCCTCAAGTCCCGCTTTTTTCCGGTCCGGCACAAATTCAGACGGATACATCACACAAAGACCATAGCCGCGCTCAAGGATCTCCGTGACCGGCGGGGTTACGATATGGCGGCCAAAGACAAACATGGCGAGGCCACCGGCAAGCCCGTCCATGCCCTCACTTCCCGCCGGACGGTGGACAGCCGGATGGCGGATCGCGGCATGGCGCGGCGCAAAACTCTGCATCAGGATCAACGGGACTGGCCCTTTTGCCGTGTTTGGCGTTACGATATTGACCCGAAAGGGCGCCGTTTCCCGGGCTACACCGTTATAAGATGCCGTCGCAACGAGCGTCCATTCCTCAAGCAAAGCGCGCCCGCCATAGGCGGCATCGTCAAGCGGTTTACGCGCCACCACCCGCACCGTGGCGCTATCTGGCATGACGCCATAAACATGCTCCTGCAGCAACCGGCGGAAAGTAGGCTGGCCCGTGGCTTCCCACGCCTCGACGTCAGAAAAGGCAAGGGCAGGCGCCACATTGCCCACCGCCTTGAGGGTGTCACCGCCGAGTGTGGTGATCGCCGGCGTGGCCGGCGCATCCTTTGGGGTCAGGTCGGCCCAGGCGAGCGTGAGCCGCACACAGCCGCTGAGCGCAAAGATAAGCCCGACCAGAACCAGCCCTTTGACAATGCGCACGCCAATTCCTTTTCCGCGTCGCCGCTTCTGCCCGATAACCCGATGCCGCCGGTTCGGCAAATCACGGGCGCGTTTACGCTTTGCGACGAAACCGCAGATAGGTCGCTGGCCGACCCTCCTTGAGGGCCTTGGCCTCATACCGGGTCTGGGGCCAGTCGTCAGGACGCACGCGCCAGTCAGCCAGGCGTTCCGCCTGCCAGTCGAGCGCGTGGACACCGCCCACATGCATCAATGTCCAGCCGATATAATCCGGAATGTCCGAGGCAACCCGCAATTCACCGCCCGGGCGCAAAAGCCGAACCGCTTCGCCAAGAAACCAGGGATTGATCATCCGGCGTTTATGGTGGCGGGTTTTCGGCCAGGGATCAGGATGCAGGACGAACAGCCGCGAAAGGCAGCCATCGGGCAACGTCTCAATCAGTGGCCGCGCATCGCCATGGTGCACACGAATATTCTTCAGGCTCTCATCTTCAATCTGCCCCAGGAGCTTTGCCACGCCATTGATAAAGGGCTCTGCCCCGATCATCAGCACGCCGGGGTTTTGCGCTGCCTGCCAGGCCAGATGTTCGCCACCGCCAAACCCGACTTCGAGCCAGATTTCCTCTGCCCCCGGCATCATGGCGAACGGATCAACTGCGCCCGCAGCAGGACCCGGAACCGCCACGCCGGGCAGAAGCGTTTTCATCAACCGCGCCTGCCGCGGCTTGAGCGGCTTGTCCTGCCGCCGCCCATAGAGGCGGGGGATATATTGGTTTTCGTTCACAGTGATGTCTGTTAAAATGGAATATTCTTAGGGCGGAGAATTTGCTTGCCAGGGTTAGATCTTGTTTTTTCTGCGGCTGTCGGTGTTTCAGGGTTTTTTGCTTATGAGTATTTTAAAGCCTGAAACCTTGTGAACGCTCTTCGTGTTGAAGCCGAGGACGCGATTAAGCGGATCGAACGGCACCTTGTTCAGTCCGATTGGCCGGCACAGCAAAAAATAATCAATAGCAACAAAGACCACATTCCTTATGTAACTCATTACCCTCCCCCTTTACATCTCTATCGGCTCGCTATTGACGAAACCTATCTCCTTGATCGGCGGGCCACACAGGCAATCGTTCTCGCTCACAAGGCCGAGGTCATTGCAGACAACATGATTTTGGGGCTTCGTTCGCCATCTTTTGCGGCGTTCACAGCAGATCGTAAAATTCTTTATATTGATAAAATGATTGAAGATTTCAGAGTTCTCAAAAGGCGCTTGCGAGTAATGAACGAGATATTGAAAATTTGGCAAACCAAAGGTTTTGGCCGCTTTGTTCCAGTATCTTGAAGCGAAACTCGCTTAAATCAGGTGTCCCGGATCTCTTCTCATAAATAATAAATAGCATCTCTGTGCGATTTCACAAGCATGTGACCGGACATTATCGGCCGATATTATAAATTTAGCTGAAGTCGGGGACTGAAGCCCCCCCTCAAATCTCCCGCGTCTTGTCCCGCAGGTCCTCGATCAGCCTGCGTTGCGCTTCGGCGGAATCGCCGCCGCCGAAGATCAGGGCGCCGGAGGAATAGGACGCGCCATAGCTTGTCACCAGATTTACCGTCTGACCGATTCCGCTGGCGAATTCTTCGGTTTCGAGGGTTGAGAGCGGGTGGATGAACACCGACCAAAGAATATCCTTCGCGATGGCATAGCGGGCGTCGAGCGCGGAGTCGAAATTGGCCTGCATCAGCCGGATCATATCCTGGCCAGACACATCCGCCGCCGGGCCGACCGGGGCCACAACGCGCATCCGGTTGGCATCGAGGTCATAAACAAAGGTCAGACGCACACCCTGAACGGTAAACAGGGCGCCATTGTCCATCAACTCTGCCTTGGGATCGATGGACCTGACCGCATCACGCAAGCGCGCCGCCGCTGCAACAGCGGGGTCGCCGGGCACTTCCTGCAAACGCGGCGCGGGCGCGAAAACAAGCGAAACAATCGCCAGAGCGACAATAGAAAATACCAGTGAAAAACCGCGAACCATCAAAATCACCCTTGCATCCTGTCATCCATACAAAGCCTGCCATAAACAGAAAACGCCCGCCAATCACACGGATCGGCGGGCGCTTCACATTTTACTCAAATCGCTTTGGAGCGCCGGGCGACAAGATCATCCGGTTTTTCGCGCTGTCAGGGCGACCCCTAAAAAATCTGGACTGCGTTTTTGAGGCAACAAAAAGGGAACGCAGTCTAGGCGCCCAGCGCCGACTTCAGCGCATCGACAAGGTCGGTTCGCTCCCAGGAGAAGCCGCCATCTGCGTCCGGCTCGCGGCCAAAATGCCCATAGGCGGCGGAGCGTTCATAAATTGGCCGGTTGAGGCCCAGATGCTCACGGATTCCGCGGGGGCTGAGGTCCATGACCTCCTGCAGCGCCTTCTCCAGCGCCGCCGGGTCCACATTGCCGGTGTCGTATAGGTCAACAAAAACTGAAAGCGGTTTCGACACGCCAATCGCATAGGACACCTGGATCAGGCAGCGGTCTGCAATTCCGGCGGCAACAACATTCTTGGCAAGATAGCGCGAGGCATAGGCCGCCGAGCGGTCTACCTTGGTGGGGTCCTTGCCCGAAAAGGCCCCGCCACCGATGACAAAGGTCCCGGTCGGGTTGACATAAAACTCGTTCTCCGGTGGCATTCCGAGATCGCCAAGCACGTCCTTGACGACCGGGCGGACGATCTCGCGAACATCGTCGGTGGAAACCCCTTCGCGGTGCTGGGTCGAAACCACGACGGACTCGACAGCAACCGGCTTGCCATTCTCATAACGCAGGGTCACCTGGCTCTTGGCATCGGGCTCAAGCTCGGGGCGAGCCCCGGATTTTCGCTGGCGTGCCAGCTCCTGCAGGATTTTATGGGAGAAAAGGATCGGTGCCGGCATGAGTTGCGCGGTCTCATCACAGGCATAGCCGAACATGATGCCCTGGTCGCCCGCCCCTTCATCCTTGTTTCCGCTCGCATCCACGCCCTGGGCTATATCGGTAGACTGCTCGTGCAGATAGGTTGTAAAATTTGACTTCTCCCAGTGGAAACCCTCCTGTTCATAGCCAATGTCCTTTACGGCGGCCCGCGCCACCGCCTCGATTTCCGCGTCAGACACCGGTTCAGCGCAGCGGATTTCGCCAGCCAGCACAATCTGGTTGGTGGTGGTCAGCGTTTCACAGGCCACCCGGGCCTGGGGGTCCTTGCCGAGAAGAAGATCAACAACCGCATCGGAGATCCGATCGCAGACCTTGTCCGGATGGCCCTCCGAGACGCTTTCGCTGGTAAACTGATAAGACGGGCGGGACATCGCAGAGGGGCCGGTCATGGGCAGGGCCTTTCATATAAGGAAATGTTTATGTCTGTGCGGTGGCTTGTATCGAACCCCCTGCGCCCTGTCCACACGATTGGTGACATTGCGCCGCAATTGTCTTTTAAGACTTTGGCGCACGACTGCTTTGGCATCGATTTATGAGGATGGCCCTGCCTATGGCCGATGGACCCGCGCCTTCGCTTCACCGCCGCCCGGACCGCAAGACGGGTCTGGTGGTCGGCTGTGTCGCGATTGGCCGGAATGAGGGTGAGCGCCTCAAACGATGTCTGACGAGCCTGCAACTGGCGAGCGACCGGGTTGTCTATGTCGATTCCGGCTCTACCGATGACAGCCTCGACTTTGCCCATTCGATCGAAGTGGAGGTGGTCGATATCGATGATGGCCTGCCCTTCACGGCGGCGCGGGCGCGCAATGCCGGCTTTGAACGGCTGGTGGAGCGCTTTCCCGAGACGACCCATATTCTGTTTATCGACGGCGACTGCCAGCTACTCCCCGGTTTTCTGCCGGCCGCCCTTGAAACCTTCGCTGCCGGCAACGGCGCCGAACCTGCCGCCGACAGCGACACAAGTGTCGTCACGGGCATCGTCACGGGCCTTTGCAGGGAGCGCTATCCGGACAAGTCCGTTTACAACCTGTTGTGCGACATTGAATGGCAGGGCCCAATCGGCGAGATCGACGCTTGCGGCGGGATTTTTGTGATTTCTCGCGAAGCCTTTGAGGCCGCCCCTGGCTTCAACCCGACCATGATTGCCGGCGAAGA
>CAYSMJ010000055.1:11644-15302 GCA_964432075.1 uncultured Caulobacterales bacterium | reverse complement strand
GGGTATTGATCTCATGGGCAATGCCGGCGGACAGCGTACCGATGGCCTCAAGTCGCCGCGCTTCGTCAAACTGCTGCTCGATTTTACGCCGTTGCACCTCGGCCTCAAGCCGTCGGGAGATGTCGTGAAACAGAAGCAGTACACTTTTCTTTCCCCCGAGCTTGCCCGAAAAGCCTCGGATTTCAACGGGAAAGGAGGCGCCATGAGCCGTTAGCGCGCGTGTGTTTGGAATCATAAAAGCGCCGTGTTCCTGGCCGTGATCGGCGATATAGGCCGAAAGCCCGGGGAAAAACCGCAAAACCTGTTCGCCGAGCAGCGCAGGCTTCTTGCGCTCCAGTTTTTGTTCAGCCGCATCATTCAGGTCAATGATATCCAATGCATTTGTGCACAGAATGATACCATCCGGGACCGCTGACATGATCTCATTGAGCGTGGCATTCGCGGTACGGATTTCCGCTGCATTGGCTTCGAATTGGATGCTCTTCAGATACAGTGCATGTGCTTTTTCCTCCAGCAACCGCTCGGCTTCCTGACGGCTGGCTTTTTCACGTGCTGCAATCGCTTTGTAGATTTCGATTTCCGAATTCACGATTGGCGCTTTTCGATGCGGAAGGCGATGACCGAGTTCGGCTCCGTTTCAATGACCGCCTTTTTGATGGTTGCGCTTTCACGGAAATGCTTCAGGCAACCGATAATCAGGCCCTCGCAGAAATCACCAAGGTGGCGTGAGGAGGTATAAATGAGTGTAAAGCCATCGGGCCTGCGTTCTGTGACTTCAATACTTGGTAGTTCAGCATCGGGATAAAGCTTGCGGACTTCGATATGAATGTGGTCTTCCACCGACGCCAGAAAATCCGTCGCGTTATCCATGCCATCGAACATTTCCGGGAAACCCGCATGAAAGCGTGAGAACAGGTGTTCGCCAAAAATCCGCAACAGGCTGGAGACATCGGTTCCGGTTTTGTCGGCCATGGTTTTGACAAGCCGTGCCATCTCACAGGCAGGATAGGTGCCGGTCGCGGTATAAACACCCTCCGAGGCCAGATCGCTCTCATCAATCAGGAGTTGTAGAAATACCGGACAGTGCTTTTCTTCTACGAAGGAAAAAAGCTCTGTAAAAACAACGCCTTTCATGGATATCCCCGCTTGCTGCGACCGGTCTGGCTACGATGTGATAGCGCGCAGGGGTTGTCATATTATTAAAGAATTCAGGGAACATCTGATCAGTTCTTAACCAGCACTCATTTTCAGTGATTTTTTGTTCTGAGCGCATATCTTGTGGTTTTTCGCGGGATTGTTGCCGGTTTTTGTGCCTTGTTCGGGCTGATCGGCGCATTTTTAAGCGCACCTGTCCAGTCAGGCGCGCCGCAATTTTGTTGCAAAATTCGTCGGCAGGGCCGACGGGCTTTGGTCGCTGGGACTTTAACGATGCGGGTATGATTATCTTGGATTTTCTGGGCGCCGTTTCGAGTAGACGATCATCTTGCAGGCGGTCCGGTATTATCTTGCTTACACTCTGAGGTATTGCGAAATTGCAGAATTGGTGGAGGAGCGGGGTGTCTTTTGTTTGTGATAGCACGGTCTGTCGTCGGGTGGTGAAATTCTCAGTCCGTGATCGCCGACGAATTCAATAAACGGCGCTGGGGGTCCGGTTTGATCGAATGTTCGAATTTGGACAATTGGCACGCCGGACACAGCCATGGCCGCCCTTGTGGCGGCGACACGCTGACCGGCGGTCATAGCGGCTCCGGCAAATATGTCCGGTTCGGGGCTTGGCAGACCAGGATTCAGCGCCACATACTTTCATAATGCCAAAAGCGGCTTTGCCCTCAAAAGGAGAACCCAATGAGCGATCAGACCGAACGCGCCGTCCTTGCCGGTGGCTGTTTCTGGGGAATGCAGGACCTGATCCGCAAGCAGCCCGGCGTCCTCAAAACCCGTGTCGGCTATACCGGCGGCGAAATTGCAAACGCGACCTATCGCAATCACGCCGGCCATGCCGAGGCGATCGAGATCATGTTCAATCCGGCCGAGACCAGCTTCCGGAACATTCTTGAGTTTTTCTTCCAGATCCATGATCCGACCACGGTCGACCGTCAGGGCAATGACACCGGTTCTTCCTACCGCTCGGAAATCTTCTATACCCACGAAGCCCAGAAAGACACGGCGATCGATACGATCAAGGATGTGGACGTCTCCGGCCTGTGGCCGGGAAAAGTCGTCACAAAGGTCAGCCCCGCTGGCGTTTTCTGGGAGGCTGAAGCGGAGCATCAGGACTATCTGGAGCGAAACCCGAACGGCTATACCTGCCATTTCCCGCGTCCCGGCTGGAAACTGCCGAAACGCGAAAGCTCCGCAGCCTGAAGAAAGCCAGAGCGAGGCCCCTCACCAGAGTTGGATGGGCGTTGCGCCTTGATCTCGGCGCTTCCGCCCACGCAATGCCTGAAGGGTGCCCTACTCCACGGGTGCCAGCATCACCGGTGCGCCGAGGCCAAGATCGCCCAGACCGCCGGCCTGGGTCTGCGCGTCGCCAACCACCAGATATTGCATGGCATCGATCGGCATATATCGCTCGGCAATCGACTTGAATTGCTCAAGCGTCATCGCGTCGATACGCTCGGCATTCCTGCGCAGATAGTCATCCGGGTAGCCATAATCCGATATCGCGGAGACGACACCCAGCTTGGCATTCAGCGTTTCGGTAGCCAGCGCCTGACCACGCAGCAGCGCGCCTTTCATGATCGCAAGGTCGTCTTCGGTGAAATCCGGCCCGTAACTGGAAACGATATCCCGGATCAGCGCGATTGACTCTTTCGTCACATTAGAGCGCACACTTGTGCGAATCCCAAAAGAGCCGCGGTCTTCCCCGCCACTGAAGCCGGACCCAATGCCATACGTATACCCCTTTTCTACCCGCAGAGCCGTGTTGAGCCGGGACGTATAGATATCGCCAAGAAGAAAGTTCACCGCTTCGGCAAGCGGGTAATCCGGATCTACGGCCGACAGGGACGGTCTTCCGATCCGGATAACGGACTGCTTTGCACCGGGCACATCATAAAAATAAATCTGCGCGTTTTCCACGTCCTGCGGCAAAGGCAGGCTGATTGGCTCAAGCGCCTCGCCGGTCCAGCGTTCGGCAAGACCAGCAAACGCCGTTTCCACCGCACCCGGTGCAATATCGCCTGCAATCTGCAGCCTTGCCTTGCCGGGCTTGTATGTCTGCTTGTAAAACGCCTTGAGATCATCAAGGCTTACCGTTTCCAGACGTTCTGGTGAGCCATAGCTTGTATATCGGAACATGTGGTCTTCGCGATAGCGCAGTTTGAGCGCCTCGCGCTGCGCGATATAGTCGGGGTTGCCTTTGGCCTGCTCAAGCTCGCTCAGGCGCTTGCGTTTAAGAAGCTCAAATTCGCTCTCGTCCCAACGCGGCTCAAGAAGGATTTCCTCAACCAGCGCAATGGTCTCATCAAAATTACGGGCGAGCGTGGAGCCGCTGACCACGGTGGAATTAGCGCCTGCGGACACGCTGATCGATGAGCCGAGGGACTTGATGACATCTTCCAGTTCGGCAACCGTTTTGTTGGCTGTGCCCTTGGTCAGAAGATCAGCGGTCATGGCCGCGACAGCCACTGCCGGACGCGGTCATCAACGCCAAGAA
>CAYSMJ010000055.1:0-11634 GCA_964432075.1 uncultured Caulobacterales bacterium | reverse complement strand
TTTTGCCGGGTCGCCCCGCTCCCGGCCCGCATCAATGGCGAGGGAGAAATAGACAAGCGGCGTTTCCGAATTGCGAATGCCGGTGATGCCAACGCCATTGGCAAGGTCTGCGCGCCAGATTTCCGGCTGGGGCAGCGTATAGGGCCTGCCAAAATCAGGTTCCACCGACCGATCAAAGCGAGAAGGCGTCGGCTCAAAGGTTCGTGCGGTCGGGTCAAAATCAATCTCTTCCTCAGCCCTTTGTACAATCGGCTCCTCCACGACCTCGGCTTTTACGGCCCCCTCCAGCGCCAGGTCCGGCCTCGCATTTGGCACAAAACTCGTCGCCAGATAGGGCTTGTCTTTTATATAGGTCTCATAAACCCGCATGACGTCATCCGGCGTTACGGCCAGCAGACGCTCAAGATCGGTTTTGATAAAGCCCGGATCACCCGTAAACAGATTATATTCACCAAGCTCAATTGCCTTACCCAGCGCCGATTGCAGGCCCTGATAAAAACCGACCTCAAGCCCCGCCTTTATCCGGTCAAGCTCTTCAACGGATATGCCGTTCTCCTCGAAACGATCAAAGCCCCTGCCGAGCGCAGGCATCAGCCCGTCAATATCCTCGCCCGGATTGGTCCGTATGGTGATATAAACCTCGCCAGCTAGTTCCTTGCCATAAAGGAAGGACGAGACATTCGAGGTCACCTTTTCTTCATCAATCAGAACCTCGTTGAGCGGGGCTTTTTTGCCATCGGTCAGATAGGTTGTCAGGATATTGAGCGCATAGCTGTCGGGATGAAACTCCTCCACCGCAGGCCACACCATTGTCAGCTGCGGCACGGTGGCAAAATTATCCTCATGGTACAGCGATTTTGTCTCTTCAAGAACCGCCGCGCGCGGCTCAAGCGGCGCCACCTCGTCACCACGCGGAATTTCACCGAAATATTTCTCGACATAGGCCTTGGCCTCGTCGATATCGAAATCGCCGGAGATCGTGACGGTCACATTATTGGGCACATACCAGCGAGCGTAGAAATCTTTGACATCCTGCAGGGTCGCCGCGTCGAGATCGGCAAGCGAGCCAATAACCTGCCAGTTATAGGGATGGTCTTCCGGGTACAGCGCCTTGTTGATGACATAGAAATTATGGCCATAGGGCTGGTTATCAACACGCTGGCGTTTTTCGTTTTTGACAACCTGTTTTTCATTGTCGAGTGCAGGCTGGGTAACGGTCTTGATAAACCATCCAAGCTTGTCAGCCTCGGCCCAGACGATTTTTTCCAGCGCATCGGCGGGGACGGCCTGAAAATACTGGGTCATATCGGTGGTGGTGAAGCCGTTCGTCCCCGCCCCGCCAATGCGGGTGTTCATCTCGTCGAGCCCGCCATAACCAAGATTTTCGGAATCGAGAAACAGAAGGTGCTCAAACAGGTGCGCAAACCCGGTACGCCCGGGAAGCTCTCGCGCCGACCCCACATGGGCCGCCAGATCAATCGCCACCACCGGGTCCGACCGGTCCTGGTGCAGGACAACGTCGAGACCGTTTTCCAATTCATATTTACGATAATCGATCGAAAAGTCTGCCGGGATGGCGCTTGTGGCCGTCTGTCCGCGCGCCGACGACCCTGAATCGGAGGATGCGCCAGGCGCCGGTTCGTCTTCCTGCCCGCAGGCGGAAAGCGCGATTGCCAGCCCGATAACGCCGAGGAAAACCCTGTACTTCATGAAAAACCCTTCTGGTTAAAACCCTTATGGTTTTAGCGCCTTTGCGGCCCCTGTCCATGCCAGTGGAGTTAAACGGAGAAACCATACACCCCGGAAATCAGAGCCGCGACGGCGGCTCGGTCGGTCAGGCCACCCCGCCCGCGGCGCTTTGCGCCGCAAGGCAAAAATCTCATGCCCCGCGGCGCACCCCCGCCCAGCGATCAACGATCCCGGTGTCAATCCCGACAAGGTCAAGGACCCGGCCGACAGTATGGTTGATCATATCGTCCACACTTTGCGGACGGTTATAAAAAGCCGGCATGGGCGGCGCGATGATCGCCCCAAGTTCAGCGGCCGCAGCGATAAGCCGGCAATGCCCGAGATGGAGCGGCGCCTCGCGCGGCATCAGGACCAGCGGACGCCGGTCTTTCAGGCAGACATCGGCCGCGCGGATCAACAGATCGTCTGCATAGGAGTGAACAATGCCCGATAGCGTCTTCATTGAACAGGCCGCCACGATCATCGCGTCGGTCTTGAATGAGCCGCTTGAAATTGCCGCCGCCAGATCCCCCGGCTTGTGGACGACATCGGCCAGCCCATGCACGTCAGTAACTGAATGATCCGTTTCCACTGCCAGATTTAGCTGGCCGGTTTGTGTCAGAACGAGATGCGTCTCGATTTCGGACACAGATTGCAGAACCTCAAGCAGGCGGACGCCATAAATAACGCCGCTTGCCCCGCCAATGCCAACGATCAGTCTGCGCATGCGCACTCTTCCCTTCGGGCTCAGTGTTAGTAACGAACTGTTATCTTTACGAAAATCCTAACACCATCAGACCAGTGCGGGCACCTGCCGACAGGCCCGCTCCGGTTGGTCCGGCTTTTGCTCCCCCTCGCCTTAACAGAAATTTAAGGATGAGGAGTTGTTCACCATGACAACGATAAAGTTTTTCGCCGTCACCCTCGCTGCCGCCAGTGCCGCGCTTGTTGCCGGACCGAAAGCGGAGGCCGGACCAATCACCTATGCAGCCTCGTCAGCGGTGTCCGATAGCCTGCACAGCGGATCAGACAGCCATTCCCTGTGGCTGCCCTTCTTTGAAAATGCAGCAGGCACCCCGCTGCTTGGCGATTCCGACGGGTCGGACTTTGACTTTCTGACAGACAGCACGCTGACCGTTGCCTATGGTTCCGCAACGCTTCAGGGCCGTGTGGTCAGCCAGGTCGACCCAAGCTATGCGCTTGACGTCGTCTTCAACTTCCAGCAACAGAACGGCCCGGGCATGACAGGCCCGAAACTGGAACTTCGCAACAATGCCTATGTTGATAATGGCGGCCCCATCGACCCGACAAGCTGGGACTTCTTTTCCCTGACCGGTGGTTCAATTACCGGGACCGGCGCCCTTGAGGGCCTGTCATTTGAAGTCCAGGAACGCGGCATGAAGCCGTTTCCATTCCAGCTTGGTACCGGCGCCAATGGCAAGAACGGCAATCTTGGTGCCTCGGTCTGGTACTCGCTCGTTACCGACGCTGATTGCACAAGCACGCTGTGTACAGATTTTGCGGGACTGTCTCTGACCGGCGATATCAATATCGACCTGAGCGAAGTCCCGGTCCCGGGTGCGGCACTCCTGTTCATCACCGGTATTGCAGGTCTTGGCGTTACGCGTCGCCGCAAGACATCATAATCGCTTTCTCCTCCTGACTGACACCTTCAAGGCCGCCCCCGGGCGGCTTTTTTTTTGTTTGGCATACAGATTGCTTTTCTTCAATCAGACTGTCGGCCCGGACAATTCGAAACGCCGCCCTCGTCCCTCGCGATGCGAAGATTGCGTCAGTCGGGAGCAGGCAAGCGCAAGAAGAAATCCGACGCTGACAATTGCCTCCAGTTGGCCTTTTGTCCTGCCATCTTTTTCCTCTTGCGGACGAGGCCAGTTGGACTGTCGGCCCGTGCTGCGCCGCTTGTTTGGGACATGATCTCAACTGCGTCAGCGCACCGGCGGGGTTGGGGCCCCGTTCGATGACCACGCACGACCACTCCCTTAAGAGTGCGCCGACAATAAAGAGGGGTCGCCCAAAAGGCGGCCCCTCGCCTTTCATCGGCTGATGGGATTGGAAATCCGGTTCAGCCCGGCTAAGCACAAGCAGCGCTGTTATCATGGAAGCTGACCTTGACCCGATTCCGTATGACCGTTTTGATCCTTGTGCATATTGTTGCAGCAATCGCCATCGGTGCAGCCATACTGTATTCCAAGGTTGCGCGCACCGACCGGGATTGGGAAACAAAATTTGAAAAACAGGCCCGGTTTGAGCGCGCCGGTAATACCTTGCGTCTTTTCAATGGCCGCGCCTTTTCTTTCCTGCCGGATGGTACCGAACAGGCGCGATGGTTTGATCAATCCTATGATCGGGAAAATCTTGTTCGGATCTGGTACTTTGTCGAGCCCTTTTCAGGAAGTCCGGTTTTCGCCCACAGCTTTGTCTCCTTTGTATTCGAGGGCTTGGGCGGACAGAAAGTGCTTTCCATATCCGTCGAAGCAAGGAAGGAAAAAGGCGAGGAATACGACCCGATCAAGGGGCTGTTCCGGGAATTTGAGCTGTCCTATGTTTGGTCCACGGAGAAAGACATTCTCACGCGGATCGCGGTCAGCCTGGACCATAAATTATATGCTCATGAATTGAATGTTCCCCCTGCCCAGGCACAGCAGATCTTCATGCATTTTGTTGAGCGGACAAACGCCCTCGCCGGGGAACCGCGTTTTTACAACACAATATCTTCAAACTGTACGAACGAACTGGCAAAAGCTGTCAATGATGCCTATCCGAAAGCCCTGCCCTGGCGCTGGTCATGGGTATTGACCGGCTGGTCTGGCCGCTGGTTGTTCGCTCTGGGATTTGTGGTCAGCGACACTGAAAATTTCAAGGCCCTACAACAGCGCTCGAATATTCAGCCCCTTGTAAAGGAAGTGGCAGATCTGCCTTCTGATGAATTCGCGTTGGCATGGCGAAAAGAGTTATCACGATAAGTGCTGCAGCGCCGTGGACCATTATACCGGTGTGCGCAGATGATGACGCATCTGCGCATCCGGTGCGTAAGCGCCGACGCGCGTTGATGGTTCCGATCCATGCCGCTTGGTATTACCCATGCTGTTCGAGGATTTCGCCTGCAAGATAGAGAGATCCACAGATCAGAACCCGGGGAACTGTGTCCGCTTCGCCCGAAAATATCTGATCCAGAGCCGCCTCCACTGTACCCGCTTCAACCGCTTTGATACCAGCCTGTTGCGCTGCCTTGACGACGTCTGCCGGTGTTGCGGCTGAATTCTGGTATGCGCAAACCGCATGGATACAGACAACGAGGCCGCTGAGCGCATCAAAATAGCCCCTGATATCCTTGTTCGCCTGAAAGCCGGCGATCAGATGGACCGGCCGCGGGAGACGCTCGTCAAGATCAGCGATCACGGATGCGATCGCCCGTGCCGCATGCGGATTATGGCCCCCGTCTAGCCAGATGTCTGCAGGCTCTCCTGTCAGGTCGCAATATCGATCAACCAGCGGACCATAACGCAAGTGCTGCATTCTTGCCGGCCAATGCGCTTCGGCCAGCCCCTCCGACAGGACCGCATCCGGCAGAAGCAATCGAGCAGCCCTGAGCCCGGCAATGGCAAGCCCGGCATTGAATATCTGATGCAGTCCAGGCAGCCTTGGCATTGCGAGATCAGACAAGCCATTGTCGTCCTGATAGACTAATCTTCCCTGTTCAGAATAGACGTTCCAGTCTTCCCCATATTTGAATTGATGTGCCCCGATACGCAGCGCTTCCTTCTCAAGAGCGACCATTCCAGCCGGCGCCTGCGGGCCGATCGCAACCGGGCATTCCGGACGCATGATCCCGGCCTTCTCCCGGGCAATCGAGGGAATATCCGTTCCCAGATAGCTTTGATGATCAAGGGCAACCGGCGTAATCAGCGTGGCCAGCGGTTTATCAATCACATTGGTCGCATCAAGCCGGCCACCAAGCCCGACCTCAAGGAGCAGAAAATCAGCCGGCACTTCCGAAAACGCCAGAAAGGCCGCGCAGGTGATGGCCTCAAAATAGGTGAGTTCCTGTTCGGCCACGGCCTCATCGCACCGGGTGATGACATCAACCAGCGCGTCTTCACCAATTTCCTCACCTGCCAGCACAATGCGTTCATTAAACCGGACGAGATGCGGCGAGGTATAGACGTGAACGGATTTTCGGGCCGCCTTGAAAATCGAACGCAGAAAGGCAATGGTCGAGCCTTTGCCATTTGTCCCTGCCACATGAAAAACCGGCGGCAACCGCCGGTGCGGGTTACCAAGCCGGTCAAGGGCCTTGAGCATACGCTCAAGGCTGAGATCGATCAGCACGGGGCGGCGGTCGGCCAGCTTCGCCAGAAGCTGCACGCTTTTGTCATCCGCCATCGCAGAGACCTTCCTCACAGGCTGACCAGGTCCGCGATCAGGGTGCGGCGTTTATTCGGCAGCATTGTCGAGGGCACGCGGATCATCGGATGAGCTGTCATTGGCAGGACCCGATCGGGAGGGTTGGTCGCTGTGGGCCGGTTTTTTTATCTTTCGGGCTTTTTTCCCGGTTGGTGACCTTTCTGCTACCGGTTCGGGCGTCTTTTCAGGGGCCGTGTCAGACAATTCGCCATCGTCGCTTTCATCAACGGGATGCCCCGGCGCCCTGTCCTGATCACTGACGTCTGCAGGGGCCTTGCTGTCGGCCGCAAACTGCACCGGCCTGACCAGCACCCGCAACAGCCGGGCAAGGACGGCGCGCAGTTCATGGCGGTGTACGACGATATCAACCATGCCTTTTTCGAGCAGGAATTCAGACGTCTGAAATTCGTCAGGCAAAGATTCCCGGATGGTCTGTTCGATCACACGGCGGCCAGCAAATCCCAACACCGCACCGGGCTCGGCGATATGAATATCGCCCAGCATGGCAAAGGAAGCCATGACACCGCCGGTGGTGGGGTTTGTCAGAACGACGATCAAGGGCAGACCGGCTTCGCGAAGCATCTGGACGGCAATTGTCGTGCGCGGCATCTGCATCAGGGCAAGAATGCTCTCCTGCATGCGCGCGCCCCCGGAGGCGGTAAACATGATCAGCGGGGCCTGCAGGCGGACAGCCTCCTCGGCAGCCTTGATGAAGCCTTCCCCCACAGCCATGCCCATGGAGCCACCCATAAAACCGAAATTCTGAACGCAGATCACGGAGGTTACCCCGTCAATCTGCCCGGAGGCAGCCAGAATGGCGTCTTCCGCGCCGGTCTTGCGACGATGCTCACGCAAGCGCTCAGCATAGCGTTTGGTGTCACGAAATTTCAGCGGGTCCACCGGCACCTCGGGCAGATCAATGCGCTCATAGGCCCCATCGTCAACTATCAGCGCCAGCCGCTCTTCCGGCGAGAGCGCCATGTGATGGTCACAGGACGGGCACACCCGGTTTGCCGTTTCCAGGTCTTTCTGGAAAATCATTGAGCCGCAGCTTTTGCACTTGCCCCACAGCGCGTCAGCCGCATCATCCTGGCGTTTGAAGATATTCTTGATGCCTGGGCGGGTTATGTTTGAGAGCCAGTTCATGGCGACGCGCTCCTTTACCGGTCAGTCACCGGTGCGGGCCTGATGAACCGCCTCTGCCAGTGATCGGGAAAAATCAATTACGTTGTGTATATTTTGGGGCTTGCCGGGGCCAGGCTCAAGCCCTTCGGCGGCAGGTTTGTCAGAGGCAAGCGCCGCGATTTTCTCAACAATGGCCGAGCCGACCACAACCGCGTCTGCAATCTGCGCCACTTCCCGTGCCCGCTCAGTCGTTTTGATTCCGAAACCAACCCCAACCGGCAGGCCGGATTCGGCGCGCAACCGCTCCACCGCGGCGCAAATGGCTGTTTGTTCCCCGGTTCCGGCACCGGTGATGCCGGCAACGGAGACATAATAAACAAAGCCTGAACTGTTGCGCAGGACATGAGGCAGGCGAGCGGCATCGGTCGTGGGGGTCGCCAGCCGGACAAAATCGAGCCCGCTCGCCTTTGCCGGCAGACACAGTTCCGCATCCTCTTCCGGCGGCAGATCGACAATGATCAACCCGTCAACGCCCGCGGCCACAGCCCGCTCGATGAAGGCCGCAGCCCCCATGGCGTAAAACGGATTGTAATAGCCCATCAGGACAACCGGGGTGTGATCATTCTCCGCCCGGAAGGCCGCAACCATCTCCAGCGTTTTCGCCAGCGTCTGCCCCGCCGCAAGGGCGCGCAACCCCGCAGCCTGTATGGCCGGTCCATCGGCCATCGGGTCGGTGAAGGCAACGCCGAGTTCAATGATATCGGCCCCGGCCGCCGGCAGCGCCCGGAAAATTTCCAGCGATGTTGTGAGATCGGGATCCCCGGCCATGACGAACGGCACAAAGGCCGCTCGGTTTTCTTCGCGCAGGCGTTCGAATGTTCGGGAAAGGCGGGTCTGATCAGCCATAACGCGGTCGAATAGCGCAGTCACGCAGGCGGGGAAAGGCCCCAGACAAACAGGTTAATATCTGAGTTTGAAATCTGATGACTATTATTATGGCCATTAGCTGCCGTCTGCCGAATCAATCCGAACGAACATTCCCGGCGAAAACCGAGCCAAATGGCGAAAGCGTACTAAAAGGGCTCGATCTGGCCCTGAATTGCCGCTTGAGCGAGAGCAATCAGATGGCAGCTTGATCGCGGGAGGAGACGTTATCGATCAGGATCTGAAGCGGCCGGAACTGCGCCCAAAGCTGCCGATCTCGGCCAAACAGCATCGGGCAATTCTTCGCCGTTTCCGGCCACAGGGGCGTAGGATATACTGCGCAAGCATGTGGGTACGCTTGGCTAACGACCATGATCTAGAAGTCATCGCTGGCGTTGATGCTGTTGCAGGCGTTGACCCAGATCGAATCCGCACGCTTGTCTCGCAGTCGATTGCAGATAGCGGTTGCTGGATAGCGGGGTACGGCGATCTGCCCGAAGGTTACCTTGTTTTGTTGCGCCGCCACTTCTTTGGGAGAGATTTTGTGTCGCTGGTCGCCGTGAAGTCGAGTGCCCGGCGTCGAGGTCTAGCCAGCATTCTTTTTCAGGCGGCCGAGAGCAGCGCAACGACCCGTCAGCTCTTCACTTCCACAAATCAGTCCAATCGCCCCATGCAGGCTCTGCTCGAAGCGCGCGGTTACCAGAAAGCGGGTGTCCTCGATCATCTGGACATCGACGATCCGGAAGTCGTCTTTGTGAGGTATGTGAACTGACTGACTACCACGGCAGTAACACCACGCATTGCCAACCGGCAGAGTCGACCCAATCGTGCCGTCCAGAACCTTCTCCGCTACCAGGCCGGACATCGCCGAGAGCGCTCACTTGATCGCTGTGCAACCGAGCCAAGGTCGCTCGACACCGTCGTAACCGCCCCCAACACCTTCCTTGATGCTAAGAGAAGTCCAGCGGCCAGCGCGAGCATAGAAACGCTCAAGTTCAATCCTTCGAGGGAAGTTACAATACCGACCAAGGCGGTCACGACCCTCACCGTCGCCAGCCTTGAAACTTGCGTAGAAGACGCCGCCACTACGCAATGACGCGTGGACCGATGCGAGCACACCCGCAAGCGATCCAACTGGCACGTGCAACAGACAAGCGTTGGCCCAAACACCGTCGAACACATCGACGTCAGTTATCTCGTCGAAGCGCATTACGCGTACCGGACGGCCAAGGCGCGCAGATGCGATCGCCGCCAACTTGCTGGATGCATCCGTGGCGGTGACGTCGATCCCCGCCGCGATCAGCGCTTCCGCATCATGCCCGGCGCCGCAACCGAGTTCGAGAACTTTCGCGCCGGCTCCGAGGGCGGCAATAAACGCATCTATTTGTGTGGATCGCTGGCTGGACTTCGCATACGGGGCCGCTTCGCGATCATAAAACGAGATTGTGTCCGGGTCGAAGGCGAGCGCCATTTTGCGAACCTAAGTCCTGATGCGCCCTGGGGCAACGGCTGTTTAGGGCCATAAATGCCCTGATTGGTCCCCGGGCCTTATGTCTCCTTCTGCGCCCAAAGCAGACGCAAAAGACTAACTCGCTTGCGTCCACTTCCCGTGAGACACTGCCGCTGCATTCAAACTGAGGCTCTACCGAAAGATTTGACCAGGTTACAGCCGGTCGCGTATCACGTCGCCGACACGCATCGCATTAGCGACGACGGTGAGCGCCGGGTTCACCGCCGCGCTGGAGACAAACACACCGCTGTCAGCCACATAAAGATTGTCAAGATCATGCGCCTTGCAGGAGGGATCAACCACGGATGATGCGGGGTCGACCCCCATGCGCAGGGTGCCGCACTGGTGGGCGGTGCCATAAAGCGGCAGACGATCATCAATCTGCAGGCGATGTTGCCGGAAGCTTTTGTGAAGACGGCCAAGCCTTGTCAGGCGTTTCTGGAATTTCTTCACAAGCCGTTCGTGGCCAGACAGATTGTTTGGCCAGTATTCAAGGAATATGCGGCCGCGATTATCCAGCCTTATCCGGTTGCGCTGTTCCGGCAGATCCTCTGACATAACCAGAAAAGACAGCATACGGTCTGCCAGGAAATTGGCGAGACCGTCAGGGATCAGCCATTCCGGAATCTTGTCCTGCAACTGCCCCTGAACAACGTCGCCATTCATATGTTCCAGGAGCTGAATATGGCCCATGGGATAATCATAGCCACCTTCCGCATCGCGCCAGTAGAAATCATTGATCGCGAAGGTTTTTGGAAATGTGCCCTCATATTTTGACCGGGTAATCGATACGACCGCTGACGATATGTGAAACATGTAATTTCGGCCAACCTGGTCGGAGCTGTTGGCAAGCCCGTTCGGATGAAGCCCGCCCGCAGAGCGCAGGAGGATAAGCGCAGAATTGATTGCGCCTGCGGCAAGAACCACAAGATCACCGCGAAACCGTAATTCACCATAGCTTGTATCACAGACAATGTCGGTCACGGTCCTGCCGTCAGCCGAGGTTTCGAGACGGTCAACCTTTGCACCCGTCAGTATCGTGATGTTTTCATCTTGCTCGATTTTATCAAGCACCTTGCGGGCGTCGGACTTGCCCGAGACCATGCAGGGAAAACCACCGCAGGTATCGCATCGCACACAGCGCCCGCGCCAGGGCTGACGGTCATTGCGATCCACGCCGAGCGGCAGGTCAAAAGCGTTCCAGCCGATCTCGCGCAGGCGGCGTTTCAGAATAGCCACCTCTTCATCATGGGCGATTGGGGGAAATGGATAGTCCGGCGCATCAGGATCATCCGTCGGGTCGCGACCCGTTGGGTCGTGCCGGGTTCCGTGTACGCACCATTCATGTTCCGCCTCGGTGTAATAGGAAGCAAGGTCAGTATAGGAAATGGGCCAGGCTGGCGAGAGCCCATCTTCATGGGTGACTTCGTCAAAATCGTCTTTCCGGAAACGGAAAAGTGCCGCTCCGTAAAATGAAGTGTTTCCGCCCAGCCAGTAGTGGATGTTTGGCCGGAATCTCCGGCCCTTTTTATCGTACCAGTGTTCAGAGGTCAGATATTTGCGCTCGATGAAAACCCGGCGCGGGTTCCAGTTGTCCTGTTCGTGCGGCAGACGCCCGCCCCGCTCAATGATCAGGATCGATTTACCGGTATCGGCCAGCCTCCGGGCAAGGCTCGCGCCGCCCGCGCCGGAGCCAATGACAACGAGGTCATAATGGCGGTCATCGCGCAGGGGCCGCGTCGAGGTCGTTTCTGCCGCATCGGGGTAAGCGTCCATCCGTCCGGGCCTTTTCACCAATTACCGGCATGATCATGCCACAGTGGCGGCAGGACCCAAAGCCCGGTTTCGCGGGTATTCCCACCCCCTGGTGGATCGACCCAGACATTTGAGTCCGTACCGTTCAACGTATAACGACCTCTATC
>CAYSMJ010000054.1:4107-15888 GCA_964432075.1 uncultured Caulobacterales bacterium | reverse complement strand
CTCGCGAAGGCGGAGACGCTCTCTGACACCGCCGCCGACGAGCATCGGAGCCAGGGGGGATCGTCTTCCGGGATGCCCGCTTCGACCTTGCCGACCAGGTCACCGCCGACATCCGCGCCTTTGGTAAAAATCCCGCCGCCAAGCCGGGCGAACACGGAAATAAGCGATGCGCCAAGCGAAAGCGAAACAAGGCCATTGACAATTGCCCGGCTCTCCGGCGCATTGCCAAAACCAAATTGCAGAACAAAAAAATACCCGGCGAGCCCGAGCAGCGCGAGACCGGCAACCAGCATGCCGGTGACAGCGCCGGCCCGGAAAGCGACCGACAGCCCCTTAGCGAGACTTTCACTTGCTGCCTGCGTCGTGCGGACATTGGCACGCACCGAAATGATCATGCCGATATAGCCCGCAGCACCCGACAGCACGGCGCCGATGAGAAAACCGATCGGCGGGACGAGGTCAAAACCAAAAACAAAAAACAGGGCAACAAACACAACCCCGCCAACAATGGCGATTGTTGTATACTGTTTGTTGAGATAGGCGCCTGCGCCCTCCTGAATCGCCCCGGCGATTTCCTGCATGCGGGCGTTCCCGGCGGGAAGCTTTATGACTGAATTCGCCGTCACCACGCCGTACAGGATGGCAAGGCCGCCAGCAAGCAGGACGAGCCACATTTCTATGCCCATAATGTCTGATCCCTTCCTCGGATTGTACAGGCCGGAGCCTCGTCCGACCGCCTTTGTTTTCTGATGGTGTTTGGCCCGACTGAGGCCGCACAAAAAATGACCCGGATACAGCCTGTATCCGGGCTCGGTGCCTTCAACCAGAATTTTGCAGAAAAAACAATCGGTCAGGTACAGCGTTCTTTACACCTGTCCGGATCGGAAGGTCAGGCCCGTTCGGTTCTAAGTCCGCGATCGGAGCCACCTTCCGCATCGGTGAGCGATTTTACCCACGGATATGTTTTCGCGACCTCATCTGTGTACCCAAGATTTCGCGCCGTCGGGCTCCGCGGCCTGTCGGCGGTCTCTTCATAACGGGTGCCCAAAAGTCCGTCGACAAAGAAATTCGTGATCCCGTAATTACCGTTTTCATTATGAAAATGGTGCGCCAGATGCAGCTTCTTGATCCGTTTCCAAAATGCCGATTTCGGCTCAAAAGCCAGATGCTGGCCACAATGCCAGAACTCGTAAATGCAGGTCATGGTCAGGGCCGCGGCAATGGAAGCCAGCGCTCCTGGCAGCCCACCGATAAGCCAGCCGATAGGTCCGGTCAGGAGCAGGATGGTTGGCAAGGTTGTGTGCAGGCCACCGAACAAAACCGACAGATCATTCGGGAAGCGATGGTGATCATAATGCACACGCTTCCAGACCTTGGCGGTAATCGGAAACTTGTACATCCAGGAGCCGTGCAACACCCAGCGATGCAACGCATACCAGATGGCCGGATAGAGAATGACACTCACAACGGCGGCAAAAACTAACGGGACAACGGCGTTTGCGGTGAGCACAAGGCCGACGAGGCACAAAACGATCAACCCGAGATAGGCCTGAATACCGGGATAGGTGATATAGGCGCGCCGGAGATCGGCGAGCGACATCCGGTTGAGGAGATATTCCTCTTCTTTCCAGGCCCTGTAGCCGATAAAGAGTTTGCCTGGCATTGGGAATGCAGCCTGTGCCATTGTGTAATCCTCAGTTGAGTGCCAACAGCTAATGGTATTTTTGGCTTGCAAACGCAAGATACAACCGTGCCAACCCTTTCGAGACAGGACGTCGCGTCTGCTTGCGCAAATCTGCCGGGCGCACACGATCCGTATCGCAGCGAACACAGTCTTGCCGCATTGGTAATGCTATAGCCCAAAACCCTGATGTCGCGCTGGTTAACGCGTTGTGCACCGCCACGTACCGTGTTATCGGCAGTCTTCGGGGAGTTTGGACGCGGCGCGGGTTTGGTTGAGAACACGCGTAAGCCGTCAAAATCCTTGTGGGTTTTGCGGTCAGACGGTTTCTCGGTGTGGGTATAGCCCGCGTAATGGCGATCGAGCGGTAAGGGTCGGGCTGACCGGCAACATTCGGGGGCATCTTATGTCCAGCATCCCTAAAGACGCGTTGGCACACGACGTGGATAAAAAAACATCGGCGAAAGCCCAACAGGACAGCACCAAGGCTGGCGATTTCGGGGTGGCATCACGCTGCGGCCCATTAGTCGGCATTGGCCTGCCAAAAAAGACTGTCAACAAAGCAACAGGCGAACCCGTGAAGACGATCAACTCCAGCCGAACCGAAACCCTGTTCCAAAACGCGGCCGACGATGCCCTGAAAAGCGCGACGTGCAAAAGCACGCCCTCGGAGGGATCAATGCCGATGGTGCTCGGGCGTTTCGACAGCTTGCTTGAGGCGTTGGACTATGCGGCAAAAAACGAAACGGGCTACAATTTCTTTTCTGCCAGAGGCGACTTGCTTTCGACGCTGCCTTATCGGGTGCTTCGTACTGCGGCGATGGCGCTTGGAGAACAATTTGCCGCACGGTTCGCCGCTGGAAGCAGGATTGGGCTTGTTGCCGAGACCCGCCCGGAATTTCTGATTGGTTTTTTCGCTTGTCAGTATGCCGGACTGGTGCCTGCGCCGATGCCGATGCCGATCAATCTCGGTGGCCGGGAAGGCTACATCTTCCAGATACATCGCATGGTTATTGGTGCTGGCGCGAGTGCCGTGATCGGGCCCCGCAGCCTGTCCGGGTTCCTTGGTCAGGCGGTTGCGGGAACCAACGCGGTTATCCCCTTCGATTACGAGGATTTCGAAACCCTCGATGGCGAACGTGCGCCCTTGCGCCCCTTCGGCAAGGATGATCTTTGCTACATCCAGTATTCTTCCGGTTCAACGAGTGCCCCAAAAGGCGTCATCGGCACCCAACAGTCCGTCACCAACAATCTGCGCGCCATCGTCACCCACGGCCTTGAACTCAAACCCACGGACCGTGCCGTTTTCTGGCTGCCGCTTTATCACGACATGGGGCTGATCGGATTTGGGTTGTCCCCCATGTTCGCCCAGCGCAGTGTCGATTGCCTCGCCACATCTGATTTTGTGCGGCGCCCGCTGATGTGGTTGAGATTGCTTTCTGCCAATGGCGGTACGGTGACCTACAGCCCATCCTTCGGTTATGAACTGGCCGCAAAGCGCGCCAAGTCAGCGGATTTGAAAACGCTTGATCTTAGCGGGTTGCGCATTGCCGGGATCGGCGGCGATATGGTCCGGGCCGATGCGCTTCAGGCCTTCGCCGACGCCTTTGCACCCTGTGGTTTCCGGGCCAATGCTTTCACGCCGAGCTACGGGCTTGCCGAGGCAACGCTGGCCATCGCCTTCAGCGACCTTGAAAACCCGGTCGGGCTCGACGATGTCGATATGCGCCATTACACCCGGTCGGGCATTGCCCAACCGGCGTCGGCGATCACGACGCCTGAGCAGAAGCGGACCTTTGTGAAATGCGGACGGGTTTTGCCAGGCCATGACCTGGAAATCCGCAATGCGGATGGTCTTGTTCGCGAAGACCGGATTGTTGGCCGTGTCATGATCAAGGGTCCAAGCGTGACGCCCGGTTATTTTTCCGATCCGGAAGCTTCTGCAGCTATGTTCGATGGCGATTGGCTTGATACCGGCGATATGGGCTACATGCTTGATAATGAGGTTGTGATCACGGGTCGGGCCAAGGACCTGATCATCATCAATGGCCGGAACATCTGGCCGCAGGATATAGAATGGGCCGTTGAAAAACTTGACCATGTCCGCAGTGGCGGGGTCGCTGCCTTTTCAATAGACAATGGGCATGGCGAAACGATTACAGCTGTTGTGGAATGTCGAGGGGGTCTATCACCCGACGCGCGTGCTGATCTTCGCCGCAAGGTTGCCCAGACTATCCAGACCGTGGCCGGTGCGCCTTCAGAGGTCGTGCTGGTGCGCCCGCATTCAATGGTCGTCACCTCGTCGGGCAAGCTGTCCCGGGCCAAAGTCCGTGAAAAATATCTTGCCGGCGCCTTTGCCGAAGACAGCGACCACGATGATGTGAACCGGCAGGCCATTGCCAAATAGGCCGTGAAAACCCGGGCTTACCTGACATGATGGCAGACCCGCAGTCACGGATTGTCCATGCGATCTCAATTCCAGCCGCACGGATTGGCGTCACCGGAGCAACGGGATTTGTCGGCGCGGCCATTGTGGACCGGTTGCTTGGCATGGGGGCAGCCGTTCGCGTGCTGGTGCGAAATCCGGCACGGCTCGACATCAGCGGAACGCTCGATATCGTCCAGGGCAGTCTCGGGGATAATCGCGCGCTCGAACCGTTTTCGCACGGCCTTGATGCCCTGATCCATTGCGCCGGCCTGACCCACGCCCGCACAAAACAGGCCTTCTTTGAAACGAATGTCGAAGGGGCCGCCCAAATTGCGGCGGCCTTTTCCGCTCAGCACACGCACCAAAACCCGGGCGCCCGGTTTGTGCACATTTCCTCTCTTGCCGCGCGCGTCCCTGACATTTCAGCCTATGCCCGCTCCAAGGCGGCGAGCGAGACGGCCGTTGCGACAGCCTGCTCTAGTCCCGTCGTGACGGTGCGCGCGCCAGCCCTGTTTGGCCCGCGAGACCACGCGACCCTGCCTTTTTTCAGAGCGGTAAAAAGAGGGCTGGCACCAATCCCGGGCGGGGCCCGGGAAACACGGGCTTCCATTCTTTATGTCGGTGATTTTGTTGAGGCGGTGATCGCCTGTCTGACCCTTTCCCTGACAGCACCGGTATCCCTTTTTGAAGTCGGTGACGCCAAGCCTGATGGCCATAGCTGGCCGGAAATCGCAGAAGCCTGTGGCAAGGCGTTTGGTCGCAGGCCGCGGCTTGTTCGGCTGCCACGCATGGTTCTGACCGGCCATTCCGTGTTGAATTCCTTTGTCCAGAAAGGTCTCGGCCGCGCGCCCATGCTTACGCCCGAGAAAATCGACGAGTTTTTTTACCCGGACTGGGCGGCCCGCGACAATTTACTGAGTACCCATGCCGACTGGCGACCGGCCGTTCCCCTTGACGAGGGATTTCGCCGCACCGCAGACTGGTATCGTCAGGCGGGTTGGCTTTAAGCCGTGCTTGTCGGTCGCCACGTAAGCAGGCATAAAGATCGGACTGAACATCGGCGCGTCATGTCCAGAGGACTGTTATGGAATGGTCTGGCATGGTCCAGCCTCTTGGCGTTTACCCGGGATAGAGAGAGTTTTTTGCTCAATGATCCAAGAAGACGACGATCTCGTGTTTCGCAAGATCTGCACCCTGCTTGAGCCTCTCAACGAAAAAGGGATCAAGCTCACTCGTGACACCGACCTTGTGGCCGATCTTGAGGTGGAGAGCGTCGCGGTGCTCGATATCGTGATGGAAATCGAGGATACTTACGACATTTCGATCCCGGTCAATGTGATCTCCGAGATCAGAACCATCGGCGAGCTTGTCGACGCCATCCACAAAATCAAACAGGAAGAACAGGGCTGAGAAAGCCCACCCCCGGCCCCCCCATCACCGCCGGGAAGGAGGAATTATGGGACTGTTCGAAAAGTTCGAAAAAACCGCTTCGCTCTACAATGCCCTCTCTGATGCCGGGAAAAATCCGTTTACGGTCGTCATGGAAGAGATTCTGAGCCCGACCCGGGCCCGCATCAAAGGCCGTGAAACGGTTCTTGCCGGCACCCACAATTATCTCGGTCTGACCTTCAAGGACGAAGCGGTGCGCGCTGCCCAGGAGGCCCTTGCCACCCAGGGGACGGGCACCACCGGCTCGCGTTTTGCCAATGGCACCTTTTCCACTCACAAGGCCCTAGAAGCCGGTCTTGCCGATTTTCTCGGCCTCGACCAGTGCGTTGTGTTTTCAACCGGATATCAGGCCAATCTCGGGGCCATCTCCGCCCTCGCCAAGCCAGGGGAAGACGTGCTTCTGATTGATGCCGACTGTCACGCCTGCATTTATGACGGATGTCAGCTGAGCGGGGCAGAAACAATCCGTTTCCGGCATAACTCTCCGGAGAGCCTTGATAAACGGATGGCACGGCTGGACCCCGACATAAAGGGAAGGCTTGTCTGCATTGAAGGAATGTATTCCATGTTTGGTGATATTGCGCCGATCGCGGAATTTGTCGAAGTCACCCACAAGCATGGTGGCATGCTGTATGTCGATGAGGCGCATTCCTTTGGCGTGTATGGCGAGAATGGTCGCGGTGTTTCCGAGGCCGAAGGCGTCATGGACAAAATCGATTTTTACACAGGCACCTTTTCCAAAAGCCTGGCGTCGATCGGCGGGTTTGTCGCCTCCAACCATCGTGAACTGGATTATCTTCGGTTCTCTTCGCGGCCCTATATGTTCACGGCATCGCCCTCACCGGCCAATATCGCTTCGGCGCACGCATCGCTTGATGCGATCAGCGCGTCGCCGCAATTGCGAGCGAAATTATGGGAAAATGTGGCGCGGCTGCATGCGGCAATCACCGAGACCGGCTTGACCCTGGCCGCAGCGCCGGCGCCAGTGATTTCCGTCCTGTTTCCGGATAAGGAAACCGCCTTCGCAGCCTGGAATATGCTTCTGGAGCACGGGGTTTACGTAAATCTTGCCATACCGCCGGGAACGCCGAACGCGACGAGCCTGATCCGGCTGAGCGTGTCGGCTGCGCACCAGCCAGACGATATCGACAAAATTGTATCGGGCTATCAGGCGATAGCTGCTGCATTTTCGCCCAAGCGCGAACCGATAACCGCCTGAACGATCGCATCGGCTCTCAATGATGTGATGCCTCAAAAGCGCAGCTTTTCAGGCTTGCACAAAAAAATCACATTTTTGCCCGGACAAACCCCGGCATTGCGCTTAAGTACGATGCGGTTGATCGTGCCTTTACGGGCTCCGGAGGAAAAATCAGTGGATTCATCGCCCCCGTCGTCATGGCGTCAGTCTCGGCGCAACTTTCGGTTGCCTGTTTTCAGGCGCCTTGCCGGTGTTTCGGTATTGGCTGCGCTTGCCGGAAATGTTTACGCGGCAGAGGCAGACAATATGTCCTTTGACCATGTCAGTTGTGATGACGCGGCAAACGAAATTCGGCTTACGATCTCGAACGTGAAAGAAGCGGTTGGCCGTATGACCGCTGATCTCTACCGGAATGACCCCGAAAATTATCTCTCGCCTGCGGGTCGGGATATTCAGGTCAAGTTCGCCGCGAAAGTGCCGGTTACGCAGTTCTGTATTAAGGCCCCGTCGCCGGGCCTTTATGCCATCGCTGTCTATCACGACGAAAATGCCAATAACCGCTTCGACAAGGGCGCCTTTGGCCTGCCCGCAGAGCCTTGGGGCCTGTCGCTTGACCCGAAAGTCCGTTTTGCGCCACCGCCCATCGAAAAATCTCTGTTCGAAGTGGGCAAGGAAGGAACATCGGTAACCTTGAGCCTGAGGCACTGACGGCAACAGGCCAGCGCGCCGCAACCGGGTTTGGCCAGAGGCGGCATTGACAGCATTCAGACCGTCAAAGCGAGGGGAAAACCCGTGAAACTTGCAGACAAGTCAGCACCGGTGCCCGGTGATAGCGCACATTCCGAAGTCACCATAAAAACGGTGACCGATAAATCCGACATTCGACGTTTCATTCGCATGACACTCGATTTGTACCAGGACGATCCGGTTTATGTACAACCGCTCGAATTCGAAATTTCCTCACGCCTTGACGCAAATACCAACCCGCTCCTGAAACGGTGCAAGCATCAACTCTGGATCGCCGAACGCCATGGAAGCATCGTCGGCAGGATCGGCGCGATCATCAACGATGCCTATATCGAGAAGTATGGCGAAAAATGCGGTCACTTCGGCTATTTTGAAGCGATTGACAACGCCGCCATCATTGATCGCCTGTTCCTGACCGCCGAAAACTGGTGTCGCGACCATGGCATGGAAAGTGTTTCAGGTCCTTATAATTTCTCCGTAAACGAAGAGTGTGGCCTGCTGATAGACGGTTTTGAACGCGCACCAGCGGTTATGATGCCGCACGGGCGCTTCTATTACGCCAGCCATCTCGAGCGCCTTGGCTATAAAAAGGCAACCGACATGCTGGCCCTGTGGTATCCCGCCCGGCACAATTTCATGCCGGAGCGTCGGCGACAATTCGTCGACAAGCTCGTTAACAAACCGCATATTGAAGTCCGTAATTTTGACTTCTCCCGATACACATCGGAAATTGAAACGGCGGTTGATGTGTTCAATGATGCGTGGGCAAACAATTGGGGATTTGTCCCGCTTTCACCGGAAGAAGCCCGCCATCTTGCCTCTGAATTACGGCCCGTGATTGCCCGGTACAACACCGTGATGTGCAGCGCGAACGGGGAACCGGCTGCTTTTGGGATCGTGCTTCCGAACATCAACGAACTCATCGCCGATTTTGATGGCAAGCTTCTTCCGTTCAACTGGGCAAAGCTTCTCTACCGACTCAAGATCAGGAAACCGACTACAGCCCGGATGCCCCTGATGGGCATCCGCAAGAAATATCAGGGCAAACCCTTGGGGGCGGCTTTTGCTTACAAGATCATCGACATGGTCAATACAGCCAGTGTCGACCATGGTATCGTCAATGCAGAACTTTCCTGGATCCTCGAACAGAATGAAGCGATGTTGAATATGCTGACCGATATTGGCGGTGTGCCCGACAAACGCTATCGGATTTACGAGAAAGCGCTTTGAAACGGTAGGTTGCGATGAGCCCTGATTTCGGCAACCAAAGCGCGAAGATGGCGGCGACGGAAAACAGTCGCGA
This sequence comes from uncultured Caulobacterales bacterium, assembly GCA_964432075.1. Classification (GTDB taxonomy): domain Bacteria; phylum Pseudomonadota; class Alphaproteobacteria; order Caulobacterales; family Parvularculaceae; genus CALLPQ01. The sequence goes on along the minus strand of CAYSMJ010000054.1, from coordinate 7,082 downwards.
TCATTGCATCGTCGCGAAATCCCCGCTATCGCCACCGCTACAAGGGCGACTGGCAATTGCACCCCGGTTTCCGGAATTGCTAGAGATAAATGACCCGAAAGGGGCACCGACAAGCGGCAAAAGCGACTGCTGCGACAAGGAGACGGTTTATGAAAATTGCGGTTCTTGGCGGCGACGGCTTTGTTGGCTGGCCCACGGTCCTGCACCTTTCCGCCCGCGGCCATGAGCTGCATATCATCGACAATCTGTCGCGGCGCTGGATTGATGCGGAACTGGGCGTGCAATCCCTGACGCCAATTGACAGCATCCAGGAACGCATCCGGGTCTGGAAACAGCTGAGTGGCAATGACCTGCACTTTCACCTCATTGATATTGCAAATGAATATCATGAGATCAAAAGCTGGTTTGCCGCACACAAGCCGGATGCCGTAATCCATTTTGCTGAACAGCGCGCCGCACCCTATTCAATGAAAAGCCCGCGGCATAAAAACTATACAGTCAATAATAATGTCAGCGCGACCCATAATATCCTGAATGCTCTTGTTGAGACCGAGACCGATGCGCATGTGCTGCATCTTGGTACCATGGGGGTCTATGGCTATTCGACAATCGGGGCGGCAATCCCGGAAGGTTATTTGCCGGTCGATGTTGAAACCCTTGATGGCGACAAGAAAGAGATGGACATTCTGTATCCGGCAAATCCGGGTTCCATCTACCACATGACAAAGTGCCTCGATCAGCTGATCTTTCAGTTTTATGCCAAGAATGACCGATTACGGATCACTGACCTTCACCAGGGAATTGTATGGGGAACGCACACCGAGGAAACAAAACGCCATGAACAGCTGATCAACCGGTTCGACTATGACGGCGATTACGGCACCGTTCTGAACCGGTTCCTGATCCAGGCTGCTGTGGATTATCCGCTTACAGTACATGGTACCGGCGGCCAGACGCGCGCATTTATCCATATTCAGGACAGTGTCCGGTGTATTGAGATTGCCCTGAAAAATCCGCCGACCCATGGCGACAAGGTCTCCATCTTTAACCAGATGACCGAAACACACCGTGTTCGCGATCTTGCCAAAATCATTGCGGACATGACCGGCGCAGAAATCGCAAACATTCCCAATCCGCGACAGGAAGCCGATGAAAACGAATTGATCGTCAAGAATGATCAGTTCCTGCATCTCGGTCTGGAGCCCATTACGCTTGCTGAAGGCCTTCTGGATGAGGTCATGCAGGTCGCCAAAAAGTATGCCCACCGGATTGATCGTTCGCGGATCCCGGCCGTCTCGGCCTGGACGCGCCAGATTGCAGCAAAGGTTGATCACGATCCCGAGCAGAACAAGGTCAAACTCATGAGCGCCGAGTAATCCGGCCACACCGGAACAAAAGCAGAGACGGACGGATGAATATTTTCGAACAAGGAAGCGGTGAAGCGGTCCTGAAATACCTTGATGCGGACTATGATATCATCGTTCCGGGCGGATATGTTGTTTGTGCGGTCAGCGGCGTCAAAATTCCTCTGAGCGAATTGAAATACTGGAATGTGGACACACAAGAGCCCTATGCCGACGCACGGGCAGCATCGGTCGGGTTGGGCCTTATAGAGAAGGGAACATGAAATGTATGGGAAGCTTTCAGCCTTTGTCATAACGCTTTGCGTTCTTACCGGATGCGCTGAAGCCGAAACTTACAAGACGCTGAGCGTTTCCGAGGGCATTCCGTCAGCGGATCCTCAAGAGCGCGCACAAAGCCAGATTGCTATATCGGAAACGCAGCCCGATATGGCGATTGAAACGGCCAGCACCCAGCCGCGGCGCTATGTCCAGCCTGAAGCACCGATTGCCCAAATCGAGCCCGCCAACAGCCCCGACACCGAAACCCGTCTTGCCCGCCAGGCTGGCTATGATCGCGTGATGGCGCGCGTGGAAGAACGTCAGCGCGTTTTTGCAGCCTATGCTGACGACGAAGAAATTAATCCTGATGGTCCCGTCGCCCTCAACGGGACTTTCTCGCAAGGCGGGCTGATCTTCGGGCAAACCCTGCCGCGATCGGCAGTACGCCTCGACGGCAAGGACGTAATGGTGGATGACACGGGCCGTTTCGTGCTGGGCTTCGGCCGGGACAGCGCCCTGACGGCGCTGCTGACCGTAACGCTTCCCGATGGCGAAATCATCCGGCGGACGCTGGAACTGGCCGACAAGACATTTGCTGAGCAGCGTATTGACGGGCTCGACCAGTCAAAAGTTTCTGGATTTACCGAGGCCCAGCTTGAAAAGATCTATGCTGACCAAACAAAGAAAAACGCCGCGCGGGAAAAAACCCACGATCGGGCCGACTGGGCAGAGGGCTTTGAGTGGCCGGTGACCGGCCGCATCTCCGGTGTTTTTGGCTCGCGCCGGATCCTGAATGGCGAACCCAAACGCCCCCATTCCGGGGTCGACGTGGCGGGCCCCACGGGAACGCCCGTGCGCGCGCCCGTGGGCGGCATTGTCACGCTGGCTGAAGAGGATATGTATTTCGAAGGTGGGCTGATTCTCCTCGACCATGGGCATTGGGTTGAAAGCGCCTTCCTGCATCTTTCCCGACTGGATGTTGAGCCCGGACAACGGGTGGAAAAAGGCGATATCATCGGCGCCATCGGTGCCACCGGCCGGGCTACCGGCCCGCACCTGCATTGGTCTGTTCGCTGGCTCGCCTTCAACCGTCTCGTCGATCCGCAACTGCTCGTTGGCGATATGCCGACGACTGAGTAAAGGCTTCCCGTCGTTAAGATCAGCGCCGGGCACTCAACCGCAGACGCAGGGCGTTGAGCTTGATGAAGCCTTCGGCATCGCGCTGATCGTAAACGGCGTCTTCCTCAAAAGTGACATGGGCGAGCGAATAAAGGGATTTGGGCGAGGCGCGCGCAATCACAGTGGCTGCGCCCTTGTAAAGCTGCAGGCGGACCTCGCCCTCCACCGGCTCCT
>CAYSMJ010000054.1:0-4097 GCA_964432075.1 uncultured Caulobacterales bacterium | reverse complement strand
GGAGCATTTCGCGTTCGGGCGAAAACCAGAACCCGTTATAAATCAGCGTGGCATAGCGCGGCATGATCTCATCCTTGAGGTGCGCGGCTTCGCGGTCGAGAGTGATCGATTCGATGCCGCGATGGGCGGCAAGCAAAATCGTGCCGCCGGGCGTCTCGTAAATCCCGCGGGACTTCATACCGACAAAGCGGTTTTCAACAAGGTCAAGCCGCCCAATACCATGGCGACCGCCAACCTCATTCAGCCGGGTCAGGAGCATTGCCGGAGACAGCGCCTCGCCATTGACCGACACCGGGTCACCGTGTTCGAATCCGATGGTGATCTCTTCCGGCGTGTCCGGCGCGGCGACCGGGTCAACCGTACGCTGAAAGACATAGTCCGGCGCGGGCTCGCCGGGATCTTCCAGCACCTTGCCTTCTGATGAGGTGTGCAGAAGATTGGCATCAACCGAGAACGGGGCTTCACCGCGCTTGTCCTTCGCGATCTCGATCTGGTGCTGCTCAGCAAAATCGATCAGCTTCTCGCGGCTGTTCAGATCCCACTCGCGCCAGGGCGCAATCACCCTGATGTCGGGATTGAGCGCGTAGGCGTTAAGCTCGAACCGCACCTGGTCATTGCCCTTGCCAGTCGCCCCATGGGCAACCGCATCGGCGCCGGTTTCGTCGGCGATCTCGACCAGCCGTCTGGCGATCAGCGGGCGGGCAATGGACGTGCCCAGAAGATATTGCCCCTCATAAACCGTGTTGGCCCGGAACATCGGAAAAACAAAATCGCGAACAAACTCTTCACGTAGGTCCTCAATATAGATTTCCTTCACGCCCGCCCGTTCGGCCTTGCGGTGGGCAGGTTCAAGCTCTTCGCCCTGCCCCAGATCAGCGGTAAAGGTCACGACCTCAGCATGATACTCCGTCTGCAGCCATTTCAGGATAACTGACGTATCGAGCCCGCCGGAATAGGCAAGGACAATTTTCTTGATGGCTGTTGACATTTCATATCTCCAAAAAACGGGATTTAAGACTGCCCTGAGTCAGATTGCATCTGCGGGCTGAAGCCTCTTTTTTCGGTCTTTGACGCTGTCGCTTTTGAGCTGGCCACAGGCGGCGCCGATGTCACGGCCGCGGGGTGTGCGGATCGGTGAGGCATAGCCTGCTTTTAGCAGGACTTCGGCAAAACCCTCTATCCGTTCCCATGGGGAGCATTGATAGGGAGCATCAGGCCATGGATTGAATGGGATCAGATTAATCTTGGCGGGAATGCCTTTGAGCAGGCGCAGAAGCGCACGTGCCTCGGCTTTGGTATCATTCACGCCATCCAGCATGACATATTCAAAAGTAATTCGCCGGGCATTGGAAAGTCCCGGATAATCACGGCAAGCCTGAAGAAGCTCGGCAAGGGGGTATTTCCGATTGATCGGCACAAGGATATCGCGAAGGTCATCTGTGACGGCATGAAGCGAGATCGCCAGCATGGCCTGCGTTGTCTGCCCGAGACGCGTCATCTCGGGCACGATCCCGGAGGTAGACACCGTGATCCGCCGCCGGGAGATCGCGACCCCCTCGCCATCACTCATAATGTCGACCGCTTCGGCCACATTTTCAAGATTATAAAGGGGCTCACCCATGCCCATAAAAACAATATTGGAGAGCTGACGATCATCGCGGTTCGAAGGCCATTCCCGCAGATCGTCCTTGACCACCATGATCTGGCCGACAATTTCCGCGGTGGTCAGATTCCGCACAAGCCGTTGCGTTCCCGTATAACAGAACGTACAATTCAGTGTACAGCCAACCTGGGTGGAGACGCATAAGGCCCCCACACGGCCAACATCGGGAATAAATACACTCTCGACTTCTATGCCCGGTGCAAATCGCAGCAGATATTTCCGTGTACCATCAACAGAGACCTGCTTTGCCACAATTTCAGGCCGGGAAATCGAAAACCGCGCGTCAAGGGCTGCCCGCATCTCCCTGGCGATATTGGTCATCGCCGCGAAGTCCGTAACACCGGCATGGTAGACCCATCGCCAAACCTGGCCTGCCCGCATGCGCGCCTTTTTTGGATCAAGATCAAAGGCCGTGGCAAACGCCGCCTGAAGCGCCGAACGCGTCAAGCCGACAAGTTCAACATTTGCGGGCTCAGGGCAACCGGCGGGATCTGCCGACGGATGGGATGAAATATCAAGCTGGGTCATTCACGCTCTGGTACAGGAGATGACCCAGCCCACGCAAGCGCGACGTCTGTTCAGGGCCCCGCCACAAAGCCAGCCCGTCAGGGAACCTGGCGCAGGAGCTGAGCCGAGCCATTCAATCGCATCAGCTCATCCTCAAGCCGACGCATCCCCACCGCATTATGCGGACCGGACGTGACGGCGCCGAGCACAGGGCTGGATGCGGCAACCTTGTCTTTCAGGGCATCAAGACCACGCCGGTTCAGGCTCGCCGCATCATTGTCGGTGGCCGTCCGACTGCCAACTTCGACAGTGCCTTCCTGATTGTAAAGATAATCAGTCGCCGACCGGAGGTTGCCAAGAAAATTCGTGACGCTCGACACAACATTGCCCCGGGCAATCCCGAAATCACCAAGGTCATACCGCCGAAAAACCGTGCCCCGCTCGCCCCCCGGATAGGCGGTGATGAACGGGACATTGTCGTTGACATAAGTGAGGGCTGACTGAGCCGGCGCCAGATCGGTGAAGGCCGTCACCGTCAACAGGCCGAGACAGTTGGTTTTGTTCTCACCGGTACAGGCCATGGGCGCCATCACCATCTTCAATCCGGAGATATCCAGAAAATAAATCAGGGACTGGTCGTCAAACCGACGGATCTCATAGGTCAGGGGCATGCCATCAAGAATGGGGGTCATGTTTTCAGGATCGAAATTCGTAATGATCTGACGATCCGTATCGGGTTGTGTGAAACTGTTTCCCGGAACCTGGGCTGACGCCGCAAATGCCAGGCTTGTAAAAAACACACAAAGACTTTGAACATACAACTTTATCATGGTTACACCGATACCCCTCAATTAGCTCATTATGCTATCACCGGGCAACGCGATTGCAAAGAGGCGAGACCAAGGCCCTGCAAACGCAGGCTTCCTCGCGAGGCTTTTTGACAATTGATCGGCGCGTGCAACACAATCGGAGGTGACCATGTCCCCACTCGGCCATAGCCAAACCCTCATCATCGCCAGCCATAATGGCGGGAAAGTCCGCGAAATCGGGGCACTTCTGGAACCGCTTGGGGTTTCAGTATTGTCTGCGAAAGACAAGGGCCTGACCGCGCCGGAAGAGACTGGCACGACCTTTGCCGAAAATGCGAGGATCAAGGCCCGGTTTACATGTGATGCGACCGGACTTCCTGCGCTGTCGGACGATAGCGGGTTGTGTGTCAATGCGCTCGATGGGGCGCCGGGGGTCTACTCTGCCGACTGGGCCGAAAGGGAAGACGGCAACCGTGATTTTGCCTGGGCCATGCAAAAGGTTGAGGCAGCCCTCGGCGAGCAACTGAACCCGATGGATGGCCGCAACGATATGAGCGCCTATTTTGTTTGTATGCTGTGTCTGTCCCTGCCGGATGGTGAAGATCATCTGTTTGAAGGGCGCGTCACCGGTCACCTCACCTTCCCGCCCCGCGGCGACCGGGGCTTTGGCTATGACCCGATTTTTGTTCCTGACGGGCATAGGGATAGCTTCGGCGAGATGGATCCTGATCGTAAACACGCCATATCCCACCGCGCCGATGCCTTCAGGAAATTGATGGATACTTGTTTCTCGCGATAGACACTTGTTATCGTGATAGACGCTTGTTTTCATAATAAATGTGCCGATGACCCGGGATCAGGCTGAACCTGCCTTTAATCCATCACGAAAGCACAAGACTGCGTTACCTTTTTGTTGAATCAAAACGCAGTCTAGTGGATAGCTTGTTACGGAAGAGTCCGCCTGTGGGATTCCGTTATTCGCCGAACGGTGCCATGGTTTTGTGCACGCGCACAGGGATTTCCTTCACCGTCTCCGCCGATGATCGTCAGCGTCTTGAAGCGATTGTCCGTTCGCGATCGTCTCCCCAGAAACATGTCTGGCGGGCCCGTATCATCCT
>CAYSMJ010000053.1:0-15955 GCA_964432075.1 uncultured Caulobacterales bacterium | reverse complement strand
TTGGGTCTGATCGGGCCTGATCGGGCCTGATCAGGCTTGATATCGGAGGGTCAGCTCGCGCGGCGCACTTCAATGCCATATTCGCGGATCTTGCGATACAGGGTCGAGCGGCCCATGCCGAGACGCCTTGCAATTTCCGACATCCGGCCATCATAGGTCTCGATCGCTAGCTCGATGATATCGTGCTCGATGGACTCAAGGGTGCGCAAATGCCCCTCGCGGTCAAACAGGTGAACCGGATCGTTCTCATGCAGATTTTCTGCCCGCGTCCGGCGAATATTGGCAGCAAGATCATGCAGTTCCCCTGGCCCGGCCCCGACCGAAAAATCGTCGCCGACAAGCGGGGGGCCACCTTCGACGCCCGCCGCTTCAAACTCGCTTGTGAGTGTCGGAAAATCATCAGCACCAAGATAGGCACTCTCAGCAAGCACGACGCCGCGGAAAATTGTGTTTTCAAGCTGGCGCACATTGCCTGGCCAGGGCTGCGCTTTGAGAACTTCAAGCACTTCATGCTGGACGCCGCGGACATCACGCCGTTCCTCGGCGTTGTAGCGCTGGATAAAGTGATCAATCAGAGCAGGGATGTCTTCCGGGCGTTCGCGTAAGGGTGGGACTTCAATCGGGTAAACATTCAGCCGATAGAAAAGGTCTTCGCGGAAGCGGCCCTGTTTGACTTCTTCTGCAAGGTCACGATTGGTGGCGGAAATGATCCTGACATTAACCTTGACCGGCCGTTTGGAACCGATGGGATCGACTTCGTTTTCCTGCAGCACCCGCAAAAGCTTCACCTGCATATCAGCCGGCAATTCGCCCACTTCATCGAGAAAGATCGTACCATGATCGGCTTCCTGAAACTTGCCGATATGCTTGGCATTCGCGCCCGTAAAAGAGCCTTTCTCATGGCCAAACAGGATCGATTCAACCAGATTTTCCGGGATCGCACCGCAATTTACCGTGATGAAGGGCTTGCCAGAACGCTCTGACGTGCCCTGTATTGCGCGGGCAACCATTTCCTTGCCGACACCGGACTCGCCGGTAATCAGGATTGGGATGGTCGATGCTGCCGCGCGTTCGCCCAGACGGACAACATGGGCAAGGCTTGAGCTTGTACCGATCAGGTCATTAAAGCCGAGGAAATTGTCATTTTTGCGCTTCAGCCGCGAGACCTGATCCTTCAGGGTCGAGATATTCAGGGCATTGTTGATCGAAACAATGATCCGTTCCGGCGAGACAGGCTTGACGAAAAAGTCGGCCGCACCATTCTGCATCGCCTCAACAACCGTGTCGATACCACCCTGGGCGGTCAGAACGATAACCGGTAACTCTTCGAGGAAGACCTTGGAGCGTTTCAGGGTTTCCATGCCGCCCATGCCGGGCATTTTGAGATCAAGCATGATCACGCCGACATCCTGACCCTGCGGGCTCTGGAGAACCGACATGGCTGTTTCGCCGCTTTCGGCCTGAAGCACCGGATATCCGGCCTTTTCGCACACCCCCTGCATGATGCGGCGCTGGGTCGGGTCGTCATCAACGATCAGAACGGATTTTGCCATCAAAAAAAGGTCCTCACCTGAAAAATCGACTCAAGGTCTAGCCCGGGTGAGTAAAGAAGCATTTAAACCGTTTCATTGTGGCGCAAAAATACCTTGAATAATGGTAAATATTTAGTTTACATTAAAGATAAATTATTAAATACCTAATAAAAAATTATCTCGATTTTTCGGCAATAGGGCTGTCTTTGATCATGGACGGGCTGTTATGGCGGCTGGAAAATCCGGCCTCGCCTGTTTACCTCAGAGCCAGTTGTAAAGGAGGCGCCCTGCTGTCATGACCGATCATATCCGTCCGCTCGAACATCTTGCCGGTCGCCTGCCAGACCGGCCCGTCTGGTTTGAAAAGGCCCTTGCCGTAACCCCCGAAGAAGCAAATGTGACTGTCGATGGCGTTACCATTGCCTATTCGGCTTGGGGGGAGCGGGGGCGCCCGGGCCTTTTGTTCATTCATGGCGGTCGCGCGCACCGGCGCTGGTGGTATCCCTTTATGCCCTATTTTGCCGATCAGTTCCGCGTGGCGGTTCTTGACCTGTCGGGGCTCGGGGATTCCGGCTGGCGGACGCGTTATTCGCTCAAAACCCACGCGGACGAGGCTTTCGCGGTGTGCGAGGCGGCCGGGCTGATGGATAAGGGGCGGCCCTTGATGATCGGGCACAGCTTTGGCGGCTATGTCACCCTCAGCGCTGTCGAGCTTGCGGGTGAGCGGCTTCGGGGCGCGGTGGTGATCGACAGCCCGTTTGGCGTGCCGGACCCTGATGAGGGCTATACCCTCTCCCTCGGCGGGAGCGCCCCTGCCAAACCGGAGGCGTCGTTGATATCAGCGAACCGCATTTATGAAACGCGCGAAGAACCGGTTCGCCGGTTTCGCTTCCTGCCGAACCAGCCGGCAACAGAGCTTTATCTTGTCGACTATATTGCTCGTGAAGGGTTGAAACCGGTCACCGATCCGCACACCGGCAAACCGGGCTGGAGCTGGAAATTTGATCCGCAACACGGGAAGAATTTCGATATTCACTTCAACCGCGATCTGTTTCTGGCGGCGCGCTGTCCCCTGGCTTTCCTTTATGGCGCCAGGTCAGCGCTCGCGTGCGGCGACGGGTTTGACCATCTGCGCCAGCAGGCCCGCGGACGTTCGCCCTTTATTGTCATGCCTGAGGCGCACCATCACCTGATGATCGATTTTCCCATGGGGTTTATCACCGCCATGCGCGCGCTCTTGACATGCTGGCCGATCCGGGTCGGGCATTGATCATTCGGACAGGTTTGATCGGCGCGGCGGCGAAAGCCGGTTGCCCCGACGCCAAAATTCGGTCAGTAGAACCTTCACGCAAGTTCATGCCGCGCCCGTGCACCAGGGGTCTTCTCTGGTGCGGTTGAATTCAACCGGGCGGCGGATAAAACGCAAACTCTTGAACCACCGGACGTGAGATGATGTCGAGCAGCCAGATGACCCATCCCGAACATGATGAAAAACCGCATCTTGAAACCTATCAGGCCTTTATGAACCGATCGACCCGGCTGGGCCTGCCCTTTGCCATCGGGCTGACCATGATGTTCACCGGCCTTGTCATGCGTTGGGGATTTTTCCCATCGGCGATTACCGGGATTGTTCTTGCCTTTGTCACCTTCTGGATCGTCAAACTATTTTTCTCGCATTAAGCATGATGCGGGCGTACCCGCTTTCGATACCGGGCGCCGGGCGTGCTGATTGCGCTTTGCCGCCTTTCACGGAGTTCCCATGAAAATAGCCATTCTCAAGGAAACCGCAGACACCGAAACCCGCGTTGCCGCGACGCCGGAGACGGTGAAAAAACTGGCCGGGCTTGGCGCCGAAGTCCTGGTGGAAAGCGGGGCTGGTCAAAAAGCTAAGCTTGATAACACGGCCTATGAAGACGCGGGCGCTCAGATTGTGAGCGATGCCTCGGCTGCGCTTTCCGGGGCGTCGATCGTCCTGAAGGTTCAGCGGCCAAGTGAGGCTGAGCTGGCGAAATTCGACAAGAACACCGCGCTTGTGGCTGTTCTGTCTCCGTTCAACGATGAGAAGATGGTCAAGGCCTACGCCGATAAAGGTGTCGATGCTTATGCCATGGATCTGATGCCCCGGATCACCCGGGCGCAGTCGATGGATGTCTTGTCGTCGCAGTCAAACCTTGCCGGGTACAAGGCGGTTATCGATGCGAGTGCGGAATATGGCAAGGCGCTGCCAATGATGATGACGGCCGCCGGCACGATCCCGCCGGCAAAGATTTTCGTCATGGGAGCCGGCGTGGCAGGGCTCCAGGCAATTGCAACGGCCAAGAGGCTGGGCGCGGTCGTTACGGCAACCGATGTGCGGTTCGCGGCAAAAGAACAGGTGGAAAGCCTTGGCGGGACCTTTGTCACCGTCGATGAGGAGGCGATGCGTGATGCCGAGACCGAGGGCGGCTACGCCAAGGAAATGTCGGACGATTTCAAGAAGCGTCAGGCCGAATTCGTGGCCGACCATATCGCCAAACAGGACATTGTGATCACCACAGCCCTGATTCCCGGCAAGCCGGCGCCTGAGCTTGTCAGCGCGGCAGCCGTCGAGCGGATGAAGCCGGGTTCGGTTATCGTCGATCTGGCGGTAGAGCAGGGCGGTAATGTCGGCCCGAGCAAGGCCGGCAAAGTTATCGAACATAATGGTGTACGCATCATTGGTCATAATAATGTGCCGGGACGTCTTGCCGGTGATGCCTCGGCGCTTTATGCGCGCAACCTTCTCAACTTTCTGACAGCCTTTCACAAAAAGGGCGAGGACGGTGCGCCGAATGAATTTTTCTTTGACCCGGACGATGAGATCATCAGGGGTATCGCCTTGACCCGAGATGGTAAGATCGTCCACCCGACCTTTACCTCGGCAGGTTAAGCCGAGCGATCTGGGAGACCCCGATGACCCTTCAGGAAGAACCACAGCTTACCCCGCAATTACTTGAAGACGCTGCCCGTCAGGCCGGGGAAGCGAGTTTCCAGGCTGAGAAAGCGGCGGCTGTTGCCAGCGACAATGCCGAGCTGGCGCAAGCGGCAGCCAGCGAGGCAAAATCAATCTCGGAACAATTGCTGGGTATCTCCGAAGCCCTAACGGGCCCATCGGATTTTCTTTTTCTCGCCGCGATCTTCGTTCTGGCCATTTTTGTCGGCTATTATGTTGTCTGGTCGGTGACCCCTGCATTGCATACGCCACTGATGTCGGTGACCAACGCTGTTTCCTCGGTGATTATCGTCGGGGCACTGATTGCCGTTGGCGCGAGCTTTGCCGATTCCGACACCGCATGGTGGGCGAAGGGCTTCGGCTTTGTCGCGATCTTTCTGGCCAGTGTGAATATATTCGGCGGATTTCTCGTCACCCAGCGCATGCTGGCGATGTACAAGAAAAAAGAAAACTAGGGGGCAAGCATCGTGGCTGCCAATCTGACTTCACTTCTCTATATCGTCGCAGGTGTTCTGTTTATCCTGACACTCCGGGGGCTTTCCCACCCGGAGACCGCCCGTGACGGGAACCGATATGGCATGATCGGGATGGCGATTGCCATTGCGACAACGCTGTTGCTGCTGGACGACAAGGGCATCCTCACCTGGCTGATGATCCTTGCGGCCATTGTGCCGGGGGCCCTGGTCGGCGCGTTTATCGCGCGCAAGGTGGCCATGACCCAGATGCCACAACTGGTTGCGACCTTCCACTCGCTGGTCGGCCTTGCGGCGGTGTTTATCGCCTGGGCAGCGTTCCTTGCGCCGCGGGCATTCAATGTGGGCGAGCCGGGCCATATCCATGCCCAGTCGATCATCGAAATGTCACTCGGCGCGGCGATTGGCGCGATCACCTTTTCCGGGTCCGTGATTGCGGCGCTGAAGCTGGACGGACGGATGAGCGGCAAGCCGATCATGCTGCCCTTCCGTCACGGTATTAATATCGTACTGGCGTTTGCGGCGTTCCTCCTGTTGATCGTGCTGCTGACCGGCGGGCAGACCTGGCAGATTTTCCTGATCCTGACGGTGATCGCCTTTGCGCTTGGTGCTCTCCTGATCATTCCGATTGGTGGCGGTGACATGCCGGTGGTCGTATCCATGCTCAACAGCTATTCGGGTTGGGCCGCAGCAGGCATCGGCTTTACGCTGCAGAATATGGCCCTTATCATTACGGGTGCGCTGGTGGGCTCGTCGGGAGCGATTTTGTCCTATATCATGTGTAAGGGGATGAACCGGAATTACATTTCGGTCATTCTTGGCGGGTTCGGCGGCGAGGACGTCGCTGCTGCCGGGGGCGGCAGTGATGACCGCCCGGTCAAACAGGGCTCGGCCGAAGATGCGGCCTATATGATGAAAAATGCCGGCAAGGTGATCATCGTGCCCGGCTATGGCATGGCGGTCGCCCAGGCCCAGCACGCTTTGCGCGAGATGGCGGATGTGCTGAAGGGCGAAGGTGTTGACGTGAAATACGCGATCCACCCGGTCGCCGGCCGGATGCCGGGGCACATGAACGTTCTTCTTGCGGAAGCCAATGTTCCTTATGATGAGGTTTTCGAGCTTGAAGATATCAATTCGGAATTCAGGACTACCGATGTGGCCTTTGTCATCGGCGCCAATGATGTCACCAATCCGGCGGCCAAGACCGACAAAACCTCGCCCATCTATGGTATGCCGATCCTTGATGTGGAAAATTCTGGCACAGTGTTGTTTGTCAAACGCGGTATGTCGTCCGGTTATGCGGGTGTCCAGAATGAACTGTTTTTCCGCGACAACACGATGATGCTCTTCGGTGATGCCAAAAAAATGTGCGAAGGAATCGTCAAGGCGATGGACTGACCGGTCGGGGCGGCTGCCCCCGCGCGCTCACCAAAACTCAGGCAGAGAGCAGACTGTGAGACTGCTTGCACGAAGAACCGCAAATTAGGTGGCAAGACATTCATGCCTGACCAGTCCTTTGTCTCCTTGTTTACTGCAAGCTTTGTTACCTTCTTTGTGCTGATTGATGCAATCGGTGTTGCGCCGGTCTTTGCAACCCTGACGGCCCGGGGCTCTCCGGCCTATCGCAGGCAAATGGCGATCAAGTCGACCATTGTCGCGACCATCATCATCTTTGCATTTGCGTTTGGTGGCTCTTGGCTCCTCGGCGCCATGCATATTTCCATTGATGCGTTCAGGGCGGCGGGCGGTGTTTTATTGTTTCTGATTGCGCTTGACATGGTTTTTGAAAAGCGGACGGAACGACGTGAAAATAGGGCCGATGCTGTCCTTGCAGCCGACGAAACGCCTGAGGACCCTGACGACATCTCGGTATTCCCGATTGGTATCCCGATGATTGCCGGGCCGGGCACGATCGCCACGGCCATGTTCTATATGTCAGATGTGACCGGGTGGTCCGGCCGGATTGCCATTCTGTCAGCGCTTGCTGTCAATCTTGTCCTGGTCCTGATCATATTTCTTGCGGCCGTGCCGATTGTGCGCGCAATGGGCGAAAGCGTCGCCGGTGCGCTGACCCGGATCCTGGGGGTGATCCTTGCAGCTCTGTCGATCCAGCTTCTGATCGACGGCATCAAAGGCGCGTTCGGGCTGGGATAAAGCGCCGGGCGCAGCATGCCCGCGCGGGTTTTGTCAAAGCGCCGCACGGATCAGGGATGCAACCGCCTCCAGATCGTCTGTTCTGTTTTCCGGGTCCGCGTGGGGCGCTTCGGCGCCGGCCCCATAGACTGGAATAATATGGAAATGCAGGTGGAACACCGTCTGGCCAGCCGGTTCGCCATTGAACTGGGCAATGCGCACCCCTGCAGGGTCGAGGGCCCGGGTAATCGCCGAGCCGATGATCTGGACCCGGTTGATCAGAAGTGACAGGGCTTCCGGCCCGATGTCAAACAGGTTTGTTGCGGTCACATTTTTCGCGATGACCAGTGTATGGCCGCGCGACTGCGGGTAGAGGTCCATAAAGGCGAGACTGTCTGCATCCTCATAGACCTTTGTGCAGGGCAGGTCGCCGCGCAGGATTTTTGCAAAGACATTGTCCGGATCATAATCGGTATGGAGAGACATGGGCTGGCCCTTTCACTGATCTTTCCTGAACGGGGAAAAATCCTTCAGTGCTTCAATCTCTTGTGCCGTGCCATGGCGTTCCTGATCAAGATAGTCTGCAATCGCCCGGGCAAAGGACGGATCGGGAATATAGTGGGCAGAAAAGGTTGGCACCGGTTCATAGCCGCGTGCAAGCTTGTGCGACCCTTGCGCGCCAGCCTCAATCCGGGCGAGCCCGCGCGCAATCGCGATGTCGATCGCCTGATAATAGCAACATTCGAAATGCAGGAATTTTGCAGCCTCCATACACCCCCAATAGCGGCCATAAAGGGTATCGGAGCCCAGAAAATGAAGCGCACCGGCAATCGGATCGCCAGACAGGGCCGTGTCTGCATAGGCGAGTGTCAGGACGATGTCGTCGGCCATGCGTTCGCCGAGAAGGCTGAAGGCTTCGCGGGTCAGATAGGGGGTGCCCCATTTTCGCGCCCCGGTGTCCTGATAAAAATGCCAGAACGCGTCCCAGTGGTGTTCGGCAATGTCGTCGCCGGAAATATTCCGGATGAGTATTCCGGCCTCGCCGACCTTGCGCCGTTCCTGGCGGATGGTCTTGCGTTTGCGCGAGGCCAGAGCCGCCAGAAAATCGTCAAAGGACTGATAAGACCGGTTGTGCCAGTGGAACTGTTCCCCAAGCCTCGGCAAAAAACCGGTCTCTTCCAGAACGCTGCGTTCCTCGGCAGTGGTAAAATTGACATGGGCCGAAGACAGGCCGAGGCGATCCGTCAATTGCCGGATCCCGGTCGCGAGAAAGGTCTGTTGGGCCTGGTCGGCGCAAAGAAGTCGGGGGCCGGGAACGGGCGTAAACGGGCTGGCGATCAGGAGTTTCGGGTAATACCGCCCGCCAGCGCGCTCATAAGCATCCGCCCAGTGATGGTCAAAAATATATTCGCCCTGGCTGTGGCCCTTGAGATAGCCGGGCGCGACCCCAAAAATCTCGCCCGCTCGCTCCAGCACGATCGGACAGGGCATCCATCCGGTTCGGGCCGTCGCCGAGCCGCTTTCCTCCAAAAGGGAAAGGAAACAATGGCTGACAAACGGGTTGTAGGCGCCGCCGTCCGGACAGGCATGGGCGTCCCAGACAGCGCCAGCGATCTCGCGGTACCCTGTCAGGGTACGGACATTCATGCTGGCCTGATCGTCCGGCGATGTCCCGTCTGCTGCCATCACACAAACTCGGCAATGGCGTCAATCTCGACAGCGGCCCCTAGCGGCAGGCAGGGCACTCCGACAGCCGCGCGGGCATGGCGGCCCTTCTCCGAGAAAATCTCGACCATCAGATCCGATGCGCCATTGGCGACTTTTGCCTGATCAGAAAAGTCGGGGGTTGAGGTCACAAATACGCCCAGCCGAACGATGCGCGCAATCGAATCCAATGTCTCGCCGCGCATCCGGCAGGCTGCGTCAAGCTGCGCCAGAATATTGACCGCACATTGCCGGGCCGCGACCTGACCGTCTTCGATTGACAGCCTGTCACCAAGCCGCCCCTGCGTCACCGTGCCATCGGCCATTGAAAGCTGACCGGACACCATGATCAGTCTGCCCGTGGTCACGAAGGCGACATAGTTCGCGACCGGCGCCGTCGCATCCGGCAATTCGATCCCGGCTTTCACAAGCCTGTCAGCAATCATTGTCATTCATATCTCCACTATCTGATGTACGCCACAATGCCATGGTCGGATCGTAGCCCAATTCCGGAACCAGAGCGAGGGCCGCATTGATCAGCTACAGGACATTTAAAACGCAAATCGTCAGTCCCTCGACGCAACCCGCAAGCTTGTTGAGATCGGATCGAACAGCGAACTCAAATCGTCTCTTGAACGCGGTGTTACCGGAATTGAAGCGGGCTTGGAAATGACGGATTGCCGAAACCGACGTCATCCGACAAACCACCTGAACCCGGAATATGGACAGATTACAAGGCGATTAAATAGGGGTGATAGGAGTATTGATGTCCTGAACAGCGTGATGAAAATGCTGATCGACAGCCAGCCTGGTGACCTCAAGGCAGTTGAAAAGACAGACGCGACAAATCCGTTACGGCCTGAGTTTGAGCGCTGATCCAAGCCTCGCGCACCCTTGATAAGGGATTTTCAAAGCAAAGTCGAAACGCTTGGCGGAAAATCTGAACCCGGCGGCAGTGCCCTCGGCGCCTTGCACCGGGCTATTCTCGACTTTTTCTTTTCGACCCGGTCCCAAGGACAATAATGAGGCAAGCCTTGAGGCCATTGATGATGGTGAAGAGTTTCCGGGCGATCAGATTGAGCGCGACCTCAGGGAAGAAGAGCTGGATATGCAGACCCGGGAGCTTTTGTCAAAGGCCCATAGGCCAGATCGTGAAGGCGGGCGTTTTTCGGATTTGTATACGGACCAAGACGAAACCGGTTTCCATGGCGGGTCAAGGTTTGCCATGATCTGAGAAGGATCGGCCCGAGCCGATAACACCGTTCCCGAACCGCGCGCGTAGCTGGTCGATAGCGGCTTCGCGCGCGGTTAGTTTTTTGTAATCGTCTTCAAAAAAACTCTGTTGGGGGAGCGGTTCGTCAACACAATAGAGTTCGGAATACCCGATTCCAATCAGCCGGAACTTGCCCGGGCCAAGCTCTGGTTCCAGTAAGTGCCGACCGGCATCAAACAATATCCGCGCCAGATTGGTTGGTCGCGACAGTGTCTGGCGCCGGGTTCGTACACGGAAATCCGGTGATTTCAGCTTGAGGGTGACGACGCGGCCCGTCAATTCTTTCTCTTTCATCCGGCGGGATACTTTTTCGCACAGGGACCAGAGAATGCTCTCAAGCCGCTCTGGCTCGCCAATATCACGATCAAAAGTCGTTTCTGCCGATACGCTCTTTGTATCGCGGATCGGGTTGACCGGCCGGGTATCCACCCCACGGGCCAGACGCGCCAGTCGCAAGCCGGTTTCTCCATATTTTTCCGCAAGGGCTTTTTCATCAGAGCGTTGAAGGTCGCCAATCGTGGCAAAGCCGTCGCGTTGCAGACGGGCGGCGGTGTGGGTGCCAATACCCCAGATCAGGCCGACCGGTTGCGCAGCGAGAAAGTGCTGTGTCTCGGTCTTGCCAATGGTAAAAAATCCGCGGGGCTTGTCCTGGTCAGAGGCGATTTTGGCGAGAAACTTGTTGTGGCTGAGCCCGACGGAAACCGTAACGCCGATCTCGCGTGCAATCTGTGACTGCAAGCGCGCAAGGATCAGGGCGGGGGCCGCCTTGTGGACCTTTTGTGTCCCCGAAAGATCGAGAAAGGCCTCATCGATTGACAGGGGTTCGATAAGCGGGCTCAGGGCCGCCATCATCGCGCGGATCTGTTGACCCGCTTTCACGTATTTTTCAAAATTCGGGCGCACGACGACGGCGTTCGGGCAGGCCTTGAGTGCCTTGAACATGGGCATGGCAGACCGCACGCCATAGGTCCGCGCAATATAACAGGCCGTCGAGACTACGCCGCGGGCGCCGCCACCAATGATAACCGGTTTATCGGCGAGCGCGGGGTCGTCGCGTTTTTCGATTGCGGCAAAGAAAGCATCGCAGTCGACATGGGCAATGGTGAGCGCAGAGAGTTCATCATGGCTGATGATTCGCGGATCATAACAGCAAGGGTGCGGTGAAACCGGTTTTCCAAGCGGTGTCAGACAGTGGCGGCACAATGTAGAAAAATTATAAAAATCAATCATTTATAGACTTTCGCCTGCCGGGTGTCCGGCCGCCGGAATGCGGTTAAATAATCGCTAACCCCTTTCCGGCATTGTCAGGCAAGAGTGTTCTGCAAGCCTGATTCAGAATAGGGTCCCGTTTCATGTCCGCAATGGAGAAGATCGACCTGTCGGCCCTCACCAAATCCGTCCTTGTCGTTGAAGACAACGAACTGAACATGAAGCTGTTTCATGATCTGCTCGATGCCCATGGCTATGGTGTTTACCAGGCCCGCAATTCCGAGGAGGCGATGAAGCTTGCGCGCGAGCACAAGCCCGACCTTATTCTCATGGATATCCAGTTGCCTGAAATATCGGGGCTGGAAGTCACCAAGTGGATCAAGGCCGATCCCGATCTTGCCGACATTCCTGTCATTGCGGTCACGGCATTTGCCATGAAAGGCGACGAAGAACGCATTCGTGCCGGCGGTTGTGAAGATTATGTGGCAAAACCGATCTCGGTTTCGACCTTTGTTGAGAAAGTAAAAAGGTATCTGGGTTAAGCAGGTCAGGAAAGTTGCGTATAATTTCCTGGTGAGCCCCGATGACGGCACGCGTTCTGGTCGTTGATGACCTTGAGCCCAATGTAAAACTGCTCGAAGCCAAATTGCGGGCTGAATACTTTGATGTCATCGGAGTGTTTTCAGGCGCAGAGGCGATCGAAACAGCAAAGCGCGAACAACCTGATATTGTTCTCCTTGACGTCATGATGCCCGGCATTGACGGGTTTGAGGTATGCCAAACCCTGAAATCCTGCCCGGAAACCATGCATATCCCCGTGGTCATGGTCACCGCGCTTGACCAGCAGGCCGACCGGATTGCCGGGCTCAATGCCGGCGCCGACGATTTTCTGACAAAGCCGGTCAAGGACATTGCCCTGTTTGCGCGGGTCCGCAGCCTGACCCGATTGAAATCCATGACCGACGAATTGCGGATGCGCCATCAGACCGGTCAGGGGCTTGGTGTGGTCAATGACATCAATTTATTTGACGAAAGCGAAATGTCGCGCCGGATCGTGATCATGGACGAGCAGGTCGACCAGATTCAGCGGCTGGGCGCCGTTCTTGGTGAATGTTATGACGTCAGCGCGATTTGCGATCTCGAGGGGAATCTGAATGCCGTGCGCGCAGGAAGCACCGACCTGATCATCGTTAATATGGCGATGCAGACGGCGGATCCGCTGCGATTGTGTTCACAGATCCGGTCATTTGAGGAAACCCGGCTGACGCCCATTCTCGCCATCGTCCGGGATGGCGATACCCGCAAGCTGGTCCGCGCGCTTGATATCGGCGTCAATGATTATGTGACACGGCCCATCGATCGCAATGAGCTTAATGCCCGCGTCATGACCCAGCTGCGCTGGAAGCACAAGCTTGACCAGCTCCGCTCTTCATTTCAGGCGAGCCTTGAAATGGCGGTAACGGATGAACTGACCGGGCTATATAATCGCCGTTATCTGGCAAGCCACCTTTCCGCCATGTTCGACCGCGCCTACTGGACCGGTCGCTCGCTTTCGGTGCTTGTGCTTGACATTGATCACTTCAAGGTGGTCAACGATACCCATGGTCACGATGCGGGCGATGCGGTCATCAGGGAATTCGCGAACCGGATCACCGGGGCCGTGCGCGGGATCGATCTTGCCTGCCGGTATGGCGGCGAGGAATTTCTGATCGCCATGCCCGACACGGATATCAACTTTGCCCATATCGTGGCCGAACGCCTGCGCCAGGATGTGTCGACCATGCGCATCCCGATCAATGGAAGCAAGGACGGCATCCAGATCACCGTCAGCATCGGTATCGCCTCAACCGAGGCCGATATCGAAAACGACAATGCGCAGAAACTGATCAAACGGGCGGATGAGGCCCTGTACAGGGCAAAAAGCAGCGGTCGAAATCAGGTCATCCTTGCTGCCGCGTAATGCCTGCGCGAGGACAGAAATTCAGGTTTTTTTCCGGTTCGTGTGGGCCGCAGGCAGATTACTTGATCTTGCCTTCCTTGAACTCAACATGTTTGCGGGCAACCGGGTCATATTTCTTCAGGACCAGCTTTTCGGTCATGGTCCGGGTGTTTTTCTTGGTCACGTAGAAATAGCCCGTGCCAGCGGTCGAGTTCAGGCGGATCTTGATGGTGGTCGGTTTGGCCATGACGGAACTCCAGTGCGGGTCGCCGGCCAATACAGACCGACGCAAAATCAAAAGCACGGCATGACACCATCCCCGGCGCAAAGTCAAGCGCTATGGCAAACCGGTTCTGGGCTTTGACGTGTTCGGTGATGCGGCGCAGGATCATCGTCTTCAGGTTGGATCGCTCTCAAAATCCCCGAAACAGAAAATCGCGCAAAGAAAATCAGAGGGTAAGGACATTTTCACTGAGGGCTGACGACTTAATCTCCAGTCATTGAACATCTGTACCGGAAGCGTAATAACCCGCTTTTGAAACGTTAGAGCGCGTTCACAAAAGGTGTGCTCGTCGATGGTTACCATCCATCGACTTGGGTTCGAATGCGCGACAACTCAAGACTCTAGACTGCGTTTTTGATTCAACAAAAAGGGTACGCAGTCTAGTGTCAGAATTCCGACCCGCCTCAGGCCACTCGCTCCGTTTCAGGCCACCTGCCTTGCCAGCGCGCACTGGTTCCAGATTTCGCTCAGGGCACTGACGAGGTGGCGGATATCATCGTCGGTGTGGACGGGCGAGGGGGTGATGCGCAGGCGCTCGGTGCCGCGGGGAACGGTGGGGAAGTTGATCGGCTGCACATAGATGCCGTGATGTTCCATCAGCCAGTCGGAAATCCATTTGCACTTGACCGGGTCGCCCACCATCACCGGCACGATATGGCTCGGATTGTCGAGGGTGGGAATGCCGATCCGGCCCAGCTCCCGGCGCACGGTCGCGACGCGCTCCTGGTGCTGACGGCGTTCCGCCTCTGACGTCTTCAGATAACGGATCGAGGCCAGCGCTCCGGCGCAGATCGCAGGCGGCAGGGCGGTGGTAAAGATAAAGCCGGAGGCAAAACTGCGGATAAAATCGCAAAGATCAGCCGATGCGGCGATATAACCGCCGACAACGCCATAGGCCTTGCCAAGCGTGCCTTCGATCACGGTCAGCCGGTCCATCAGCCCGTCGCGCTCGGCAATGCCGCCGCCGCGTGGCCCGTACAGCCCAACCGCATGGACCTCATCAAGATAGGTCATGGCATTATAGCGGTCGGCGAGGTCGCAGATCTCGGCGATCGGCGCGATATCGCCATCCATGGAGTAAACGCTCTCAAACGCGATCAGCTTGGGTGCGTCGGCGGGCAGCTGTTGCAGGAGGCGCTCCAGATCAGCCAGATCATTATGCCTGAAAATGGACTTCTCGCACCGCGCATGGCGGATCCCCTCGATCATCGAGGCATGGTTCAGTTCGTCCGATAGAACGATGCAGCCGGGGATGCGGCCTGCCAGCGTGCCAAGCGCCGTCCAGTTCGACACATAACCGGAGGTAAACAGGAGCGCGGCTTCCTTGTCGTGAAGATCGGCCAATTCGCGCTCCAGCGCCACATGGTAAGAGGTGGTGCCGGAAATATTCCGCGTGCCGCCCGCGCCCGCGCCGCACTCGTCAAGGGCAGCATGCATTGCCTCCAGCACCGCCGGGTGCTGGCCCATGCCAAGATAATCGTTGGAGCACCAGACGGTGACCTCGTCCCGGTTCAGATTGCCATGGTAAGAAGCGCGGGGGAACTGGCCGGCCCGGCGTTTGATATCGGTGAACACCCGATAATTCCCCTCGTCGCGGAGGGTCTCCAGCGTGTTTCGAAAAAAAGCCTCATAATCCATGGCCGGTTATTCCTGTCTGTCTTGTCTCTCATGCCGTTACGTCTTTTACATAGATAAAGAGCGCGGCGTGGCGACGCGCCCCTTTGCCACGTTTCGGGCATCAGGCGGTTTTAAGGCGGATGGGTTGCATGTTCCATGATCAAGATCAAACCATCGCGAGCAAAAAACAGGCTAAGCCGTTGGATAAATTCAGCTATTGTTATGCATTCTCAAAAGAAAGATCGCATATGATTGTCATTCGCAGAAATGGCCCAACAATCGGTCCAATGGGGATCGCATCGAGAGGGATCGTATGAAAATCGGAACGCGCTCTTCGGCCATGGCCATGGCCCAGACCCATGAGATCGTGGCCCAGTTGCGTGCCGCGATACCCGGGCTTGAGCCTGAGATTGTTCGGTTCAAACCGCGCGGGGATGTGGACCAGACCTCAAAGCTTGATCGCCATGGCGGCAAGGGCGGGGCGTTTGTCGGCGAGATCCGCGATGCGATGCGCGCGGGCGCGCTGACCTGCGCCATGCATTCGCTCAAGGATGTGCCGGGCGATGAGGAAACCCCGGGGCTGGTGCTTGGCGCCTATCTTGCCCGTGAGGCGGTCGAGGATGCGCTGGTTTTGCATCCGGATGTGACGCTGGCCGATTTCGAGACCGACCGTGCCGCGGGGCTTGCCATCGGGACGAATTCGGTCCGCCGGGCGGCGAGCCTGCGCCAACTTTATCCCGATGCCGAGATTATCCATTATCGCGGGGCGGCTGACACGCGGATCGAAAAGCTCGACAGCCGCACGCCCCAGCGCCTGCCTG
>CAYSMJ010000052.1:0-16193 GCA_964432075.1 uncultured Caulobacterales bacterium | reverse complement strand
TCGGGGCCGGCAGTTTTACGACGCTGGTCGCTGCTGTTCAGGCCGCAGGCCTTGAGGAGACGTTACGCGGTACAGGTCCGTTTACGGTCTTTGCACCGACCGACGAAGCTTTTGCTGCACTGCCCGAGGGTACAATTGCAACATTGCTCGAACCTGAAAACAAAGGGCTGCTTACTTCAATTCTGACCTATCACGTGGTTAGCGGCAAAGTGAAATCAAAAGCCCTTGCCGGCCAGACCCTTGACGTGGAAACGGTAAACGGTGCCAGTGTCGCCGTTGACGGCACTGATGGTGTAAAAGTCGGGAACGCAACCGTAGTCAACGCGGACATTTATGCATCAAATGGCATCATTCACGTCATTGATACTGTTTTAATGCCGCCAAAAAATGACGATGGCATGGAAGACGACATGGGCGAAAGCGCCATGATGGATGACAAGTCCAGCGACGATGGCAATGGCTACCGCTCCGGCTCATAAAATCGAACTTTCGTCTTGAAGACAGGGCTGCATCTGAAATTCGCAGATGCAGCCTTTTTTTATCGCGTCAGCCGATCAAAAAGCGGAAATGCGAACAGGCCAAAGAGATAACCACCAATATGGGCTTCCCAGGCGATTTGCGCGCCATTTGGCATTAAAAAATTCCCGAGAAAACCGATGGCAAAGTTCAGCCAGACAATGGCAAGGCTGAACTGAACCACGCGCGGATGAGTTATTGGCAGGATGCCCGCGTTGAAATCTATCCCGCGATAACCAACCGCAGGCACGGCGATGCGGATTGCCGCGGCCATCAGCCCACTGATCGCGCCTGATGCACCGACCGCCGGAATCGGCGCACTCCAGTTTGCCGCTACGAAAACCAGACCGCTGAAAATGCCGCTCAGCAAAAAGAAGGCCAGAAACACAAAACCGCCCCATGCTGATGGTCGCGTTTGTGCCAGCCCGGCTGGTGGTCCGTAACCGGAAAAAATCGTCCGCGATGCCATTCGCGTTGCCACCGGTGTGCCAAAGGCCAGCAGAAACATCATGTTCATGAACAGATGCAGTGCGTTGCCGTGGAGAAACTGGTGGCTGAGTAGAGGCAGGAATAGCTGTGCCGGGCCAAGTCCATATTCTCCTGCAACGGCAAATCGCGCCGGAATGAGACTTGCGTGAAAAAACAGGGTCGCCGTGAAGCGCGGCGGCGCAAACGCCATCAGAGCGCCAACCACAGCCATCACGACGAGGAGAACGATAACAATAGCAGGCGCCCGCAATACCCAGTCGCGCCGTGGCGGGGATTGTGGCGGGGATTCAAGCGTCATCAAGGGGTACCCGTCCTGTTTTGAACCAGATATGACAATGATTTAGGGACAAAGCCGTGTAAAAACACCCCGCGCCGAGATATCTGCAACCCTGAGGCAAAGACTTTGTTCACCAAAAGCCGATAGCGTCAACGCAATCAGCAGTCATTGCCGGCAGAGGCGATCCGTGAATCAAGCAAAGAAACCAGACGGGGTGCGTCGCAAAAGCCAGCCCAACGACTATGAAGATCGGCGTCGCCATAAACGCACCGGCTTTCGGTTGAAAGCGCGCTATCTTCTCGATGATGGCACCGAGCGACCGTGTATGGTTGTCAATATTTCTGCCGGCGGCGCCATGGTGCGCGCCAAGCACACGCCATCCGTCGGCGACAGAATTGTCCTTTATGTGGACAGTGTGGGCAGGTTTGAGGGGTTTGTGATTCGCGTCGGCCAGAATGGCTTCGCGGTTCAATACAGAACCCGACGCGCAAAATCCCAACGCACAGCCGATGCGCTGATCCGGGTTCTCAATCGTGGTCAGCGGGACGTTGATCGCCGGGTTTCCCCCCGAATTGCCATGGACCGTCCGGTTGCCATTTGCCACGAGGATGGCTCACAGATGGATGCGACGATTCTTGATGTTTCACTGACGGGCGCCTCCCTGCGGCTCGACCCGCGTCCCCCGCTTGGGACTGACCTTGTGGTCGGGCGGATGCGCGCGCGCGTGGTCCGTCATCATGATATTGGTGTTGGTGTAATTTTCCAGGGTCCGGCCGAGCGCATGGACGCGGTTTTCGAGGCCACTGGCGGCCCGCCGCAGGACGCAGCGGACGACGATAATACCCACCCCCAACCTGCCCGATTTGGCACCGGACTTGCAAACCCCTTACGCAAGCACCGCTCCGACGGTGACGACCTCGAATAGGAACGAACGCGATGCTTGCCGCTGACAATTGGTGCCTTAAAGTCGACGAGAAGGTTTTTGGACCTTACACGGCCGACCAGTTGAAGAAATTTGCGCACGAAGGCCGTCTTGCCGCCTGGTCACTGATCTCACCTGCAGGCGCAAACCGGTGGCGAGAAGCCCAGGAAGAACAAAGCTTTGCCGGCCTTTTTGGTAAAGATGCCGAAGCGAATTCCAATAGGCCACGGTTTGGCAAGCGAACCGGACAAAGCGGCAACCCGTTAAAGCAAAATGGTACCGCCGCAACGACCGAAGCGCATAATGGGGATTCAAATTTTATCTTGATCTTCGATGTGGTCAGCGCCGCGGCAACCCGCGTTGAAGCCGCCATTCTGACCCTTGGGCCAGCCTTCAAGATCGCTGACAATGTCTGGACCGTTTCCTGTCGCCAGACAGCTGTTGGCGTACGGAACGCCATCGCCCCCTATCTCCTGCCCCGCGAATCGATTTTTATTATTGATGCAACCCGTGGTCGCTCATCCTGGCAGAACTTTCCGCCGGAAATCCATTCAAAGCTCACCAATGCCTGGGCGCGCGTCAAGGCAGCCTGATATCGGATTGCAAAACGATCGGCCCGCGGGGATTTGGGCAAACGCATTCATCCTTATGAATATTTAATGAAATAGTCGCTGCCCAGCGCACAGCGCTATTCATCACACGTTTTCCACTGTATAACGGAAATATGATCGATTCGGGCGTTTTCTTTTCCTGTCCTGATCGCAACCGTCGCAAGAGCGCGGCAGGTGTGCCCGGTCTCCTTTTTCATCTGAACAGATCTTTACTGACAGGCCTTGTCGGACCGGGCGCCGGTAAATCTGCGTTTATGAAACCAGCATCATCTCTTGCCTCTTCTTCAACCTGCCGGAAACGACGCCAGCAGGGTGAAAAGACCGTGCCAATCGGTACACCCGTCAATTGTTTGTATACCATCGATCAATACGATCATGGTTATGGTTAATAAGTGAGGAGGCTCAGCACATGGGTAAACGCGCTGCAAGACGTCATAACAAATACCAAACAGAACAATTTGAAGAAACAATGCCTGATAATGTGAGAAGACTATTTGATGAACCTCAATGGTCACCCCTGAAAACAGAGCAGCGCGACACAAAGTACCGAAAAAATATCAAACCCCAAAATGAGACGCAGACAGAGCTTATTACAGCCATCGAAGAAAATCCCCTGGTATTTGCAATCGGGTCGGCCGGGACTGGAAAGACCTATGTCGCAATCGCCAAGGCAGTCGAGGCTCTTGAGGCAGGCAAGGTCAGCCGGATCATCCTTTCGCGCCCTGCCGTTGAAGCTGGCGAGAGCCTTGGTTTCCTGCCGGGGGACATGGAAGAAAAACTCTCCCCCTATTTGCGACCGCTTCATGACGCGCTTTGCGACCGGCTTTCGTCAAAGCGGCTGAAAGCGCTGGCGGCGGAAAACGTGATCGAGATCGCACCAATTGCATTCATGCGCGGGCGCACACTGAACAATGCTTATGTGGTAATCGATGAGGCGCAAAACTGCACCTATGGTCAGCTGAAAATGCTGTTGACCCGGCTCGGCTGGAATTCCTCAATTGTCGTGACGGGAGACCCCGACCAGAGTGATCTCCTGCCGGGCATGTCCGGCCTTGATGAGGTCGCGCGTCGGCTTGAGCCGCTTGAGCGGGTCAAGGTTGTGCGGTTTTCCAAGGATGAGGTTGTTCGCCATTCCCTGGTCGCAGAAATGATTGAGGCGCTTTAGGCAGATTCAATACGAAACCGTGTTCGAGGCGCTTCGCCATGGCTTGATCGCTGTTGCAGGCGTGGTATCTCCTGTTACAGCGATCAGGGCATGATGATATGAATGCAAATTACGGGTTTGGCGGTGATGAGGTCCACGAGGAATCAAGCTGGCGCTACACAATCGGGATTTTTCTCGCCACCCTTATCCTTTGCGCAATCTTTCTGTTCCTTTATATCGCGCCAAGCTATGATGATCTGAGTGGCAATGTGCCAAGCCCGACGGTGAGCGAGGAAAAGGTTCGCTTGTCCATACGGGGCCACCCTTTTGAGCTTCCGGCCAGCTATACAATCTATCCGCGCGAGCGCCGGGGTGGCAGCCTTGGAAAAATGCATCTTTACGCGCTCTGGCCGACTTTTTCCGGCTATGTCCCGTCCTGGAAACCTGATTTTGTCGACAATGAGCCGGACTCGCGCCGTATCGACATGACCATCGTTCCGCGTGTGAGCAGCTTTACCGAGACCGATCGCATCAATGCGCTCTACCTGCCCCACACAATTGATCAGCGGGGGACGCGCACACCCTATGGTCTCAATCGTTATGTCTTCAAAAAACAGCGAGAAACGGTACCCACGAACGGATACGCCAATTCAACACTGTTTATTGGTGAGGCCATGGACGGAAATACCGTCGCCCTGTTCTGCTATAATGAAGATGTCCCCACAATCACAAGTCCGGAATGTTGGCGTGAACTGGAAATCAATGCCGACCTTGCCGTTATTTATCGCTTCAAGCGCCCCTATCTGGCCGAATGGCGCGACATTGATCAGAAGGTTCGTGAATTCATCCGTAATGCGATGACCAGCTCACAACCCTGAATTCCAGCCTTCGGAAAGCGATGACGGGTTCCTTTCGATCTGAACCTCAGGGGCTACCGCCGCCGCTCGTATCATTCATAGGCGATCCGAGCCAGAAAGCGGGGTCTGCGCGCGGTTTCGCGGGCAAAATCGCGCTCACCACTGAATACTGTTGCATAGCTGTTTCGTAGCCGAATGAAAACGACAGACTCGCCAATGGGAATTTCCGGGAGCGAGAGAGAAGCAATCTCGGCATCCGTGAGATCGCTTGCATTCGGGTTGGAAACCGTCCAGCCAACCGACAGCTCTGCTGTTCCATCATAATTGGTGTCATCGGCATTGATGCCGGCAAGCGTTATCTCAAATGCATCATCGCGGCCATAGCGTCCCACAAGCCCGCGTGCCGCCGCAAAAAAGGCATCAGCGCCCGCTGTATCCATTGTCTCCTGGCGTGAGACCAGGTCAATAATCGTGTTCGCAGCATGGGATGTCGCCCGGTCTGCCTTGTACAGATCAAAGATGGCAACAGAACCAAACAAAAGCCCAGTCAATATGGGAAGCACAAGCGCAAATTCAACAGCTGCGAGGCCGGACCGGTCTTTTGCAAAACAATTGATCATGGCTTCCTCAAAATGGCTCGTTGGCAAAAGCAAGCATTGAGATAATCTCAAAATTGCCGTTTGCATTTTTTGTCAAATTCATCCCGGCCCCGATCAAGGGAGCGAGAACACCTGTTGTTACACAGACCCGAATAAAAGACGTCGACGAGCCAGCGCCTGGATTATAACTGGCTTTTGGCTGAATCGCTGAATCCGATGAATCCCGGCAGGTGGCGCCACTGGTTGGAATACTGTCGAACCCGGTGATCGTCGTGACCTCAAGGGCAATATTCTGTTCACAATCCCTCACGATCGGAACCATGTCGCAGATCTGCGTCTTGAGACTATCCTGCGTGATCGTTGCATCACTAAGGGCCGCGCCAGTATAGATATCCCGGCCAGCAGTCTCGACAGCGTTATCGATAAGAGAGATCTTGATCATCAGCCAGCCTGTCTCGATGATCCCGAACATAAGGGCAAAAAAGACAGGGGCTATGAGCGCAAACTCGACCGCAGCCATCCCGCGCTGGGCTGACCGCGATCCTTTTCTGTTGGGCACCCTCCCGATACCGGACTTGATCATGCAGTAATCCTCAATTTTTGAATGGATATGGCAATCGAGTTAAAGGCAGCATTCAGGTCGGCCGTTTCAACAAAATAATACTGGCTGACAGACGTGGCACAGGCCGACAACAGGGAGTCAGCGGCAGACCCGGGCGCGATCTGAAACCCGATGGTAAAGACAAGAATATCGTCATTACGGGCATCGTCGCACATCTCTTCGAAAGTTGCCGTGGCATTGTTAAATGCGGTGACAGCATCAGGCACATCTGCCGGGTTCAGATCCCCGTCGCTCATCACAACAAGGACTTTTACGGTCTTGTCGTTCAGGGCGAGCGGACGGTCAGGATAGGTACCGCCAAGCCGGCCACGAAGGTCCGGCGACAACGCCTTCAGTCCCCACATTAAACCGATATGACCGTCGGTTCGCCCCCCTGCAGACAAGCTGTTGGCCGTATTCACAAGATCAATCCGGTTGTCGGTATTGAAGATGGCGGCGGTTGGCGCACACTGATCGATTTCGCCCGTGCCAGCCTGATCGACCGCGCTGCGTTCCGGAATGTCAAACCGGTCAAAATCCTCATCTTCATAAAGAAGACAGGGTTTGGCGACTGGTACGGTCAGGGCGCTGGTATCGGCGAAATCGGCAAAGAGCGGGTCAATATTTACATTGGCCGAAAAGGGAATCAGACTGAATGAGGTCTGGCCAGCCTCGGAATCGTCAAAGATCCTGTCGATAAAGGTTTCACTCGCCGAGCGCAGAGTGGCAATCTTGGGTCCCGACATCGAGCCGGAGATATCGACGACAAGTGCAACTTCCAGAAACTGTTCGGATTCGGTAGCCTCGCTACTGACCTCGATGGCAAGTTTTCCAAAGCGGCCCGGGGTCCCGTTGATGATATCGAGAATACCGAGAAAGACCGTCGGCATCTCCGCCCTTGCTGTTGCGCGGACAGCCTTGCGTTCAAGCGAATTCGCCGTGGCAACAGGATTAAAGTCCACGGTTGCGAGACCATATCGGGTCTCGTCAAAGTTATTGTCAAAATAGTCGCGCGCAACCGTTTCAGGCTCGCGGGCATTTGCCAGCGAAGCGGCGGCAAGGACCGCGCTGTCCGTTGCCTCCTGTAGTTCTGCCCGCAAGGTTGTCATCCTGATGATATCTACCGCGCCGCCGGCCAGTACGAACATGATCAGGATCGTCAGTGCCGTGAGAATAGCGACATTTCCGTCCTGCCGGCTCCAAAATGGTTTCCGGAATACCCGGATCGTTTGTTTTGCCTCAGGCGATGGGGTACGGTACGAAGCCATGATGCATCCTCGCTTTTCGCGGCTGATGCATCTGTGTAAGCAAACCGTATACCAAAAGAGTCCCTCGGCAGATTTATAGTATTTCGCCTTTCTTTAGATTTGGTAAGGAATTAAAATGAACGAATTCATGATAAATTTTCCCGGATTCGGACAGGATTTTTTAACCAATGACTGACCTTGCTGAACAACTTAAATGGATCGAGACTCTTGTTGGCCTTGACACAACATCACGCCACTCAAACCTGTCGCTGATCGAAACGGTTGAAGCCTATCTGTCCGGCTTTGGGATTGCGGCTCAGCGGGTCCCCGACGACAGTGGTGAAAAATCAAATCTTTATGCCATAATCGGGCCTGAAGTGGATGGCGGGGTTGTGCTTTCGGGTCATTCCGATGTGGTTCCGGTGGACGGACAGGCCTGGTCAAGCGATCCGTTTACGCTAACCCGGCGTGGTGACCGATTTTACGGCCGGGGAAGCGCGGATATGAAGAGTTTCCCGGCAATCACACTTTCCCTCGTTCCGGAAATCATTGCGGCTGACTTGAGACATCCGATTATCCTTGCCTTATCCTATGATGAGGAAGTGGGCTGTCTCGGGGCACCCCGGATGATTGAGCGGATCAGACAGGAGCTGCCGGTCATTCGCGCCGTCATTGTTGGCGAACCAACGGAAATGAAAGTGGTTGACGGACATAAGGGCATCGCTTCGTTCCGAACCACGGTGACCGGCTTTACGACCCATTCCAGTCAGACCGAACGCGGCGTTTCGGCAGTTGAGTATGCCGCTCGTCTGGTCGGCTGGATCGCGGATAGGCGACTTGAAAACCGCGCCGGGGCGCGGCCGGACTGCCCGTTTATGCCGCCTTACACGACCGCAACGGTCAATGTCATGCATGGCGGTAGCCAACTGAACATCATGGCCGCCGAAGCCAGTTTTGAGTGGGACCTGCGCGCGCTGCCAAGCGATAGCCCGGCAGACTTTTTCGCCGATTTCACAGCCTATGCCAGTGCGCTTCAGACACAGATGCGCGCGATTAACGAACAATGCGCCATCACCACCGAGCAGTTGACCAACGCGCCACCACTCGCGCCCCGCGAAAACAACCCCGCCGCTGCGTTATGTCAGCAGATTACAGGCCACAATTCGACGGATGTTGTCGGCTATGCCGCCGAAGCAGGCCAGTTTCAGACAGCTGGCTATGACACGGTGATTTGCGGCCCAGGCTCGATTGACCAGGCCCATCAGGCCGATGAGTTCATCACCCTCGACCAGATTGCAGCCGGAACCCGGTTCCAGCGCGCTCTGATTGCCCATCTTTCCCGCTGAAAAGCGCCAACGGGCTCCCGAATTGCCGACATCGATTTACGCGAGATTTACCGTAACCCGGCATGGTGCGCCTATTGCAGCGCCAGGATTTCGCTTGTGTCAGACGAGACGTTCGAACATCGGTGCAGGGCATGCGGCAGCCGCGCCCTGACAACCATCGCCTTTCCATCGCACACAAACAATGACAGGCTCCGATTTCGGCGCAGGTCCAAGGCGCCTGCCGTAACCGGCACACCGACCGAGCTTTTCCTTTGCGATCCCGGCAAGGACGTGCGCGCCTGTGGCCTCCTCCAGACGATTCCATCACAAGACAGCATACCGGAAGCCCCCTTCCCCGCCCTGCCCTCCATGGAGCGCGCCGCGCGATCAGCAGCAACACAGGCTCTCGAAATGCTTTCCGGCCGCGATTGCCGCGCGCTTGATATCAGCAATATCGCAAAACCCCGCGAAAGCGTTTACCCCAGCTGGGTCGAGACATATCGCGCAAAAACGACAGCATTTACCGAGAGCTTTCTTGACACCGGTCTTTTTGACATCGTCACCGTACTGTCCGGTTTTGATCAATCGCGAAATCCAGCCGCCGTACTCGACCGCATAAAAATCATTCTCTCCGATGACGGCATCATTGTGATGGACATAGCTTACGCCCCGATCGTTCTCACCAGCAACAGCCTGAGCCCATTGCGAACGGATACGCATGCGCTGTTCAGCCTGTTTACGCTGGAACAAATGGCGATGCGTCACGGAATGCGGATCGTGCGTGGCTCAATCCTCAATCGCGATAGCGGCACCATACGCCTTTTTCTTACGCACGATTACTGCAACGATTATGATTTTGATCCCTGGTCAGAGCGCCTTGCCAAAATGTGGGATGAAGAAACCGCGCTCGGCTTGCGGGACCAGGCGCCCTATCAAAGCTATCTCATTCGTGTCCAGAATATAGAACATGATCTGAAGGATTTGATTTCCGAGATGGTTGATCAGGACGAGTCCGTCGCGATCGTTGTTGGAACCTGCGCAAGTGCCGAACAATTGGTCACGCTTAACGGCGGGCCGGCGGGGGTGATCAGCGCGGCTTTGCCATGGTCGGAAAAACGTCCCCTGCCCGGTCGCTTTCCCGTGCCGAGTGTCCAGCGTGACAGGTTGCCCGATCTTCAATCGGTGGTGCTTGTGGTCCCGGCGCATCTCAAACGCGACGCCCTCGACCTGTTTCAAGGAGAAATACTGCGCGGGGCGCGTATCGTCTGCGCCACGCCTGCGCCGCATGTGATCCATGCCGGAAACTATTCAGCTGAATACGGAAAATGCCTGTTCGCTGACCGTGAGGGCGGCGATGTAGAAACGCTGCAGTCTATTCTCTCAGCGTCCGGCAGGCCCCGGCTTGTCACCGCTGATGGCATGCGCACAACCGGTTGAGCGCTCAAACGCCAGCAGCTGCCGGTATGATCGTCACGCTTTCGCCGCAGCCGCAGGCATCGGTCTGGTTCGGATTATTGAAGACAAAGCGCTGGGATAGCTTTTCGGTTACAAAGTCGACCTGCGTGCCCAGGAGGAAAAGGATCGCCTTCGGGTCGATCAGGACCTTGATACCGTTCTCGTCAACCACCTCGTCAAGAGGCCCGACTTCCGTCGCATAATCCATGGTATATTCCATACCGGCGCAACCCCCGTTTGTCACACCGATCTTGACACCGATAAAATCTTTTTCGGCATTGGCCATAATCTCGGCCATGCGCTCGGCCGCGGCATCCGTCAGGGTGATCGGTTTGGGTCTTTCACGTCTTGCCATATTGATAGACTACCTTTTTTCCATTGTCCGCGAAACCCTTGGGGGTAAGTCCCGATGGTCGGATTTACATGAAGCCGAGTTCAAGCCTGGCTTCCTCCGACATTCGCTCCGGTGTCCATGGCGGGTCGAAGGTCATGTTAACCTTCACGTCGTCGACACCTTGCGTTCCCCGGACGGCGCCCTCGACCCAGCCCGGCATTTCCCCGGCCACAGGGCAACCCGGCGCCGTCAGGGTCATATCAATTGTCAGAACCCGTTGATCGGACAAATCCACCCGATAAATGAGCCCAAGCTCGTAAATATCGACCGGAATCTCGGGGTCGTAAACCGTTTTGAGATTCTTGATCACGTCGAGGGTAATTTGTTCAAGCTCAACTTGCGGAATTGCACTGGAGCCGCTCGTCTCTGCGTTCTGTTCGGGCTGATCGGGCGCCTCGACTGGTGTTTCCGCCGTCGCTGTTGCGGTATTGAGAGCGATCATGTCGCGATTGTCGGTCATGGTGTCTCCAGTGGTTCAGCCAAACATTTGGTGGGTCTTGTGCAGCCCCGCAACCAGGGCATCCACATCGGCATGGGTATTGTAGGCTGCGAAAGATGCCCGCGCCGTGGCGCTTACACCAAGCCGTTTCATCAGGGGCTGGGCGCAGTGGTGACCGGCGCGCACGGCAATGCCCGAGCGGTCGAGAATGGCCGAGATATCGTGCGGATGGGCATTTTCCATCCCGAAACAGATGATCGGGGCTTTACCCCGGGCATCGCCATAAAGTCGGATAAAGTTAAGCTTACGAAGTTCTTCCATGGCGTGTTCTGCCAAACCGGCTTCATGGTCGGCAATGGCCTGCATGCCTGTTTCATGGATCCAGTCAATCGCCGCACCAAACCCGATCACCTCAATGATGGCCGGTGTTCCAGCCTCAAAACGGTGTGGTGCCTCATTATAAGTCACGCGCTCGGTTTCAACGATATCAATCATCTCACCCCCGCCTCGATAAGGCGGCAGACGATCAAGCACGGATTTTTTTCCGTGTAGAATTCCGACGCCGGTGGGTCCGTAAAGCTTATGGCCGGTCATCACATAGAAATCGCAATCAATGTCCTGGACATCAATCGGCTGGTGGACCGAAGCCTGACAGCCATCAAAAAGAATTTTTGCCCCATGATCATGGGCGATATGCGCCAGTTCCCTCGCCGGGGTTTCGGCCCCCAGCACATTCGACATATGCGAGAGGGCAACGAGCTTTGTACGATTACTGAACATCGCCCGATAGGCTTCAATATCGATTTCGCCATCATCGCTGACATCAAGCCATCTGAGAACAACACCCTTGCGCTCGCGCAACAGGTGCCAGGGGACGATATTGGAATGGTGCTCCATGATCGAGAGGATAATCTCATCACCCTCGCCAAGCTCCTCCACGCCCATGGCATAGGAAACAAGATTGAAGGCATCAGTACCGCCAGCGGTAAAGATCACTTCTTCCGGGTCCGCTGCATTGATGAAACGGGCCGTCTTGACCCGCGCCTCTTCAAAAGCGGCCGTTGCCTCGTTGGACAGGGTATGCAACCCGCGGTGAACATTGGCGTAGCCCTGTTCCATCACCTCGCACATACGGTCAATCACGGCCCGGGGCTTGTGCGCCGAAGCCGCATTGTCAAGATAGACCAGTGGACGTCCATGGATCTCGCGCTCCATAATCGGGAATTGCGATCGGATATGGTCAACTTCGTAAGTCAATTATACCTCATCAAGAAATGTTTTCATCTGCTGACGGAGAATTTCGGCCACCCCGTCATGGGGGATTTCGTCAAGCACTTCACCAATAAAGGCTTCCACCAGCAGGGCACGCGCCTGATGGTCACTTAAGCCACGTTGACGCAGATAAAACAGCGACTCATCGTCCAGGGCGCCAGAGGTCGACCCATGGGCACACTGAACATCATCAGCATAAATTTCGAGCTCCGGTTTGTGGTTTGCCGTCGCCCCCTCATAAAGAAGGAGCGCGTTGACCTGCATGTTGGCATCCGTTTTCTGACCGGCCGGCTCCACCAGAAACTTGCCCTGAAAAACCGATTGCCCACGTCCGGCAACCACCGATTTGTGGACCTGTTCGGTGAAGCAGGCTTCCGCCCCATGGGCGATATGGGTGGTCAGATCGCCATGGCGTTCGCCATCAATCAGGCTTGCGGTAAACAGGCTTGCCTCGGCTTGCGGGCCGGTAAAAACAGCGCGGGTTTCAAAACGCGACCGTTTCGCGCCGAACAAAAGTCCCGATTGGTGAAAATGCGCCTCGGCGGCCAGTTCCACACCCCAGGTCGCCGTATCGACCCCGGTTGCGCTGCCCCGTCCCAGACAGATGCGGTTCAGCCGCGCGCCAGACGCAACCCGCGCTTCCACCAATAAATTATCCAGACCGGGCTGATCATCCGCCTCAATCGTGTCGATAATCGTTGCCACCGCTGCGGTTCCCAGGGAAACAAGCACACGACGAAACGCCAATGGGCCACCATTTGCACGGAACAACTGGATCGGCGCGGCGATTTCCGCGCCGTCAGCAATCGCAATGATCAGCGTTTCACCGGCGAGAGACTGGGTGAGCCGCGCCATGGGATGATCATTGAGTAAGGGCAGAATATCCGCCACCTCATCCGTCATCCGCAAGGTCACACCGGCAGGGACGCCGTCCCCCCAATGGGCACCATCCTCGTCAAGCGTAATCGTGAAGACCCCCTGATCCCGAAAAAGCGTGGGCCGCTCAAGGCTTACCGGCGGATAATCAACCGGTTTGAGCGCGCCGCGCAAGTCAGTCCATTTCCAGGCTTCCATGCGTCGATGCGGCAGGCCTGTTTCTGCGAATATAGCAAAGGCATCTCGCCGCGCGGTCTCATCACTTGCCACCTCGTCAAGCATGCCCAGAAGCGCAGCTTCGTAAGCGGTCGGATTGGCGATCATCATTTGGGTCATGACGCCTCTCGCGCGTCTGTGCAAGGCAAACCCGGTGCACCGGAATGCGCCCGGCATTCAGGCTGAAAACCAATCGCCTGCCTGCCCCGTCCCGGTCCCGTCAAGAAAAACAATCCACCCATCACGCAGCCTCAATAAATTGATCATAGCCGGATTTTTCCAGCTCTTTCGCGATTTCCGGCCCACCAGATTTGACGATACGCCCGCCGGCAAGCACATGCACCTTGTCCGGACGGATATAATCAAGAAGCCGCTGATAGTGGGTAATCACGAGGAAGCTGCGCCTGCCATCGCGCAGGGTGTTGACCACCTCACCCACCATTTTCAGCGCGTCTATATCCAGCCCGGAATCGGTCTCATCCATGATACAGACCCGCGGTTCAAACAGCGCCATCTGCAGCATTTCCATGCGTTTCTTCTCACCACCGGAAAAGCCGACATTGAACGGGCGTTTGAGTTTTTCATCGGACAGACCAACGAGTTTTGCCTTTTCGCGGCAGGCTCTGAGGAAATCCGCCGCTGACATCTCATCTTCACCACGGGCAACCCGCTGGGCATTGAGCGCAGTACGGATGAAGTTCATGGTTGCAACGCCCGGAATTTCCATTGGGTGCTGAAATGAGAGGAAAACACCCCTTGCCGCGCGTTCGTCCGGATCAAGCGATAATATATCATCGCCATCAAGCAGCACAGAGCCAAGGGTCACCTCATAATCATCGCGCCCGGCAATGGTATGCGACAGGGTCGATTTCCCGGAGCCATTTGGTCCCATGATCGCGTGGACCTCGCCTTCCGGAATTTCCAGCGAAAGACCTTTGAGAATTTCCGTCTCTTCAACGCAGACGTGCAGGTTTTCTATGGTCAGCATCAATTTGTTTCCATGGTCTGGCCGTGACCGCGCACGGCAGTGCATTCAATCTCGATTTCCGCGTCCAATGCGAGCCCGGCGACCGCCACCGTCGTGCGGGCGGGCGGACGCCCGGGAAAGAATTTTCGGTATTCAGTATTCATCGCGTCGAAATTGCCAATATCGGCAAGAAAAACCTGGCAGCGGACAATGTCCGCATGGGTTGCATTCACGGACGCGAGCGTCGCGCCGATATTTTCCAGCGTCTGGCGGGTTTGCGCCATGATGCCCGTCGGTAGGGCACGGCTTTGCGGATCGCGCCCGAGATGCCCGGCAAGATAAATGACGCCATTGGCTTCAATCACCGGGGAATAAGGTGGCGTGGTCGGAGCAGAGTCCTTGACCGCGACAGCGCTCTGATCCTTCGTTGCCGGATTGGGTTCCGACGAATGTGTCTTTGGCTCGACGATCACGTAGCTTGTCGCGGTCTCACCGATATTGACGGCCACATGCCAGGGCACACCAGCCGATTGCCAACTCACGCCTGCCGGGATAACCTGCTCGAGTGTGCCCTTATCGTCCGTAATCTGCATTCTTCCTCCCTCGACCACATAGCCGATATGGGCCCGGTGAAAATGCCTCTCATGCCCCACCCCCGGCGGGAAGGTGCATTTGAACGCCAGCAATGCGTCAGTCTCCTGAAGCCGCTCGCAGGTGTCCTGACCCTGCCACCCGGCATCGATGGCATGCGGCAGCGCGGCTTGCGTAATGAAAAGCAGCCCGATCACCCCACGCTCCCTTCAAGGCTGACGCTCACCAGTTTTTGTGCTTCCACTGCGAATTCCATGGGGAGTTCCTGCAGAACCTCCTTACAGAAACCATTGACGAGGAGCGCGACAGCTTCTTCTTCCGACAGGCCGCGCTGCTGGCAATAAAACAGCTGATCATCCGACAGGCGGGACGTGGTTGCCTCATGTTCGAGGATCGCGCCGGGGGTTTTGCTCTCGACATAGGGTATGGTGTGCGCGCCGCAGGTCTGGCCGATCAGGAGCGAGTCGCACTGGGTAAAGTTCCGCGCACCCTTGGCGTTACGGTGAACACTGACAAGCCCGCGATAGGTCTGGTCTGATTTGCCGGCGGATATGCCCTTGGAAATGATCCGGGAACGGGTGTTCTTGCCAAGATGGATCATCTTGGTTCCGGTATCGGCCTGCTGATGATTGTTGGTGATGGCGATTGAATAAAATTCGCCCTGGCTGCCATCGCCCTTGAGCACACAGGAAGGATATTTCCAGGTGACGGCCGAGCCCGTCTCGACCTGCGTCCACGAGACCTTGGAATTCCGTCCCCGGCAGTCGGCACGTTTGGTCACGAAATTGTAAATACCGCCCTTCCCGTTTTTATCGCCCGGATACCAGTTCTGAACGGTTGAATATTTGATCTCCGCCTCATCCTCAGTAACGAGTTCAACCACGGCAGCGTGCAACTGATTTTCATCGCGCATTGGCGCGGTGCATCCCTCCAGATAAGAGACATAAGAGCCCGGCGCGGCTACAATCAGTGTGCGTTCAAACTGGCCGGTGTTTGCCTCATTGATCCGGAAATAGGTGGAAAGTTCCATCGGGCAACGCACACCCTCTGGCACATAAACAAACGTTCCGTCAGAGAAAACCGCAGAATTGAGCGTCGCAAAGTAATTGTCCGACGTCGGTACGACCGTACCGAGATATTTGCGGACAAGCTCGGGATGCTTGCGCACCGCTTCTGAAATCGACATGAAGATCACGCCGGCCTTTTCAAGTTCTTTCTTGAAGGTTGTTGCTACCGACACAGAATCGAATACGGCGTCGACGGCGACTTTCTGTTTCGTTTGCGCCGCGCCAACAGCATTGGCCCCAGTGCGCGCCTCGCCCGGCGTACCGCCCGCCCCCTCGACACCGAGCAGCACCTCGGCCTCGCGCAGGGGTATGCCGAGCTTTTCAAAGT
>CAYSMJ010000051.1:14828-16221 GCA_964432075.1 uncultured Caulobacterales bacterium | reverse complement strand
ATTGTCCCACCCTCGTGTTGGCGCCGGACAGTCCTTCTGCGTCGCAAGCAGACCAGAAGACCGCCAATGGCCATCGTTTTCTCGATAATGCCCGCGCGATCGGACGCTATTATGCTGCGCGGTTCGGAACGCCAATCCCGCGTGGCTCAGCGCTCGATTTTCAAGGCTGATTGCGGTCCTCCCCCGAAAGAGCGCTGGCCAGTATCGGCTCAAGCCCATTGGCATCGATCGAATCAAACATGGCCGGCTGGTCGCTATCCACATCAAACACAGCCAGCAGTCGCCCTTTGGAATCACAAACCGGAACGACAATTTCTGATCGTGAGCGCGCATCGCAGGCAATGTGGCCGGGAAAAGCGTGCACATCTTCCACGATCAGCGTTTCGCCACTCGCCGCTGCAGCCCCGCACACCCCCCGGCCAAACGGAATCCGCAGACATCCCATTGTGCCCTGATAAGGGCCAATCACCAGTTCGTCGGGTTTATCGGGATCAACGCAGTAAAATCCCGTCCAGAAATAATGGTCAAAACCATGGTGCAGAATATTGGATATCGTGGCCATCCGTGCCGTGATGTTCCGCTCTCCTTCAAGAACGGCAGAAATTTCGCGGGCAATTTCCTGATATCGTCTGTATTTTTCATCCTGTCGCATCATATTTCCTGTTCATTTCACAATGCAGGCCACTTCTCACCGACAAGGTCTTCACTCCGGGCCCAGAGCTTTTCCATCATATCGCGTTTTTGAGCATGCTCTGCAATTTTCGCATCACCGACCGGCCCCCTTGCGCCACCAAAGCTTTGTGGCCCATAATAACCGCCAGAAACGGCCTCATTTCCGGCAGCCGCAAGCACCGAAGGGAGCGCGCCTTTTTCCGCAGGCTGGGCAAAAAACGCATTGGCCGGGCCGTAAATCAGCTTCCAGAAGCCGAAGGGCCCGGTAGACTGAAGCGCCGTTGCCGAATAACCGGGATGACAAGCCACGGACATGACCGGGCTGGCGGCAGCCTCAAGGCGATGGTGCAGCGCTTGTGCAAATAACAGATTGGCAAGCTTGCTCTGGCCATATGCCCTGGTCGGATCATAGGTTTTCGTCAGCATGAGGTCGTCAAAATCGATCTTCCCGAAATGGTGGGCAATGCTTGATATTGTTACAATCCGTCCACTGCGCTTTCGCACGAGGGGGAAGGCAAGAGCGCTTAACAGAAAATGGCCAAGATGATTGGTCGCCAATTGCAGTTCAAACCCGTCTTCGGTCCGCGTTTGCGGCGTCTGCATGATCCCGGCATTGTTGATAAGACCATCAAGCCCGGCGCCGCGGTCCATCAGATAATCGGCGGCTGCACGGACCGAACCCATCTGGCCAAGGTCGAGTGAGAGCGTATCGACCTTCCCG
>CAYSMJ010000051.1:3565-14818 GCA_964432075.1 uncultured Caulobacterales bacterium | reverse complement strand
CCTCGCTCAAGCTTTTGCGTGCCTGTTCCGCCTTTTTCGATGACCGGCAAGCGATTGTCACGTCCGCGCCGGCGCGCAACAAATGGCGGGCCGTCTCAAACCCAATGCCCGAATTGCCCCCCGTGATCACGTAGTGCTTGCCAGCAAGCGGCGGCAGGCGATCCGCAGTCCAACCAGTAATACGCTCGGCCATACAATACCTTCCTGCGAAATTTGACAAAATCATTGACTTCTTGTGCAACCCTGCGACGGTGAGGCGTGATGGTGCCTGTAATGGGCTGAAAAGGGAAGCCGGTGAGAAGCCGGCGCTGTTCCCGCAACTGTATGTGGAGAGCCATCGGCCATTGTCCACTGGGGCGTTTCCCCGGGAAGGCGGCCGAACCGGCATTGACCCGCAAGCCAGGAGACCTGCCATCGCGTCGCTCGTCTGACGGCCGGGATAGCCGCGCAGGCAGGATTTTTTTCCGATGCAGCGACATTGATTGGTCCAACTATCATGTCCGGGCGAGAGCGCCCCGGCGGAGGAAAAACATATGATAAACAATGATCCCGGACGATTTATCGTCTGTTCACTGGCGGCATTTCAGTTCTCGGCCATAGCCCCCGCTTCAGCCGATGAAGATAAAAAAGACCTTGACACAATTATTGTTGAGGGGACCCGCCTGCCGGGCCCAGCCAGCAATATCGGAACCGCAATCTCTGTTCTGACTGCGGACGATATCGAAATTCGAGGCTATGCCTTTATCCTTGACGCGCTTGCAAGCCTGCCCGGGGTTACCATAAACCAGAATGGCGGGTTTGGGGGACTCGCGACCGTGAGGATACGGGGCGCTGCAAGCGACCAAACCCTGGTTCTTCTTGATGGCGTGCCCCTTGG
This sequence comes from uncultured Caulobacterales bacterium, assembly GCA_964432075.1. Lineage (GTDB taxonomy): Bacteria > Pseudomonadota > Alphaproteobacteria > Caulobacterales > Parvularculaceae > CALLPQ01. Next base: position 13,941 of record CAYSMJ010000051.1, on the reverse strand, counting down.
CGACCCAACCGCAGTCGGTGGCGGTTTCGATTTTTCCGTTCTCGATGTGAATGACATCGCCCGAATTGAAGTTCTGCGCGGACCCCAGTCGACCCTCTGGGGGTCTGACGCGATTGGCGGCGTTATCAATATCATCTCAAAAAGCCCGTCGCCGGGCCTTGGGGCCAGCGGATTTGTCGAAGGCGGTAGTTTCGCGACGTTTCGCGGCGGCGCAGCCCTTCAGGGTACGAACCAACGGGGCGATTTCCGCGTATCCTTATCCGGCATCAGAACCGACGGCATTTCAAAAGCAGACGCCGACGATGGGAACAGAGAAGCTGATAGCTATAACAACATCACAATCAGCGGTCGCGGCGGACTGAACCTCCCGCGCGATATCCGCTTTGACGCCCGTGCGCGCTATATGGATAGCAATACCGATATTGACGGGTTTCCACCACCCGATTTTACCCTTGCCGATTCGCCAGATCAATCAGGTACAGAGCAACTCTTACTCAACGGAACACTACAAATCCCGCTTTTTGACAAACGCCTCTCCAACATGGTGATGGCCGGATATAGCGAGATTACCCGAACCGGAAATTTTGGCGGCTTTGAGCAGACCGATAAAGGCGACAGGCTTATTCTGAGATATCAGGGCACAGCCGATGTCAGTTCGCAATTGCGGATTGCCGGCGGCGGTGAACATGAAGCGACTGAAGCAAACGGCCAGGAAACCGACATAACCAGTGTGTTTGGTCTTGCGGAAATCATAATGATTGACGGGTTTGTCTTTTCCGGCGGTATTCGTCATGACGATCACAGCCGCTTTGGCGGTGTTACGACCGGTCGGGTGGCGGCGTCCCTTGCGATCACACCGACATTTACCTTTCGGGGCAGTTGGGGCGAGGGCTTCAAGGCACCGACAATTTTCCAGCTTACACAGACTTTCGGGGCCCTTCCCGCAAATGGCGACCTGCAGCCGGAAACAAGCGACGCCTTTGATATCGGGATTGACCTGCGCACTTCGGATGATCGCTTTCGCGTCAGTGGAACCTACTTTCACCGAGACACACAGAACGAAATAGTCTTTGCCCCAAATTTCAGATATGAAAACATTGCTCGGACCGAAGCCGACGGCGCAGAAATCATTGTCAGGCTGGGACTGCTGAGCAATATCAGTCTCGATATAAATTACGCCTATATTGATGCCATCGACGCTGAAACAGGCGAGCGGCAAATCCGGATACCCCGTCATTCCGGTGATGCATCGCTGATTTATAAAGGCGATGGCCCGTTCTCAGGCTCGCTTGTCGTAAGGTATAATGGGGACGAAACCGATGGCCCATTTGGTTCAGACGTCGACGCCTGGACTCGTGTTGACCTGGCGGGCCAGTATCGGATATCGCGAAAAATTGAGGTCTATGGTCGCGTTGAAAATCTGTTTGATGCTGATTATCAGCAGGTTTCCGGGTTTGGAACACCAGGCCTGTCTGCCTATGTCGGCCTGCGGCTTTCGCTTTGAGGGTGTTTGGCTTCATGGTCCTCCGTCTCTGGATTATATGTCTTGCCATTGTACTTGCTGCTTGTGGCGCAAGACAAAGTGTAGGCACCGCACAAGAAGCTCCTAGGCAACAAGGCGGCATCATTAGCCTTGATTTTTGTGCGGATCAATATTTACTCAAACTGGGAGATCGAGCGCAAATAGGAGCCTTGTCACCGGACTCACAAAAGTCGTTTTCCCTGTTGGCCGAGGCGGCAAATGGGTTACCGACCATACGCCCGCGCGCCGAGATTATCCTCGCTGCAAAACCGGCCAGCGTTATCCGGAGCTATGGTGGCGATGCAGCCCTTTTGCGTCAGCTGGAACGCACAGGGGTCACCATTATCCAGATCCCCCATGCTGACAGTCTCGATTCCATTCGTACCGCAATAATCGATACAGGCGCAGCCTTGCGCCAGCGCCAAAAGACGAAAGCTCTTATCAATGATTATGACGGAAAACTGGCCAATGCCTATCGACCCATGTCGGGCAAGACAGCCCTTTATATCACCTCAAAAGGCGCAGTTGCAGGCGGCAATACGCTTATTGGCGAATTGATTTCGCATGCAGGTTTTACAAATATCGCACCACGCCGATCCTGGCAGATGGTGCCAATGGAACAGCTCGCAAGAGAAACCCCGGCTCTGTTGATCACGGGATTCTTTGATACGCAGGACAACACAACCGACCGGTGGAGCCCGACGCGACACAATCTGATCCGCAGAAAAATGGCTATGGCCGCCCGGCTGGATATTCCCGGCGCAATGACAGCGTGCCCTAGCTGGGCACTTGCTGATGTCGCGACCCGGCTTGCCGGCGCGCATGACCGGCTTGTCCGATGAACGACATCCGGCATATTCGGTTACTCGGTTTCCTCAGTGCAGGAAGCGTGCTCACGCTCATCATTTCCTGCATGATCGGTCCCGCTGAAGTTGATCCCGGTCGAACTTTGGCTACGCTCCTCGGCGCCGGCGATGTGGCAGACCGAACCATAATCCAGGAAATCAGGCTGCCCCGTGCGCTTGCTGCAATGATGGTAGGCTTTGCTCTTGGCATGTCCGGCGCGGCACTTCAGGGCTTATTGCGCAATCCGCTTGCAGAGCCCGGTGTACTTGGTGTTTCGGCTGGCGCTGCGCTGGGGGCAAGCCTTATCCTTTTTTATCTTCCGACGGCTATTACCGGTCTTCCGGTCCTGTTACCGCTTGCGGCAATCATAGGAGCCCTGATCGTCACCACCCTGTTGATGCTTGCAGCCTGGCGCGTGAAGTCAATCACGACACTGATTCTCATAGGTGTTGGCATTTCGAGTTTTTCCGGGGCGCTGATGGCGCTCCTGCTCAATCTTGCGCCAAATCCGTTTTCCCTGTCGGATCTCATTACCTGGTCGCTTGGCTCTGTCGCCAATCGCAGCTATCCTGACCTGGTGCAAACACTTCCCTTTCTGGCATTTGGCGTTCTTTGCCTTTTTGCTTCAAAGAGGAGCCTGATGGCCCTCACCCTGGGCGAGGCAACCGCAGCCAGCCTTGGAGCGAACCTTCAGTGCACCCGCATATTTGTTATCCTTGGCAGTGGCCTTATGACCGGCGCGGCCGTGGCGCTGGCAGGTGCAATCGGCTTTGTCGGCATTGTTGCGCCCCATCTTGTCCGCCCGCTCGTTGGCTTCAGGCCGGACCGGGTTCTGTTACCCTCAGGGCTGTTGGGCGGTATCCTGCTTGTATTCGCTGATATTGGTGTACGTATAATCCCGACAGCGGCAGAGCTGCAGCTTGGTGTTGTTGCCGCACTGGTAGGCGCACCAATCTTTGTCTCCATCATTGCCCGTCGGCAAGTCACACCGGGGGGCACGGCATGATAAATCGCGCGATTGGCCGGCTTGGCAAATGGCAGGACACGTCAACAATCCCGGTGGACAATGCATCGGAGCTGCATTTGCCAGCAACCAAAATCGTACTTGAACGCAAGACAATCCTCGACATTGATGCATTTTCAGTTGTGCGCAACTCTGTCACGGTTGTGATCGGGCCAAATGGAGCCGGTAAGACAACCCTGCTGCGGAGACTGTTGGCAGCGACACCTGAGAACAGCCCGGTTGTCTCCTTTGGTGATCTTGAACACACGCCGAAGCCTCTGGCGAGCCTTGCCCCTTCTGTGCGCGCCCGGCTGATCGGCTATCTGCCGCAGATCCGCAGTTTTGAATGGCCGGTCACCGTGGAAGAGATTGTTGCACTTGGCCGGTTTGCCCATGGCATTTCGCTCGACCGTCACAATCAGAAAGACCGAAGCGCGATCGAGCACGCCATTGCCGAATGTAAGCTCGAAGCGCTTGCCAAGCGCCGGGTGGATACGCTTTCCGGCGGTGAAGCCGCGCGGGTTCATTGCGCACGCCTATTGGCGGCACAAACCCCTTTTGTCATTGCCGATGAACCCGTGAATTCCCTTGATCCGAAACATCAGCTTGCCACGCTGGCGCTGTTTCGCCGACTTGCGACCCAGGGAGCAGGTGTTGTCCTGGTGCTACATGATCTTGATTTTGCCGTCCGCTATGCCGATCGACTTGTGTGGATGAAAGAAGGCCGTATCGTGGAAACGGGTACGGTTTCAAAAACCCTTACACACGAGCGCTTGCGGGAAATTTTTGATATTGAGGCTGAAATCCTAAATCATGATACTGACTATCCCAGTATCCGGCCATTGCATCCTAGTGGATCGACCCAGACATTTGAGCCCGCAACGTTCAAAGTTTAACGACCGCCATCTCACTCAAATGGCTGGATAATTTGATCCAAACGAAAAATGCGCCAGTAGTGCGAAACGTAAGCGTCGCACTACTGGCGCATTTTCTTCACACAATCCGGTTCCCACTTCGCTTGAAAATACTCTACTTGTTCGGAAGCGTAAACAAATCCGTATAGGGCGATTCAATGTCATTAATCGGGTCTTCGGGGTAAGGGTCGTAAGGAATCGATCCAGGCTTCAGGCTTCGACGAGTACGGATTTTATCCGTCCGGTTGATGAGTTGCTGCGGTCTGAATGATTGTGGCTGATTATATCCGATAAACCGCCAATCCCCTTTTTGAAATGAAAAAACTCCGAGAACGTCATAAGGCGGAACCGCATAGGAAATGATCTCAAAAAGGCAGGAATATCCCTTTTTAAACAGAAGGTCGCGTTTGCCAAATGTGTCCCCCTGAACAACAACCGGATCGCAATGTTTCAAAATAACATCAACGGGATAATTGTTGAATCTCAGCGAATACTGATCCGTCAGTGTCGCCGGGTCAAAAAACTCGCCATACGGAACATGGAAATCCTCTTGCATTACACGCAGAACATCATATTCCGAAGGCGGCGGATATCCGACACCGGCAAAGGCAAACAGAAGGGCGGGTACGATTCCAATCACAGCATCACTCCAAAAGCGTAGATGCATAATAAAAAAGCAGGCTTAATTTAGCCTGCTTTTTTTATCGTGACATGTACCGAGCCGGGAAAATGTCTGTTAACTCTCTTCCTTCTTGCTCGGATCGTTTGACCAGATCTCACGATAAGACCAGTACAAAAGACCGGTCAATATCAGGAGATAGATGATTGACATCATTCCGAGCCGCTTGCGGGCCTCGAGCTTAGGCTCGGCAGCCCACATCAGGAACTGTGTCACATCATTGGAATATTGTTCGATCGTCTCCGGCACTGTCTCGTCGGCGTAATCGACAATCTCGTCATACAGCGGCTGTGCCATAGCAAAAACGCCGCCTTTTGGCACTTCGACACCTTTTACCGGATGGCCTTCCTCATCAAGATAGTCCTCTTTGAGATTAAGGCTCATATCACCAGGATAGTACACATTGTAATATTGCCCCGGTGTCACATTGACCGTTTCCGGCGGTTCCTCATAGCCCTGCAACAGGCTGTAAACATAGTTGGCCCCGTGATGGCGCGCTTTGATGATAAGCGACAGATCAGGTGGCAGAGCTCCACCATTGGCAAGTCGGGCAATCTGCACATTGGCGAACGGGGCCGGGATCCGGTCCGACGTCAGCGCTGGCCGCTCAAACATCTCACCATATTCATCCGGTCCGTCCACGACCTGATATTTGTAATCTTCGGCAATCTTTTTGACGTACGGATTGTCATTCGGATTTGAGCAATCAAGGCCGTCAGGAAAGCCGTCAGGACACTGGTCAAGATAAAACGGACCACCCTTCTGGCCGAGATTACGGAAAGAAAGCTGGCGTACCCCATGACAGTTTGAACAGACTTCGCTGTAAACCTGCCATCCGCGTTGCACAGCTTCCTTGTCGAAACCACCAAAAAATCCTTCAAAACTCCAATGGGGGTGCTTGAGTTCCTTGGCGCCGCCGCCTGCGGCCAGACCCGTTGCGCCAACAAAAAGGGCGGCGATACTGGCACTGACGGCAGCACTGGCGCGAAGTGTGCGAGACAAATCCATGGTTCTCACTCTTTTCTTTTTCTGATTCATCTTGACGAGGGCACCTGCTTATTCAGCAGGCAATCCTTCCGGCAACGGACCACCACCCGACGCATCGGCTGGCGGCGTAACCGAAACCTTTTTATTTTTTTTCTTCAATACCTCATCCGCGATGGATTTTGGCAATGGCAACGGTTTTTCAATCAGGCCAAGAACGGGCAGGATGATAAGGAAAAAGGCGAAGTAAAACAGCGTCGCGATCTGCGCCAGGGCAACATAAATCCCTTCAGCAGCCTGGGCACCCAGCCAGCCGAGAAAGATGCAGTCCACAACGAAGACGACAAACCACCATTTTGCAATAGGACGATACCGCATTGACCGAACCTTTGATGTGTCCAGCCATGGCAGGACAAACAGGATCAGGATTGATGCAAACATCACGATCACGCCGCCGAGTTTGGCTGGAATAAAGAGGAAATCAAAGGTGATCGCCCGCAGCATTGCGTAGAACGGCAGAAAGTACCATTCAGGGACGATATGCGCCGGTGTCACCAGCGGGTCAGCTTCAATATAGTTATCCGGGTGTCCAAGAATGTTTGGGAAGTAGAAAACAAATAGCGCAAACATAACCATGAAGAGCGCAATCGCAAAGCCATCCTTGACCGTGTAGTATGGGTGGAAGGGCAAGGTATCCTTCTTGGTTTTCACGTCCAACCCTGTTGGATTGTTATTGCCGGGAACATGAAGCGCCCAGACATGGAGAACGACCACGCCGGCAATCGCAAACGGCATCAGGTAATGCAGGGCATAAAACCTGTTCAGCGTTGGATTATCCACCGCAAACCCTCCCCATAACAGGGTCTTGATGGGATCCCCGATCAGCGGGATTGCTGAAAACAGCGAGGTGATGACTGTCGCGCCCCAGAAAGACATTTGTCCCCATGGCAGAACATAGCCCATAAACGCGGTCGCCATCATCAGGAGGAAGATGATGACACCAAGCATCCACAGAATTTCGCGTGGCGCTTTGTAAGAGCCGTAATAAAGCCCCCGGAACATATGCAGATAAACGGCAATAAAGAACATGGACGCACCATTGGCGTGGACATATCGCATCAGCCAGCCATAATTTACGTCGCGCATGATCTTTTCGACACTGTCGAAAGCATGGTCGACATGGGCCGTGTAGTGCATGGCAAGAATAACACCCGTTACAATCTGCACGACGAGGCAGATGGCGAGGATGCCACCAAACGTATACCAATAGTTGAGGTTTTTCGGCGTTGGAAAATCGATGAAAGAATCGTAGCCGAGGCGAACGATCGGCAACCGCTCATCGACCCATTTCTCAATACCAGTCTTCGGGACGTAGGTAGATTCGTGACTCATTGCTGACCTCTTTATCCAATCTTGATGCGGCTGTCGGTTACAAACTCATAAGGGGGCACCAGCAGGTTCTCCGGCGCTGGCCCTTTTCGCACGCGGCCGGCAGTGTCATAGTGCGAGCCGTGGCACGGACAGAACCACCCATTATAATCCCCGCGATTATCGCCCGTATCCGTCCCAAGCGGGATGCACCCCAGATGTGTGCAAACCCCGACAACAATCATCCATTCCGCCCGCACACGCCGGTTTTCATCGGTTGCGTCCGCACCGCTTGAAAGATTGTCATTGCGGGCCTTGCCATCCGGCACCTTGTCCGCTGCAACGGTTTCGGCGGCTTCGATTTCCTGCGGTGTCCGGTGGCGGATGAAGACGGGTTTTTTCTGCCAGATCACCTTGACTGCGGAGCCGACCGGCACTGACGAAAGATCGACTTCGATAGAAGACAAGGCGAGGACTGAAGCGTCCGGATTCATCTGCTGAATCATCGGCCAGACAACGGCCGCAGCGCCCCCTGCAGCAAGCGTACCAGCAAGAAGATGGATGACATCTCGGCGGGTCGCCGGTTCTTCGCCACCATTCCCCTGTGGCCTTGTTTCAAGCGTATCGGTGGTCATGAGTTTGTCTCACTTTATCGTAACGAACTGCGTTTTGACATTGCTTACGGCGCAAATCCAGCAATGGCCTACTCAAAACCCGCCTTCGCGACAATTTGCGCCGCTAACTCTAACGTCAGATCGAATAGCGCTGTCTTTCAAATAGGTAAAGAATACGCAACGCAAGGGGGCTGCGGACCTTGACCCTCTGATATGATCGGGGGATTCGGCCGAGATCCGGATCATTGTTCAGTCACCTGCCTCGACCGTCACGACTTGATTTCAGCGAAAAGCCATGCACGAACTTTGCGTGTCAACGGCTATCTTTTCATTACGACGTGCACCAGGATCCCATGCGGCTTGCCCTGTATCAGCCTGATATTGCCCAGAATGTGGGCGCCGCGCTTCGCCTGGCGGCCTGCTTTGAAGTTACCCTCGATATAATCGAGCCCTGCGGATTCCTTCTGACCGAACGCGACGTTCGGCGGGTGGCGATGGATTATGGTGCCACAGCCGAGGTTCAACGATGGTCCGGCTGGCCTGCTTTTGAACAATGGGCGAAGGCAGGGCAATTTCGTCTGGTGCTTATGACAACGGCGGCATCAACGCCGCTCTGGGACCATGACTTTGCGCCTGGCGATATCGTGCTTTTTGGCCGGGAAAGCGCTGGTGTTCCGGAAGCGGTCCATCAGCGGGCGGAGACGAGGTTGCGGATTCCCTTGTCCGCCAAGGCCCGATCCTTCAACATCGTCACCGCAGCAGCGATGACCCTTGGCGAGGCAAGCCGGCAATTGCAATGGCTGCCCGGAGCGCGCCTTGACGCGTGACAGGCATCAAGCGGCTTGACGAAGAGAAAGATGCCGGATTGCTGCGGCCGGCACACTGCCAGTGAGGATGGTGCCTAGAAACAGATAGCGGGCAGAACATAAAGCCTGCTTGTCCTCAATCGACCGGGCCGGGGCCTCACCCGCCAGCATCGCAGCGCGCGCCAGACCGGCACGCTGCACCATCAGGAAATTGGCCCGGCTTATCGCCTGCGCCGCTGCCGCTTCATCATAGTGAGGCACCTGGTCATCGGCCGTGGCGGCAAGATCGGCAAAAGCCTGGAACTGGTAGTCGATCTGCCCCTGCCCCAGCGCGGCGGCAAATTGCAAATAGTCAAAGCGATCATGGCCATAACCGCTATAAAGCCAGGCATAACACGGCCCGGGCGCCTTTTCGCTGAGCGTTTTCATGGCAAGCGCCAGCGCTTCGGTAACGTCGAGAACGGCTTGATCGCTCGCCCTTGGCAGATAGGACTGGGCCTCGGCGACGCCTTGTGTGAAGGCGTATTCGTCGAGCCCCTGTTTGGACGGCACGGTCGATGCAAAGCGCTCCTCAAGCGTTTTGCGATAGGCGTCATCACGCGCAGCAAGGACACTCAAGAGGGGGTGTTTCAGCGGATCGGCCGGGATGACCGCCGCTTTTCCCGGCGGATCTTTCATAAGGTTTGCGAGGACGCCGGGAAGCATTTTTGCCCCCAAAAAGGAGGCAACCCCCACAAACAGCCAAAGCGTGGGCTTCGGCAAAAACCGTTTTAACCCATGCCAAAGCAAAAACCCGAATACCCCACCGGTCAGGCCCCCGAAAATGGCCACCAGCAGATTTGTTCCAATCGCGTCGATCAATGCCCCTCCTCACGCCATGGCAGCGTTTACCTTGTCTGTTATCGACAGCTTATCGGTCCATGTGGCACATAATGCAGGTGCAGAAAACCAGATCTGCTGATGTAGGGAGTAAGGAATCCAGAATGAACCAGTCGTCTCCGGCCATGACCGCCTTTGATGTTGCCACCGCAAAACGCGCACAGCGGCAAATGCCCACCGACCCCGAAACCCTTGACGATCGAAAAAACCGGGTGAAACTGTGGTTTGAGACACTGCGCGATCAAATCTGCACCGCTTTCGAAACCATCGAAACCGAAGGGGGCCCGCTTTATGACGACATGAAGGCCGGCCGATTTGAACGCAAACCCTGGCGCCGGAATGACAATGACGGTGCCGATGAAGGTGGCGGCGTAATGTCGATGATGCGTGGCCGCGTTTTTGAAAAGGTCGGTGTCCACACATCTACCGTCTATGGGGAATTTTCTGACGAATTCCGCCACATGATCCCGGGCGCAAAGGATGACCCGCGGTTCTGGGCATCGGGGATTTCGCTGATTGCGCATACCCGCAACCCCCACGCTCCGTCGGCCCACATGAACACGCGTATGATCGTCACAACAAAATGCTGGTTTGGTGGCGGCGGCGACCTCAACCCGATGATGGATGCCTATCGTCACGAGCAACACGAAGACACGAAGTTCTTCCATGCCGCCTATGAGCGCGCCTGCAATCGCCACGATCCCACCTACTATCCGAAATTCAAAGCGTGGTGTGACGACTATTTCCATCTGGCCCATCGG
>CAYSMJ010000051.1:0-3555 GCA_964432075.1 uncultured Caulobacterales bacterium | reverse complement strand
GCTTTAAAATCTGCGTGCGACAAACACCATCCTGATTATTACCCGAAATTCAAACAATGGTGCGATGAATATTTTTTCTTGCCGCACAGGGGCGAACCGCGCGGGGTTGGCGGTATTTTTTATGACCGCCACAATACGGGCAATTGGGAACGTGATTTCGAATTCACCCGTGATGTCGGCTGCGCCTTTATTGAGGCGTACCCACCACTTGTCCGGAAGCGGATGAACCAGCGATGGACTGACGAGGATCGAAAGGAACAGGCCTTTCGGCGTGGTCGGTATGCAGAATTCAATCTGATTTATGACCGCGGCACGACCTTTGGCCTGAAAACCGGTGGTAATGTCGAGGCAATATTATCATCCCTTCCGCCATCTGCAGAATGGCAATAGCGCAACTTGCCAGACGGGTCTATCGGCAGAGCAACAATGCAGCATGCCTCGACTGCGTTTACTCTTTTTTGAAGGTCTGACCGAAAAATCTGTTTTCGCCGCCTGCAAACGCCTTTTTTCTGCGCTTCCGATGCTCACCCACCGCATGGACGCTGCGCTCCGGGGCTCGAAACGGTGCTTTCGACAGACGAAACCGATTTTTCGGTAAGCCTCTGAGTCAAGAACCCAGTCCAGATTTTTAAGAGGTTGCGCGCCCGAAACCAAGTCGATGGATCGGAACCATCGACGATCACAGTTTTTATGAACGCGCTCCAGATCACAAAAATCAGTGTCTTTACGGATAAAACCGTAACCGCTCTGCAAGATCAGACAAGGCCTCGCCGTTTATGCAAGCTGGCGCCGCCCCGTTGTTATGGGGTTCTTGCGTCTTTTGGTCAGGTCATCGATTTCTGCTGCAACAGCGATGTTTCGGAATTCAACGATACCGGCCTCACACGCATCATCAGTATGGAAATTCTGTGATTTCCCGATGATCTCGTGGTTTCCGGCTTTGAGCACAAAATACAGCTTGGCGTCTTTTGTCTGATGCCTGAAAAATCGCTCAGGTAACTGACAATTTTTCTTGATTGAAGCAATACCGTTATAAGCGCTGCGTTTTTCCTTGTAGCTTTCACTTACCATGATGTTGTTGCCAGAGGCACTCAACAAGCGAAAGCGAAATTCCCCGACATTATCCTTATAAACCTCAAACTTACCCGACATGCCCATACTTCCTTCTGCTCCACTGCCCTCAAAAAGCGTCTATAGGGCCGCAACACAGAAGGGGTGACGGTGGCGAAAAGAAGGTGCTAATTGTGACAAATTAAAGGCACTTTCCTTAACTGCTGGAAAAAATTGACGAGCACAATAATCAATTCGCGACCAACCCAAATTGTTTGAAAAAAAACACGTCCGAAAAGTCCCTGGGCACGAGCGAACAATTTCCGAAATCCGCAAGTCCCTGTGGTGCCATGGTTTTTTAGGATTACAAAAAAGCCATGCGCGCGATGTTCCAGAATCGTTCGCAACACCCTATGATCGGTTCATGAGTGCAAAACTATCAATTTCCGAACGCGCCAAGGCTGGTATTTTGCCCGGGACCAGCAATGAGCCAGGCCTTACCGGGTCGGAACCCGACTATCTTGCCGGACTGAACGCGCCGCAGCGCGACGCCGTGCTGACGACCGAAGGCCCGGTCCTGATGCTGGCAGGTGCCGGTACCGGAAAGACACGCGCGCTGACAACACGGCTTGCCCATCTCCTCGATACGCGTCTTGCCTATCCGTCGCAAATCCTCGCCGTAACCTTTACAAACAAAGCAGCGCGGGAAATGAAATCTCGCATCGGCGCCCTTGTCGGCGGCGAGGTTGAGGGGATGCGCTGGCTCGGCACTTTTCATTCGATTGCCGCCCAGATATTGCGGCGTCATGCCGAGCTTGTGTCGCTGAAATCGAGCTACACCATCCTTGATACCGACGATCAGATCAGGCTCGCCAAACAGGTCGTCGTCGATGCGGGCATTGACGAAAAACGCTGGACAGGACGGAATCTTGCAAGCCACATTGATGGCTGGAAAAATCGTGGGCTGGTGCCGGAAAAAGTGCCCGAAGATGAGGCATGGCACTTTGCCGAAGGCAGGGCGATCACCCTTTACCGGCGGTACCAGGAACGGCTGGTGACCCTGAACGCCGTCGATTTCGGCGATCTCCTTGTCCACAATCTGACGATCTTCAGCGACCATGCGGACATTCTCGCGGATTATCAGAGCCGGTTTCGCTATATGCTCGTTGATGAGTACCAGGACACCAATGTTGCGCAATATCTCTGGCTGCGCCTGCTCGCCCGCAAGCACAAAAACATTTGCTGCGTTGGTGATGATGACCAGTCGATATATGGCTGGCGTGGCGCCGAGGTTGAAAACATCCTTCGGTTTGAAAAGGATTTTCCGGGTGCGAGGGTCATCCGGCTTGAACAGAATTATCGCTCAAGCCCCGCCATTCTCGCCGCCGCGTCGGGCCTGATCAGCGCAAACCAAGACCGTCTTGGCAAAACCCTATGGACCGAACAGCCCGAGGGCGACAAGGTCTGGGTGCGCGGTGTCTGGGATGGCGAGGAAGAAGCCCGCACAGTTTGCGAGGATATCGAAGCCGAGCAGACAAAAGGCCGATCCTCAAGCGACATGGCTGTTCTCGTGCGGGCCTCGTTTCAGATGCGCGCCTTTGAAGAACGGTTCAACACGCTTGGCATTCCCTATCAGGTGGTTGGCGGACCACGATTTTATGAGCGCGAGGAAACCAAGGATGCCATTTCTTATCTTCGCCTTGTCAGAAGCCATAGTGACGATCTTGCCTTCGACCGTATCGCCAACAAACCGGCACGCAAACTTGGCGGCAAGACCATGCAGACCATTCATCAGGTGGCGCGGAGCGAGGGGATTGCGCTGCTTGCTGCCGGCAAATTGCTGTTGGAGACCGGCGAGTTATCCGGCGTCGGACGGCCAGCGCTTGAGCGCTTTATCGCCATGGTCGAACGCTGGACCGGTGAGGCTGCTGCTCTTCCCCCACGTGACCTGACAGAGCTCGTGCTCGAAGAATCGGGGTATACGGATTACTGGAAAAATTCGAAATCTCCAAAGGCCGCCAGCAAGCTCGATAATTTGAAAGAGGTTGTTCAGGCCGTGTCGGAATACGAGACCCTTGAGGCCTATCTTGATCATGTGGCGCTTGTGGCTGACCATAATGAGACAAATCCCGATGGTCAGGTCTGGCTGATGACGCTCCATGCCGCAAAAGGGCTTGAATTTCCCGTAGTGTTTTTACCCGGCTGGGAGGAAGGTGTCTTTCCATCTCAACGCTCGCTTGATGAAGGTGGCAATGCCGCGCTGGAGGAAGAGCGCAGACTTGCCTATGTCGGCATCACCCGTGCCGAAGAAAGCTGCCGCATCTCCTTTGCAGCAAACCGACAGATGTATGGGCGCTGGCAGAATGCGCTCGCATCGCGGTTCATCGACGAACTCCCCGAAGACGTGGTAGAGGTACGTTCAGAGCCAGGACTATATGGCAACAAGGCTGCTGACCTTGCAAGCTACACCCGGTTTGATGGAACCGCGACAACGCCGTCCGCCTA
>CAYSMJ010000050.1:14899-16303 GCA_964432075.1 uncultured Caulobacterales bacterium | reverse complement strand
GGTCTCTCCGCCATCGGCATCGCGCGGCGCCTCGACCCAGGGTCCATAGCGGAACCGGCGCTCGCCGGGGTCGGTATCGACCGGGCCGGAGCGACCAAGCGCAGGCATCGGCTTTGGCGGCGCACCAAAGGTCGACACGGGACTGACAGAAGGCGCCGGAATAGCTGGGCGCGGCGGCGGCAACGTCGCCTTCCGGCGACCAAAAAAGCGGCCGAGACGCGCACTGGCCGCTTCCGGTTCCGGATCCACCGATTTGACACTCTGACCACTGAGCCGGCTCGGGAACAATCGCATCAGCTTCATGATATCCTCGGGCATCTGCGTCGAAACATTCAATCCAAGCTCTTCGGCATGGGCTGCGATGATCGGATAATCGTGGGTCCAGCGCCCCGATGAAAGCTGTTCAGCCACAGCCTGCGCGGCATTGTCGGACACCGTGCCCTGAAGCAATTCAAACGCAGCGGCCTGCAATTGGCGCAGGGCCATCTCGCCGACATCAGCAAGGATCAGTGTATAATCATCCGTACTGTTGACATCTTTCGATTGCGTCAGACGCAACACTGAGGCCGCCGGCAACCCGCCGATCTGCGGGTCAATCGGCCCGAGGGCGGCATGTTCACTCATGATGATCCTGTCAGCAGCCAGGGCAATCAGCGTTCCGCCAGACATGGCATAATGCGGCACAAAGATGGTTGTCGGCCCGCGATGGGCCTTGATGGCCCGGGCAATCTGCAAGGCCGGCATGACAAGACCGCCCGGCGTATGCAAAACCAGCTCCAGCGGCATGTCGACCGGTGTGCGCCGGATGGCCTCCAGCACATCTTCGGAATCATTCAGGTCGATATATTGCAGGTTCGGGATACCAAGAAGACCCATCGGCTCCTGGCGATGGACAATGGCGATTACCCGGGACTTTCGCTTGCGCTGAATGTGAGTGAACTGACGGATCAGCTCTTCATACTTACGTTGTGCCTGCATCCGCGGGAGGATGACAAAGACAACGATAAAAAACAGAAATGGCAATATGCCCCAAAGCGCATCCATCGTTTTTACCCCAACTCACTCTGCCCCAAAAGGCCGCAATACCCGTCGCGAATGCCGGTGATTAAATCTCGACGCCGCCGATCGGCGCAGCCTCGTTCTTTGTCCGCACCTCAAGATGGGCTGTCACAAACATGACCGCCGCAAAAATTTCCGTCATCTTGTCTTCCATCAAATGGGTCGCACGGGCCTTGACGTGCCAGCCCCCGGTCTTGACGAGCCACATGGAGCTTTTGAGGGTCGGATCGGTGGGGTTATCCGCACCCGGCGCAACCTCATAACCGATCGCCACAGGCTCTTCGAACTCATTGCCATTTTCGTCCGACAGCTCGACCAGGGGCACAGGCAGCGTTTTCACCGCGT
>CAYSMJ010000050.1:0-14889 GCA_964432075.1 uncultured Caulobacterales bacterium | reverse complement strand
AACCGGTCCTTGATGTTTTGCGCTGCGTTCGCTGCGTGATCATTCTGGCTGACACGCGGCCAGTAACTTGAAAACAGGGTCACAACCCCGCTGGTGCTGGCCACAAAAGAGCAGCCCACATCCAAACCCGCCTCGTCGAACTGGTGGACCCGCGCAAGCGACATCGAGAATTCGTCGCCCTCGGTTTCAAAGTTCAGCTTGCAGGTCATCCCGCTGTTTTCATGCCGGATTGCGTCGGCCGTGCGTGTCCAGCCCGCCGGTAACGGGTCGTTGACGCTTGTATAGGGCAGCGGGCTGACATCAATCGTGTTGCGGATCCGGTCGCGGCCCTTTTTTTCACCCGCGCGGCCCGTCGCCTCTTCATGCAGGCGCGCATCGGTCGTGTTGGTGCCCACCACGACAACGCCTGCCAACCCGGCATCGGCTGCAACATCGCGCATACCTGCGGAGATTTCGGCCAGTTCAAGCCGCGATATCCCGTCAAGGGTAAGATTAACAGGCTCGACACGGCTTCGCAGGCCGGAATTGCGGAACACATAGGCGGTATGGGTGCCTTCGGCATCCGCAACATCGACACTGTCCCGCCCGCTCAGGGCCGGGTCCGTGCGGTCGCTGCTACTCACGCAGCCGGTCCCGGCGGCCAGACACACCGTCATGGCAGCTAGTGTCCGCATTCCCGTCATTTTTCTGAAACTACCCATTTGATCCTCCAGGTGCCAAGGCCACGCCCCGCGCTGTTAACACAGTTTGCGCAGGTTGCCGCCGCTTGACCAGTCCCCCGGTAACAAATTCTTAACCGCTGCGCCCCTTTTGCCGCGGTTTGGGCGCGCGGGTCGGCGGCTCAATTCTCCCGGCGCGCAAGAAAGGCCAGGCGCTCGAACAGATGCACGTCCTGTTCGTTTTTCAATAGCGCCCCGTGCAATGGCGGGATCGCCTGGCGCACATCTTTCTCCCGCAGCGTGGACAGATCGATATCCTCAACCATCAACAGCTTGAGCCAGTCGAGCAACTCCGAGGTTGAGGGCTTTTTCTTCAGGCCCGGCACCTCGCGCAATTCATAGAAAAGGCGCAAAGCGTCGGAAACAAGCCGCTGCTTGATGCCGGGGAAATGCACATCGACAATCCGGCTCATGGTTTCGGGGTCGGGAAACCGGATGAAATGGAAAAAACACCGGCGCAAAAACGCGTCCGGTAGCTCTTTTTCATTGTTGGAGGTAATGATAACCACCGGGCGCTTGGCGGCTTTTATCGTCTCGCCGGTCTCGTAGACATGAAATTCCATGCGGTCGAGCTCCTGCAACAGGTCGTTCGGGAACTCGATATCGGCCTTGTCGATCTCATCAATCAGCAGAACCGGTCTGGTTTCGGCGGTAAAGGCCGCCCAAAGCTTGCCGGGCTTGATATAATTGCGGACATCGCGGGCGCGTTCCTCACCAAGCTGACCATCGCGCAGGCGAGCGACCGCATCATACTCATACAGCCCCTGATGAGCTTTCGTTGTTGATTTGATATGCCACTGCAATAAGGGCGCGCCGAGTGAACTCGCCACTTCTTCGGCAAGTACGGTCTTGCCCGTGCCTGGCTCTCCCTTGACCAGAAGCGGGCGCTCCAGGGTGACGGCGGCATTGACAGCCATCCGCAGGTCGTCGGTTGCAATATAGGTTTGCGTGCCGGTGAATTTCATGAACCGTTTCCAGGCCTGATAACTGCGATTGATCCCGATGCCTATCGCACCCGAGGGGGATCGCCAAGTCCCGGCGTTAACAGGCAGCATCGCAGTCCGGGTCCTGATCGGCAGGCGCGTTTCAAAACCTTGCCCCGACTGCCCTGCCATAAGGGAAGAATCACTTCCGCGGGCGAAAACAAGGCTCCCAGGTCTCCGTCAGCGCATTTTTCGTCGTCGGCAAAATCTCACAAATCCGAGCATGACCCCCAAAACGCCATATGCATCCTGTCAGAATGGGAATGGGAGCCAATTATGATGGTTGCAGCGAAAAACTTGCCACAGGCACGCGCCGAGCTCGGTGATAGGGCCCGCAAGCGTTGAGGTGGGTGGGCAAATGATGGTTCGGATGTCCCTCCCGGACGGAACGGATTTCTGCCAGTTCCTCAAGGGCCTGCCCCATGATCACTGCCAGTGCCCGCATTGGGGATATCTCTTCAAAGGCCGTATCAAGGTCGACTATCAGGACGGGACAAGCGAAGTGGTCGAGCCAGGGGATCTTTATTACTGGCCGCCTGGGCACACGATCGCGGTTGAAGGCGATACGCAATATGTAGAATTCAGTCCCGCCGATCAGCTGGCAGAGGTGCTTGACCACGTCGTATCCCGGCTGCCGAAGGCGTAAGGTCCGAGGTGGAAAAAGTTAGCCTGGATACGACAGCCACTGAAGATTGGCGATAAGCAGCGAGACACAGTTTCAGAAAAAAACCGCTCAAAAAGAAAAACCCCCACCGATGAGGCGGGGGTTTTTAGCCGTCGTTAATTCTGCTTATGGCGCGGGAACAAAGAACGCATTGTCCGGAATTTCATCGCCGATATTTGTATTGTCGCGGATCACACGGGCAAGAGTCACATCACCAAGGATCTGCATTTCTTCCGGGGTCAGATCGCGTTCGTACCAGAAACGATCGCCATCGCGCAGCCGCATGAATTTGCAGGCTACGATCCGGCGGAACAATTCACCAAGCTGCGAGCCTTCGCTTGCAACCGGGTCCTCCGCAAGCCCACCGATCCACAGATCGATGTCATCGACACTGGTGTAGACCGAGGCGAGGTCAGCCTGAACCTCAGGGTCACTCGAAATCTCGGCAAAGCTTGTGACCCGCGGGAGATCAAGTGCCTCTCGCATATCATTATAGCTTGGCAGGCCGTGGTCGCGCGCCCGCTGGATGTTCAGCGCGGCAAGATCAAGACCACCCGCGCCCGGCGGGCCAAACAGGAAGTTGCGTACGTCGTCGACGATTTTCACATCGATGGCCTGATGCGGCTGGATCGCCAGGCCGCGCAGGAAGGGCTCGATATCCGCCCCCGTCGTCAAAAACGCCTGCGGGTTAAAGAAGGCCGCCCGCAAGGGCACATTGCCCGTTTCGACCGGCTCAAGATTGGCATCAAGGCGCAAGAGCGTTGGGCTCAGCGCACTGTGTCCCATACGGAACGCCGCGTGGGCAAATGCATTGACCACATTTCCGTCAACAAGAAAGTCATAGCCTTCATACTCTTCCAGAGCATTGGGGCCGATCAATGCGGGCAGAAATTCCTCATAGGTGATGATCTGCAATTCTGCGCCCACCAGTTTGCGGGCAAGGAAGAAGATTTCGTTGGCTGTCAGATCAGGATATTCTGCCTGCAGAATCGCAGCCAGCCGATTGTGCTCAAGAACAAAGAGCGTGTGCATCACGGTCAGCCCAATTTGTTCATTGGCACGGATATCGCCAGCGGCAAACAGGGTTTCCGGGCTCGCATTCGGACCGTTATCGTTGAAGACAAGATTGTCCGTATTGAGCGGCATAAGCCCGTCATTGCTCGTTTTCATAAACGGGCTGTCCATGCCCTCACGCAGGGCCATCAGCCGGTCAAGATCGGAACCGTAGACATTTGAGGCATCAATCCAGCTCGTAATCTCATTGATCTGCTGGCGCGGGTTGCCAGTGAATGTGCCGGTCGTGGGATCAAAGACGGATCGATTAAACTCGATCTCCTGATCGCCGTCACTATCGGGATCAAAATCCGGATCGCTGATCGGGACTTCAATATTGGCCGGTTCGTCGCCGGCCGGCGTCAGACCGAAGTCATGATCGACAAACTGCCCCCATTGCCAGAGAAAGTCGCTGGTGCCGAACGAATTTGGAATATTGGCATCGCCCTGGGCCACGACTGCGTTGCTGATCGCACGCGGGTTGGGCCGCGTCGCACCAGCAAGGGTCGAGACAAAATCATCATAGTCCGGATCACCAATGCGCGAGAGCTGCTCGAAGGTGGAGCCGATATCCGGGAACTGCTCATTATTATCCGAGCCATCAATCGAGCGGATCGGATTACCATTTACCGTTGACGGAACTTCCGGTTCCATCATCGGCGCGGGCGGGCCTTCCGGTCCCGGCGGCCCTTCAGGACCCTGTGGTCCTGGCGGTCCAGCCGGACCGGTTGAGCCTTCATTTTCACAGGCAACCAAAACAAGGCATGAGGCTGCCAACAATAATTTTCGGAACATTGATCGGTCTCCCATTTAAGTTACCCCCGTGTCCGTCCCCGGGACAATCTGATCACAAGATCGTCATAACCTGATCCGAAGCAAATTTCAAACCAGTTTTTCGCCACCGACCAAATGCAGATCACAGCGCCGGTTCAGCGTCCGGTTGCATTTTATCATTCTCTTGTGGTTTCTCCGGCGGCCTCCTCGTCGGGCAAGCCACGCGCGGTCCAGGCCCAGTCGCCAAGGCGCCAGAAGCGCAAGCCCGCCCGCGGCCGTGTTTCGGGCACCGGGTCCCACCCATAACTTCCAAACGGATGGCAACGCGAAAGACGCGACAGGGTCAGCCAGAACCCGGCCCACGCGCCATAACGCTGAAACGCGCTGATGGCATAGAGAGAACAGGACGGGGCATGCCGGCAGCGGACGCCGACAGCATAAAGCACCGGCGATAAGCTTACCCGATAAAGCTTCAGAGCCATTACGGCACAAAAAACCACCGGCCGCGCCCGATTGTGGTCTTTACCATGGGCAAGTTTGGGGTTCGGGCGCGCTGGCTTGTCGTGTCTTTTCATGTGCCGATCATGGCTGAGCCCGACACAATGTCAAAAGGCCCGACAATTGCATTTTACCAGCAGGGCAGACGTTTACGCTGTTTTACATGTAAATAAGAGAATTATATACTTAACAAAATCTATAATGTTATTGTTAATTTCATTAACAATAAATTTCTGTTGAATAATTCAAAATTTTATGTTTATATATTTTTAACGCTTCGAGAGACCGAAGCATTGTTGTGTATTAAGGTGAGTACCATGCGTAAGCGGATTTTTGGGGTTTTAGCATCCATCCTTGCCGGGGCGACGGTTACATCCGGAGCGTTTGCTAATATTATCGTTCTGGATTTTGAAAATCTGGCCGCAGGTCAGCGTGTCGATGGGCGGATCAATTCAACGGTTACGCTTTCAACGTCTGGCGGCGCCGGTGAAGGCATTATTTTTGACACGCGGATGCCAACCGGCGGCGATGGTGATATCGTTCCGGAAATCAACCGGACACCGGGTGTCAGCCCGGAGCCGTTCGGTAACGTCCTGATTGTCGCTGAACGGGTGACGGATACAAATATGGATGGGCTTGCGGACAATCCCGACGATAATGGCAGCGGCGGACTTTTCCGCTTCGATTTCGATGTCGAATCGACATTTTTCGGGTTTTCCGCGCTCGATGTCACCGATGGCGCGGGCAGCGTAACCATCGACCTGTTTAGCGGTTCCAATCCGATCTTTTCATTTACGATTGATGATGTTGCCGGCGCTGGCGTTGATCTTGTCACCGATATTGGCGACAATGTGTTTTTTGGTCTGTATGAAAACATTTTTGGCGATAATGGCATATCCGGGGTTACTGCTGCAGAGATTACACTGACCGGGTCTGGCGGGATCGACGGATTGAGCTATGCCGCGGTTCCGGTTCCCGCAGCACTTCCACTCATGGCAACGGCGCTCGGATTTGGTGGCTTTGTTAGCCGTCGTCGCAAGCGGTCGTAAAACTGAAAACAGCAGCATTCATCTGTCACAAAACCCGGCCTCATGGTCGGGTTTTTTGGGCACGGCGATGTGAATGGCTGCGCCCTTTTTTGTGAGCGTCGATCGCCCCAACTGGTTGTCAGGAAGCAGAGGAGGCGATAGGCCGAAATGAGTGAAACTGTTCTGACTCCGCCTTTTTCGTCCGGCGCTACAGGCCCGCAAGGGATGGCGATGCGCCGGCTTGGGTTTGCAGGGTTGTTCTGTAAGGACATTCTCCAGACAATTGCGAGCTTCATGCTGTTTCTGGGCGGCTCGCTGGGCATGATTGCCAGTGACCCGGTTGGCGCGCTCCGGCATCTTCTGATGTCGCTGATGAACAGTCAGGATCTTGCCCCTGCGCTTGTGATGGGCGAAATGAACGCCGTTCTCCAGGTCGGCGCGGGGGTTCTTCTCTTTCTGGCAACCCGCCGCGGGCTTGCGCGACTGACTGGGATTGTTCTTATCCTCGCCTATATTGCAGCACAACAAACCGGTTTCATGTCTTCGGATATTTCGGGATTTGCGGTCAGTATTCTGACCTACCTGTCCGATGTCCTTCAGATGACGGCAGACTCGCTGATGGCTTGAGACCCCTCTTTTCGGGCCGCACTGTCCTCCCCCGTCATGGCATGCGCCTTTGCCTTGATCATTTGGGTCGTCTGACGCGAGCCATCCGGCGACCAGCCCGGCGGGCCGAAAAGATAGCCCATCATCTCACGCCCGCTCCGCGCGCCACGCAAATCACGGAAAATGCCCCGCCATTCGTGAAAGGCGATAACAATCGGATTATACGTCCCAAGATTATTGATGATCCCATAATCCGGTGTCAGGTCCTTGCGCTCCGGGACAAAAGTCCCGAAAAGCCGATCCCAGATGATCAGGACACCGGCATAATTTGCGTCAAGATAGTCCGGATTTGTTGCGTGGTGAACCCGGTGATGGCTTGGTGTATTAAAGACCCATTCAAAAGGCCCAAGCCTGTCAATGGCTTCGGTATGAATCCAGAACTGGTAGATCAGGTTCAGGGCACCGACAAAAAGGATCATTTCCGGGGGAAACCCAACCAGCGCCAGCGGCAGGGCAAAGATGAAGGAGAAGGTCATGCGACCGGTCCATGTCTGGCGCAGCGCGGTCGTCAGATTGTAATGGCGTGATGAATGGTGAACCACATGGCTTGCCCAAAACCAGCGGCGCTCATGGGCAATGCGATGAAACCAGTAATAACAGAAATCATCCGCTACAAAACAAACGCCTATGCTGAGCCAGGCAACCGGGATCGCGTCGACAAGTCGGAACTGGTGGATAAAATCCATTGCCGCATAGGTCAGCGCACCACCGCCAAGGAGTCCCGCCAGCCTGTTCCCGAGCCCCATGGTGAGACTGGCCGCGCTGTCGCGCCAGTCATTACGGCCAAAGCGACCACCGCCCCGACTTATCAGCAACGCTTCCCCGGCGATAGCCACAAGAAACAGCGGGATCGCGAGCACAATAACAGGCGGAAAATCGGTTTCCATACCCGCTACTATACGCACCCATCAGGGTCGAAGCAAAAGCCGGTCAGAATCTAACCGACGATTTCGTCTTCTGAAAAGAAAAAGGCAATCTCTTCGCGGGCCGTATCCGGGCCATCGGAGCCATGGACCGTGTTTTCGCCGATGGATTCGGCAAACTCGGCCCGGATCGTGCCGGGTTCGGCATCGGCCGGATTGGTCGCACCCATGATCTCGCGATTGCGGGCGATGGCATTTTCCCCTTCAAGCACCTGAACAACCACCGGCCCGGATGTCATGAAGTCCACCAGTTCCTGAAAGAACGGACGTTCCTTGTGCACGGCGTAAAATCCGGCGGCCTGTTCCTTGGACATGTGGATGCGTTTCTGACCCACAATACGGAGCCCGCCTTCCTCAAACTTGGCGTTGACCTTGCCGGTCAGGTTACGGCGGAGGCAGTCTGGCTTCAGGATGGAAAAGGTGCGTTCAAGCGCCATGGCGGAAGGTCCTCTGTCTGTTGGCATAATCTTGCGCGGTGTTAGCGCCGCGCTGCAGCAAGTGCAAGCGCGGTGTTAGGGCCGAAGCAATTTCGCGCTTCATAAAGAAGATGGAGTGGCAAGCGCTGTGCCCCGGCACGGCACGACCCGTACGCACTATTCCTTTGACAGATGAGCGAGCCTTGCGGCACTGGCTTCCCAGTTCCGGCCGTCGAGCGGTTCGATCGTGATGTCGTCCAAGGCGGACTGATCCAGACAACGCAGATTGAGCGATATGCCATCAGGGTTTGAGCGCGGCGTATAATACGGCTTGACCCCGCAATGTTTGCAAAAGGTGTGTTTGGCAATACCGGTATTGAACCTGTAGGTCGTCAGATCCTCCGCCCCCGTCAGAAGCCGGAAACGTGCCAGGGGCACGATAACATGCTGAAACCCCACCTTGTCGCAGATCGAGCAATTGCAAGCCAGCGCAGTGATGGCGGCCGCGAGGTCTGCCTCAAACGTGATCGCGCCGCAATGGCAGGCGCCAGAGACGGTTTTCATCAAGCCTGCCCTCCGCATTCGCTATGCCCCCCCGAAGGATGGTTTCGGGGCCTCCCGGAATGCTCGGAAAAATTGCGTTGGCGTCTGCGTTTTGGGATCACCCCCGCAAATTCACCACATCGGCCGTCATCCCGAGCGCTTGCCGCACGGTTTCGACAATCTGCGGCGCATTGAGCCTTGCTAGGTCATACATGGCCGCCGGCTTGTCCTGATCCTGGAAGATGTCGGGAAGGTGCATGGTGCGAATCTTCAGACCATTGTCGAGCGCGCCGACGCTGGCCAGATGCTGCAGCACAATTGCGCCAAAACCACACATGGAGCCCTCTTCCACCGTCACCAGCACTTCGTGCTCACGGGCAAGGCGTTCGACCATATCGGTATCAAGCGGCTTGGCGAAGCGGGCATCGGCAATCGTGGTTGACAACCCCTGTGCTTCCAGCGTGTCCGCCGCCTTTAACGTTTCGGCAAGCCGTCCGCCATAGGCCAAAAGCGCGACTTTGGTTCCCTCACGCATGATCCGGCCCTTGCCGATTTCAAGCACCTTTCCCCGATCCGGCATATCGACCCCAACGCCTTCACCTCGCGGATAGCGGAAGGCAATGGGCCCGTCATCATACTCAACGGCTGTCTTTGTCATGTGGACCAGATCGGCTTCGTCGCCGGCGGCCATCAGCACTATATTGGGCAGGCAACCGAGATAAGCGATATCAAACGCCCCGGCATGGGTCTGGCCGTCCGCGCCAACAAGCCCCGCCCGGTCCATGGGGATCCGGACCGGCAAATTCTGGATCGCGATATCATGGACCACTGAGTCATATGCACGCTGCAGAAAGGTCGAATAGATCGCTGCAAACGGCCGCATGCCATCGGCCGCGAGGCCCGCGGCGAAGGTCACCGCATGTTGCTCGGCAATGCCCACATCATATATCCGGTCGGGAAATTCCTTTCCGAACATATCAAGCGAGGTGCCTGACGGCATAGCGGCGGTGATGCC
Organism: uncultured Caulobacterales bacterium; assembly: GCA_964432075.1. Taxonomy (GTDB): domain Bacteria; phylum Pseudomonadota; class Alphaproteobacteria; order Caulobacterales; family Parvularculaceae; genus CALLPQ01. Next base: position 5,607 of record CAYSMJ010000050.1, on the reverse strand, counting down.
AATAATCTTGTCGTCTTCATGAGCTTCCTGGATCAGGGTCTTGGCAAAGACCTTCTGATAGGCCGGCGCATTGGGGGCCGGTTTGTGCTGCTTGCCGGACACGACATCGAATTTGGCAACGCCGTGATATTTGTCGCTGCTCTCCTCGGCGGGAGCAAACCCCTTGCCCTTCTGGGTCACCACGTGGACAAGGACCGGGCCTTCCTTCATGTCACGCACATTTTCAAGAACGGGGATCAGGTGATCCATATTATGGCCATCAATCGGGCCGACATAGTAGAAACCAAGCTCTTCAAACAGGGTACCGCCGGTGACCATGCCACGGCCATATTCCTCGGCTTTGGCAAGTTGTTTGTACACGGCATTAGGCAGCCTTTTGCCAAGCTGTTTTGAGAAAGAGCGGAAGCCCTGATAAACGCCTGAGGAAGAGGCGCGCGCAAGATAGGCACTCATGGCGCCCACCGGCGGGGCAATCGACATGTCATTATCGTTGAGGATCACCACAAGCCGGGAACCAAGATGGCCCGCATTGTTCATCGCTTCATAGGCCATGCCAGCAGACATGGAGCCATCACCGATCACGGCAATCGCGTGGTTATCCTTGCCCTGATGGTCGCGAGCACGGGCAAAGCCGAGCGCTGCCGAAATTGAGGTTGCCGCATGGGCTGCGCCAAACGGATCATATTCGCTTTCAGCGCGTTTGGTGAAACCGGAGAGCCCCCCGCCCTGGCGCAGAGTCCGGATGCGGTCGCGTCGGCCTGTCAGGATCTTGTGCGGATAACATTGGTGGCCCACATCCCAGACCAGCCTGTCGTCAGGCGTATTGAAAATATAGTGGATGGCGACCGTAAGCTCGACGACCCCAAGACCAGAACCAAGGTGACCGCCGGTCACCGAAACCGCGTCAATCATTTCCGCGCGAAGCTCGTCGGCAAGCTGGCGCAACTCGGATTTTTCAAGCTGGCGCAGATCCGCCGGATAAGTCACCTTATCAAGCAAGGGTGTTTCCGGTTTTGTGCTTTCGATTTTCGTCTCTTCACCCATGGCAAACCATCCATTTTTGTCACGCAGCCAGCCCTCGCCCCCTGCGCCCAAGATTGCGTCGGTCAATCGCCTGATCCAGCCCAGACGCGACCGCTTTCGCACCTGACAAAGATTGGTAGGAGTTTTTTGCCGCCAGCGGAACCCTTTCCGCCGGATCAGAATGCGGTTTTTCAGCAACAGCTGTTGCGGTTCCGCAAGGGGCTCGTGGCATCACTCGAAGGTTGCCGGTTTGGCCGAAACCGTTCCGTCGTCATCGACCACGATTTTCTCGATCTTTTCCTGGGCCGCCTTGAGCTTGGCGGCACAATGTTTTTTAAGCGCAGCGCCGCGTTCATAAAGGGCGATCGAGTCTTCCAGATCAGCGCGACCGCTTTCCAGCTTTTGCACGATGGTTTCAAGCTCGGCCAACGCCGCTTCGAAGGAGAGGGATTTGATATCGGGTGCTTTTGTCATGACACAGGGTGTAGCCGGGTTTGACCAGTTTTGAAAACAGGTGCCATCACTGATCGGCGACACGCCGCACTTCGGTTGCGCTCATACGCACAAGCCGCTTTTTGTCTTCATTGAAGACATCGGCCTCGACATGGATCAGCGATCGGGAAACATTCGTCACCCGGCCTTTGATCATTGCTGCCGGGCGTTTGACCGGACGAAAATAGTCAACCGAAAGATGTGAGGTGCGAAAGCGCTGATTATCCTCGGTCAGCACCGTCATCGCCGCCAGCGAGGTGACATAATCGGCAACCGAAGCCACATGCCCCCCGAACATGACCCCATCAGGCATGATATGGCGCTCATCAATATCCCAGGAAAAATCAATTTCTCCCCACGCCCACCGGTCAATGGCAATCAGGGCAAGCTGTTCATCGGCCCATATCCTGTAGGGGCTGTCCCCGTTCATCACGCCATTGAGAATACCCGCATGCCGTTGTGACGTCGCGCCCCGCCAAGGACTACCGCCCTCAGATTTACCGCCCTTATCCATCGTTCACCACACACATTTATTGTTACCCTGATTTTCGATCACTTTCATTCGGTCCAGAATGCGCCGGGCCCGACCACGAACAAATTCAGTTGGCGGATCAAGCTGCCACCGGTTCGGGCTTGGCAGAACAGCAACAAGAAGAGCCGCCTCGCGCCGCGTCAGCTCGCTTGCCGGCTTGCCAAACCTCGCCTCGCTGGCGGCCTCAACACCAAAAAGACCATCACCAAATTCAGCAATATTGAGATAGACTTCCATCGTCCGGCGTTTGGGCCATAATATCGTGATTTCCACCGTGTACACTGCTTCGATCGCCTTGCGGAAGAAGCCACCCCCGTTCCAGAGAAAGGCGTTTTTTGCTGTCTGCTGGGTAATCGTCGATGCACCGCGCAAGCCCTTTCCGGCTCTGGCTTCATTGACCGCCTCGCGGATTGCGCCAAGATCAAAGCCCCAGTGCCGACAGAAATGCCAGTCTTCGGCTGCAATTGCCGCAAGCGACAGTTGCGGCGAAATCGCAGTATAAGGTGACCACTGATAATTAATTTTTTCTCCGGCGAGATTGCGCTGGACCATAAGCAGGGTCCCGGGCGGCGGCACAAAACGGTACAGGCCAGCCCAGATCACCGACAGGCCAAAAAGGCCCAACAACCCATAGGCAGTCCATTGGGCCCATCTGCGCCATTTGCTGCGTTTTGCGTTACTTTGTCTCGCCGCGTTTTGCGTCTTTGTCATTGCCTCGGTCTTTGCCCCGGTCGTTGGCCCGGATCAGGCATCGGCAAAATCGACGATCCCCGCGCCTTCCGAGCGACCCTGCGGACTGTCAAGCCACATCTCGCAACAGGCTTTCGCGAGCGTGCGGATACGAAGAATATAAGACTGGCGTTCGGCAACCGAAATAACCCCGCGCGCATCAAGCATGTTAAAAAGATGACTGGCTTTTATACACTGGTCATAGGCCGGAAGCGCGAGCGATTTTTCCGCCGCACGGCCCGCCTCGATAATATGGTTGCAGGCGGCTTCAGCTTCGCGGAACTGATCAAACAGATCGTCCGTGTTCGCCAGATTGAAATTATAATCCGAGAATTCCACTTCCTGCTGGTGGAAAACATCACCATAGGTCACGCCATCCCGATTGAAAGCGAGATCAAACCCATTGTCCACTCCCTGAACATACATGGCGAGCCGCTCAAGACCATAGGTAAGCTCGCCCGTTACCGGCTTGCAGTCAAACCCGCCCACCTGTTGAAAATAGGTAAACTGGGTAACCTCCATTCCGTCGCACCAGACCTCCCAGCCAAGCCCCCAGGCTCCGAGGGTCGGGCTCTCCCAGTCGTCCTCAACAAAACGAATATCATGAATGGATCGGTCGATGCCGATGGCATCAAGCGAGGCAAGGTATAATTCCTGGATAGTATCCGGGCTCGGCTTTAATACGACCTGAAACTGGTAATAATGCTGGAACCGGTTCGGGTTGGCGCCATAACGGCCATCGGTCGGACGCCGACAGGGCTGGACATAAGCCGCTTTCCACGGCTTTGGCCCGAGCGAGCGTAATGTGGTTGCCGGATGAAAAGTGCCGGCCCCGACTTCCAGATCGTAGGGCTGCAGAACGACGCACCCCTTTTCGGCCCAGAATGCCTGCAAGGTCAGGATCAGATCCTGGAATGAGCGTGTCGGTTCCAGACGGGTATCAAAATGAGTGTCGGTCATGGCGATCGGACGCTAGCCACGGGCTTCATGCCGGTCAAGAAAATTGAGGCCATCAAAAAGACCTGCAGCGTGCAAAAAAGCCTATTGCTGCCGCCGAAGCATTTCCTCGATCTGATTGCGGACTTTTTGCGGCGGAGAAGCCTCAAGCGCATTCTCGTAAAAAATACGTGCACCGCTGTTTTCACCGGCGCTCTCAGCAACAAGTGCCCGACCGACCCAGGCTTCAAAATTCTCGCGATCAAGACCCGTCAACCGTTTGAACGCTGTTTCAGCCTCTTCAAAATCACCCGCAGCACCTTTGCAAAACCCGACGGTTGTCAGCGCATCCATGGCCCATGCATCGGCAAGCAGGCGTGCATCAGCCAGTGCGCACTGGTTCTGGTCGATGGACAGCCCCAGGGTCTGTTCGGCCTTCTCGCGGAAGGAGATCCGCTCAAGAAGCGTGGAAGCGGCTTCAGTATTGAGCGATATGCCTGTCGCCAGAAGGCTGGGACTGGCCGATACCGGCACGATCTCGCCTGGCTCTCTCAAGGCTGGCGCCCCTGGCTCGATCGCCCCAGCGGCGGCGGCAAGCTGGGGTTTGCGGCTGTTGAGGAAGACCGGATTGGGCTCGGGCTCGTCTTCGGGGCCTGCCGTCGCGACTTGCCGGGCCGCTGATTTTCGATCGAGATCGCGAAGCGGCGTTGCGAAAGCGATGCCAGCGGCCGACTTTTGACTCCCCTCGCCCGAACTGTCATCCTCGCGACCGGGCGCCTGCGATGGGGTCTGTGACACGGTCCGGGGTGCGGACACGGCCGGAAGGACCCGCGGCGCAAATTCAAGGTCAATACAGGTCGCCGTCTCCGCCTCTCGCGGACAGGTCTTGACATTGGAGCGCAGGATCTTGCGATCCGTCGAGATCGTCAGCATACCGCCATCAACGCCGCCATTATACCGGATTGCATCGGCATTCTGGCTGCGCCCGGTCAGATCGATTGAGAAACTTTCCTCAAGCTCATCAATATAAAAACCGGCTTTGCGTTCTTCGACCGCGCAGGGCGTTCGGCAGATCAGAACAATCCGGGCATACAGGTCCCGCTCACCATATTGCAGATCCTGCAGTCGGTTGGAGGCATTGGCATTGGGCCCTGTCCAGCCAGGCCAGACAAGCATGAGCAGAGCGAGAGAGTGAGTGAAGCGGCGCATAAAGGATTGATCTCCTCGGACAGGTGTGGAGAAAACGCCTGACGTTACATGGTTAACAAAGGTTAAACCGGGAGTCGGGCCCGATGGTCAATCATCGGCCTCATCGCGGCAGACACCGGCAAAAAAACGGGGCCCTCAGGGACCCCGCCGGTAAAGATCGTTTCCATCACATACTCAGTAAAGATAGCGTTTTACATAGCGGCTGCCTTGACGAATATAGCTGTGGCCAAATCCGTCATAACACAGGATGCCACCAATCAGCGCTTTGCGACCGCGATAAAAATCGACGCGCTCAACCGGATAGCAATCCTGCGGAAAGCGATATCCTGGCCGCCCATAGGCCGCAACCCGGATAAATCCGAAGGGATCATAGCCGCGGAAATAATGGAAGACACCATGATCGGCGCAGAAATAGCCGTGACCGCGTCCCTGGAATCCATGACCATAGCGGCGACCGGTATAGGCCCGTTGCGGCGCCGTATAGGCCCGGCGGGCACGATTGTGTTGATATTGGCGGCGGGCATCGCGGCGCACGCGCCTGCGGACATCACTACGCGCATCACGCCGTACCTCACGACGTCGATCATACCGCCGATCATACCGTCGCTCCCCGCGGCGGCGATCTGTCCCATGGCCGCGGCCTCGCGCCCGGTGATCGGCCCAGGTCGCGAGGACGAGATCCTCAG
>CAYSMJ010000049.1:2450-16423 GCA_964432075.1 uncultured Caulobacterales bacterium | reverse complement strand
CGCGCGGGGGACCGGGGGGGAAACGCTACAGGAGTGGAATTTTCGGAGACCATAGCCCTGATTGTTAACCGGCAACAGCGTCTTTTTCCACAGCGGAATTCGATCGCGACGGCCTTTCCGTGATATGGGGCATTTCAAGCCCCATGCCAGCACGCTGCCTCAGGAGTGGGCAAAGATATCCACCTCGGGCCAGCCTTCAAGGTCGAGGGCTGCGCGGGTTGGCAGGAAAGCAAAGCAGTCCTCGGCGAGGTCACGGCGGTTTTCGCGATCGAGCATGGCGTCGAGCTTCTCTTTGATCGCATGCAGGTGGAGGACATCGGCCGCTGCATACTCGATCTGCGCGTCGGACAGGCTTGCCGCGCCCCAGTCAGAGGATTGTTCCTTCTTGGAAATCTCAATGCCAAGCAGTTCGCGCACAAGCTCTTTCAGCCCGTGCCTGTCGGTGTAGGTGCGCACCAGTTTCGAGGCGATCTTGGTGCAGTAGATCGGGCTTGTTTCGGTTTCGAGATAGAGCATGAAGGCCGCCACATCGAAGCGGGCAAAATGGAAGATCTTGGTGACATCAGGATTATCGAGGAGCGCGCGCAGATTGGGGGCCGAATAGTCCTGCCCATCAAACTTGACGAGATGGGCATTCCCATCACCCGCCGACAGCTGCACCACGCAAAGCCGGTCGCGCAGCGGGTTGAGCCCCATGGTCTCGCTATCAACAGCGACAAGTGGCCCGAGGTCCAGCCCGTCCGGCAGATCGCCAGGGTAAAGATGATTTGTCATGCAGTCGGTCTTTCATGCGTTTTGCTGGCGATGGCTATGCCGAAAAGAATGCGCAATGTCACGGGGGGGAATTGCTGGCCTGCACCCTGTGGCGCCAATGACATCCCGTCTTCCCGGACGAAGCAAAGCGCAGATCCGGGATCTGCCATGATACCCTTGTTTCGCATTCGGGCTTTTAAGGGGAGGGGGGAGGCCCCGGCTTGAGGCCGGGGACACGCATATGCAGATGTCGAACGGCCAAAATTGGCCCAACTCTTACTTCAAATGCCGCTCGAAGAAATCCACGATCAGTTGGTCGCGGTGGAGCCTTGAGGTCTTTGCGCGGAAGCCGTGTTTTTCGCCGGGATAGGTCATGAGTTCGAAAGGTTTGCCGGCCTTCTGGAGGGTGTCGACGAGTTTGACGGTGTTCTGGAAGATGACATTGTCGTCGGCCATGCCGTGGATGATAAGGAGGGGGTCTTCGAGATTGTCCGCATAGGTCAGGGCAGAGCTCTTGGCGTAGGCTTCAGCGTCCGTCTCCGGATCGCCCATATACCGTTCCGTATAGGCTGTATCGTAGAACGACCAGTCCGTCACCGGTGCGCCGGATATGCCGGCGGCAAAAAGGCCGGGCTTTTGCATCAGCATATGGAGGGTCATGTAACCGCCATAAGACCATCCGTAGACACCGATGTGCTCCGGATCGACATAATCCTGCCCGGCGAGCCATTGGGTGCCCGCTGCCTGGTCGGTGACCTCAACACCCGCCATGGCGCGGTAGAGCGGGTTTTCAAAAGCGGTGCCGCGATTGTCAGCGCCGCGATTGTCCAGCTGGAAGACGACATAGCCCTTGTCAGCCAGCAGCTGGGCGAAAAGCCCGCCCCAGCTGTTCGAAACCCGCTGGGCGTGGGGCCCGCCATAGATAAGGTTGATCGCCGGCGCGCCTTCCCCGGGGGCAAGCCCTGCAGGCTTCAGCAGGCGATAATCGAGTGTCTGACCGTCTTCAGCTTCCAGGGTGCCGAATTCCCATTCGAGATGGGAATCCAGATAAGGCGCATAGGGATGGTTATCGTCAAGCCGGTTTTCCGACAGCCAGAACAGACGCTCACCAGACGCATCGTGGACACTGGCCTGCGGTGGCTGATTGATATTGCTGTGGGTCAGGATGAAAGTCTCGCAATTGCCGGAGAAATTCGCGCTGTTCCAGCCCTGTTTCCCGGTGAGTGGACGCGCGAGGTCGCGACCGGCAAGGCTCTTTGTATAGACATGGCGTTCAAGCGCTGTGTCCCGCCAGCCGGTGAAAAAGAGACGGCCATTTTCCGTATCGAGACAGTCAAGATCGCTCACCATGGTCGCGCCGGCGGTGACAACGCCACGGTCATCCCCGTCCGGTCCATAACGGTAAAGCTGCTGATAGCCGCCACGCTCCGACGACCACAGGAAGCCGCCATCCTCAAGCGGGGTCAGGCCCAGCCCGAGATTGACCCAGGTGTCCGCCGTTTCCGACAACAAAACCTCGCTTGCGCCGGTTTTCGGGTCCGCCTTGAGTAGGTCGAGTCGCTTCTGGTCGCGCGTCAGCCGGGCGACGTAGAGGGTTTCTCCTTTTACAGACCAGTACACATCGGCAAGGTAGACATCCGGCTCCGGCCCAAGGTCGATCCAGGTGGGCTTGGCTTGTTTCGGGCTCGTGACACCGAGCCTGATGGCCACATTGTCGGCGCCGGCAAAAGGATAGCGCTGGCGGATCGTGACGATGTCGTCGGCATTGATATCGACCCGCTCGGCAATCGGCACCGGGTTTTCGTCAATCCGTGTGAAGGCGATCCGGGTTTCGCCCGGCGCCCACCAATAGCCCGTGTCCCGGTCAAGCTCTTCCTGCGCCACAAATTCAGCGACGCCATTACGGATCGTGCCGCCCGCGCCTTTGGTCACCTGCCGCTCGCGCCCGCTATCAAGTTCGGTGACAAATAGCTCATCATCCCGGACATAGGACACAAAATTGCCGCCGGGGGAGAATTTCGGGTCGGTCTCGAACGCATCGGTTTGCGTCACACGGGTCGCGGCCTTGGCGTTGAGATCATAGACAAAGACATCGCCACCGAGCGGGAACAGGATACGCCTGCCCTGCGCGTCCCACTGGTAGCCGATGATCCCGTTTGAATAGATGCGCTGGCGCTCGCGGCGGTTTTTCTCCTCCTCCGACAGCGCGACCTCTTCGCCGACAAGATCGGTCGACGAGACCAGCATTGAGGCTGTGCCCGTCTCGCGGTCATAGGCCCAGAGATCAAGCCGCCGGGCATCGTCCTCGCGCCCCTTCAGAAAGGTAATGAGCGTGCCATCGGGTGAGATTTGTGCGCCGCGAACCGGGTCTCCGTTGAGGCTTGAATTGGCGTGCAGCCGTTCAATCGTCAGGTCGTCCGCGAAGGCTGCGACTGAAACGACCATGCCCAACGCGCTCAGAAGCGCCGTAATCATCCGGTTTGTCATCAACTTTTCCCTGTTCTCGAATTATAAGCTATATCACATTGTGTTTTGGCGCACGGCAAGACGGTGGCTCCGAAAAGGGAACGACCGCCGTCCCGCGTCAGTTATGAGGCGAGACCATTTTGCGAAAGGGAGACAGGTCATGACAATCAATCAGTTCCGGCTGGCGCTCGGCATATTCGCGGCGACACTTGCCCTTGGCGCGTCGCCGGGGTGGGCGTTGCAGGAAGTGGCTGGCGCGAAATCGATGGACGCATTCGAAATCAGGGGATCCGACGGTGTGGCGCTCACCGCGACACCGCTTTCCAGTTTTTCCAGTGCCTGGGCCATGGCATTTCTCCCCGATGGCCGCGCCGTTGTCACCGAGAGGGAAGGGCCGGTCTGGTTGATCAATGGAGACGGGACAAAAGCCGGCCAGATCGGCAATTCGCCCGCAGTCAAGCCGCTCGGCCAGGGCGGCATGGGCGATTTTATCGTGCACCCCGACTTTGCTGAAAACGCGACTGTCTTTCTGTCCTACATCCATCGTGATCCCGAGGACGATACCCTGTCCGGGGCGGTGGTCGAGCGGGCAACTCTGACCGTTGGTCAGGATGGCGGAGCGTTCGAAAACCGCGAGATCATCTGGCGCCAGAAGCCGCTTGTCCGGGGAAATGGTCATTATGGTCACCGGCTGGAGATCGGCCCGAAGGGTCACCTGTTTATCACCTCCGGGGATCGCCAGAAATTCACCTACGCTCAGAACATGGCCGCCAATCTCGGCAAGGTCATCCGGATTAATCAGGATGGGTCGGTTCCGGAAGACAATCCCTTTTTTGGCAATGGCGGGATTGCCGATCAGATATGGACACTTGGACACCGCAATCCGCTCGGGATCGATTTTGATGCCGAGGGTCGGCTGTGGAGCCATGAAATGGGCCCGCGCCATGGTGACGAGGTCAACCTGATCGTCCGGGCCGAGAATTACGGCTATCCGATCGTTTCAAACGGCAATCACTATACCGGGACGGAAATTCCTGACCATGCCGATAATCCGGTCTATTTCGGTCCAGCGGCCTTCTGGGTCCCTGCCATCAGCCCCGCCGGGTTCGATATCTATGATGGCGAGATGTTTGCCGACTGGCAGGGGGACGGGTTTGTCGGCGGACTTTCATCCCGGGCCCTTGTCCGTGTGAGCTTTGACGAGGACGCAATCGATACGCTGGTGTCAACGGCAAAGGAACGCCAGGAGCCCGGTGCCGCAAAGGAAGTTGCCCGCTATGAATGGGGCGAGCGTGTCCGTGAGATCGAGGAAGGCCCCGACGGCGCGATCTATATCCTGGAAGATAAGGCCGGCGGTCGGCTACTGCGGCTGACACCAGAAGCAACCTGATCATGATGTGCCGACGCATCTGACACTTGAAATCTGTGTGGCTCCGGCGATCTTTCGGAGCTCAAAGTCTAACCGAAAAATCGGTTTCGTCTGTCGAAAACGCAGAGAAAGACGTTTGCAGACGGCGAAAATAGATTTTTCGGGGAGGGTCTCACAATTCACCAGCAACGGCGCTCACGAAAGCCGGTCTTTTTTCCAAGGCGGGTCTGATATCAGTCTTGCGCCGCCCGCGATCAGGGAAACAGGAAATATGCGCCCGACACGGAACAGCGGATTTTTTTAGCTGCCAAGTCCGCCAAGGATTTCCCCTAGATTGCCGATAATGGCGATCAGCAGCAATATTCCACAGATCAATACAAGCGCCCAGTGGAACAGGCTGACAAGCAAAACCCCGGTTCCGAGAACACATCCGGCCGCTGCAGGCTCTGGTTCTTCCCGGCGCGCAAAAGCCAGAATTGCCACAAAAAGCGCGAGTCCTGCAAGCATATTTGTTCCTAAACGGAGTTTTTTGTCAATATCCCAGACAGGTCCTGCAGGGGCGGCCTGTTCATTTTGCGCGCCGGTCATGGCTGCGATCGCGGCTTTTCTGATGGCGGTGGCTGTTTCAGCGATGGTCGTCTCAACAGTCTTTTGTGGCGCAAACGGCCCCGTCGTTATGTGGGTCACCGTGATGACAAGCGCGAGCGTTGCGAGCACGATCGCGCAAAAGCCAAACTGTCGTTGTCGTGGTTCTTCCATGGATCGTCCTCAAGCCGACAAAGACCACAGAGGCGATAAGAAACATTTAACGTATGGCCCGCGGAAAGCCCCTCAGAAGAGGTAGTTTTCCTTGAAACCGACGCCCCTGACGCCATCAAAATGGGCTATGCCCTGTTTTTTGCTGATCTTGAAGGCCGCTTTTTTGTAGGCGTTATAGTCTGTTGAAAGAATATTGTCGACAGCCATGAATTGAGCCTGCGCGCCGTCGGGCTCGATCAGGAGGTCAATATAGCCATGTCCTTCGCCATTCAGAAAGCGGACATCCTTGTTCTCGCGATTGGTCAGCATGGCATATTCGCGGCCCTTGCCGCCGAGAAACTCTTCCCGATAGGGCGAGGGCGAAGACACCGCACAAACGCCAAGCTCAACGCCCATCGCACCGCCATCATCCGCTGTCAGATCGTTTGCCCACCAGGTATGGGTATCACCGGTGACAACGATCAGGCCGTCGGCATCGCTGGTCTCGCGGACCATGTCATAAAAGCGCTGGCGCGGTGCGGGATACCCGTCCCAGGCGTCGAAATTGACCGGCAGACCCAGGGTTGAAGCCTGAACAAAGGCACGTGCCTGGTCCCATTGCTGTTCCAGTTCCGCGATCTGTTCTTCGGTCACATGCGGGGTCAGATCCGGAGCGGTCACACGGCCCATAATGATCTGGTTGGCGACAAGGCGCCACGGCTGGCCGGCGGCCTTTGAGGTGCTGAATGTTTCACGCAGATAGTCCAGTTGGGCGGCGCCCAGCATCTGGCGGGCAGGATCGTTCAGGACCTCGCGCCGGAACCGTTCGATATCGTCAGGGCCCTGAATGGAGGCGACTGTTTCACGATAGCTGATCTCCTGGGATCGGGCCATCAGTCGGGTCTCAATGGCGGCGAGCGTCAGCAGATTGCCGTAAGAAAAGGACCGGAAGAAGGCCTCGCGCGTGCGACCCGGCTGTGGATCGCGAACGGGCATCCATTCATAATAGGCCTGAAGGGCGGCGCGGCGGCGGTCTTCCCATGCCCCTTCCGTGAGCGGATCGTGATTCTGGGCGCCGTCTTTCCATGAATTGTTCGACGTCTCATGGTCATCCCAGATCGGGATCAGCGGATGACGGGCTTGCATCGCCTGGGAAGAGGGGTCCGACTTGTACTGACGGTGGCGCCGACGATAATCATCAAGCGTAATGATTTCCTTGCGTGGTTCGTGCTGACGGCCGATCTCTTCACCCACATCAGCGCCATAGCCGTCCGGGCCATATTCGTAGATGTAATCGCCAAGGTGAATGACAGCATCAAGATCATCGCGCCGGGCAATCTGGTCGTATACGTTAAAATAGCCGAATGGATAGTTGGAGCAAGAAACAACTGCAAAACGGGCACGCGGTGTGGCTCCTACGGGCAGGGTGCGTGTGCGGCCTATTGGCGATGTTTCGCCACTATAGACAAAACGGTAGAAATAGGTGCGCCCGGGCTCAAGGTTTGGAACGTCGACCTTGACCGTCCCGTCGCGCGCTTCCCCCGTTGTCTCCGTCCCGGCACCGACCGGATCGCTAAAGGCCTCCTCCCGGGCCCTCTGCCATTCAACTGTTTGGGTTCCCCGCAGCCGCGTCCCGTTGGCATTGCCAATCCGGGTCCAGATGACAACGCGATCGGCCATGGGGTCACCGCTGGCAACGCCCGAAGAGAACGCGCCCGCCGCGGGCGGAGTGTCTGCAACATAAGGTGTCAGTGTTGGCGTGCTGGCACAGGAGGCGGCGCCGCCACCAAGAAGTGTTGCCAATGCGTGCCGGCGTGTGATCCTGGTCATTGTTTGTGCTCCCATGCCCCTGGCCGGAGAAACCGGCCCGTCTGGCATTGCCCTCTACTGCGGTTTTGTGACAGGTTTATGCCGACTTTAACCAAAATTTGAGGGCGAGGCGGCCATGGCACACCTCATAACCCTCCCTATCAAAGGAGGCGGGCTTGAACAGGATTTCTGAATGGTTGCGCGGGGGCGTGTTTCTTGCCGGGGTCGCGATCGCTGTGGCGGGATGCGACAATATCAATTTGCCGACCCCAGGAGATGACGCCAAGACATCCGGGGAAAACAGTGATGACGCGACGTCTGAGGCAAAACTGCCGCCGACCGACCCGTTTCCCTCGACCTATGAGCCCTATCCTTCAACGCCAACGCTTATCTCCAATGTGCGGGTGCTGACAGGTACCGGCGAAGAGATTGAGAACGGCGCGGTCCTTCTGCAGGATGGCAAAATCACGGCGGTAGGTGCGGGAACTGACATCGAGGCCCCTGACGGTGCAACACTTATCGATGGCGCGGGCAAGGTTTTGACCCCCGGCATCATTGATATTCACTCGCATCTTGGTGTTTATCCTTCGCCGGGCAACCGCTCCACCTCCGATGGCAACGAGGCGACTGCGCCAAACACGGCCAATGTCTGGGCGGAACATTCGGTCTGGCCGCATGATGCTGGTTTCACCCGGGCCCTCGCCGGCGGCATTACCAGCCTGCAGATCCTCCCGGGGTCGGCCAACCTTTTTGGCGGGCGATCGGTGATTTTGAAAAATGTGCCCGCACGCACGGTTCAGGCGATGAAATTTCCGGGCGCGCCTTACGGCATCAAGATGGCCTGCGGGGAAAACCCCAAACGGGTCTATGCTTCGCGCGGGCCGGCCACGCGGATGGGCAATTTCGCCGGCTATCGCGAAAGCTGGATCGCTGCGGCAGACTACAAGCAGAAATGGGAAGAATACGTCGAAAAAATTGAAGAGGGCGGTGAGGAAGCCAAAAAAGCCAAACCGCCAACACGCGATCTGAAAAACGAAACACTGGCCGGGGTCCTGAGCGGGGATATCATTGTCAACATGCATTGTTACCGGGCGGATGAAATGGTTCAGGTGCTCGATATGGCCAGGGAATTTGGCTATAAGGTTCGTACCTTTCACCATGCCGTCGAGGCCTACAAGATTGCGGATTATCTTGCTGAAGCCGGAACTTGTGCGGCCGTCTGGGCAGACTGGTGGGGGTTCAAGCTGGAAGCCTATGACATGGTGGAGGCCAATGCGGCCCTTGTGGATGCCCAGGAAAACGGCTGCGCCATCATCCATTCCGATAGCGAGACCGGTATCCAGCGGCTAAACCAGGAAGCCGCAAAGGCCATGGCAGCGGGCAATCGAATGGGGCTCGATCTCCAGCCCCGTCATGTCATTTCATGGATCACGAAAAACCCCGCCGAAGCCATGGGGATTGGCGATGTCACCGGCACGCTGGAGCCCGGCAAACAGGCTGACGTGGTGCTTTGGTCCGGTGACCCGTTCTCGGTTTACGCCAGGGCGGAAAAGGTCTTTGTCGATGGGGCTGTTTTGTTTGACCGGGAAGACCCGTCGCGCAGCCCCCGAATGGATTTTGAAATCGGCCAGATTGGCAATGGCTTTACCGGCGGTGCTGGCCAGTGAATTCGGGGGAAGAAGGAACAATGATCATGACCAAAACACTACGCCGCGCCGGCCTTGCCTTGCTGGCGAGCCTTGGGGCCGGTTTTTCTGGCGTCTTTGCGCTTGCCCAGTCCGTTGCCATCATGGACGGGACGGTCCATATCGGCAATGGCACGGTCATCGAAGCCGGTGACATTATTGTGCGTAACGGTCGGATCGCCGAGATTGGCGCTGACCTCAGCGCACCAGACGGCATGGAAACCGTCGAAGCCAATGGCCGGAATGTCACGCCCGGGTTCATCGCACCTTATTCCGCGCTCGGGCTGACCGAAATCCCCGCGGTTGACGACGCCAATGACGCGACGCCCGACCGGGATTTTGGCACTGGCGGTGCGTCGCTGGACGCGGCGGACGCCTTTAATCCCGATACAACCCTGATCCCGATCAATCGGGCGGGTGGCATCACACGGGCAGTCTCGATGCCAGCGCCTGGCGGCGATCTTTTTGGCGGCCGTGGCATTCTGGTTGATCTGTCGGGCAAGACGGTTTCGATCAGCAAGCGTGATGTCGCCATGTCGGTTCTGCTTGGCGATAATGGCAGTGGTCGCGCGGGCGGAACACGGCTTGGGGTCTGGGCCAAGGCCCGCGAAATTCTTGACGAGGCCAATCGGTATGCCAGCGATCCGCTTGCCTATCGCCGGCTGCCGAGCGATGGTCGGATAAAACTTGCGGATCTTGCAGCGCTTGAGCCCGTGATTGATGGCGAGATGCCGCTTTATGTGTTTGCGCACCGGGCAGCGGATATTCGCAGGATCATTGATCTTCAGGATGAATATGGTCTGAATGTCGTTCTGGTTGGCGGAGATGAAGCCTGGCGCGAAGCCGAAGCTCTCGCAAATGCGGACATTCCGGTAATCATTGATGCCCTGTCAAACCTGCCGGCGGATTTCGACCGTTTAGGTGCCACACTGAATAATGCAGCGCGGCTTCACGAGGCCGGCATAGAGCTGGGGTTTTACAATCCACCGGGGTTCGGCACCCATAACCTCCGCCTCCTGACCCAACTGGCGGGCAATGCCGTTGCCGAAGGGCTTCCCTTCCAGGCGGGGCTGACCGCACTGACGCTCGGGCCGGCACGGATGATCGGTGTCGATAAAACTCTTGGTTCCCTTGAGACCGGAAAACTTGCTGATATCGTCGTCTGGGATGGCGACCCGCTCGAAGTAACGTCGGCACCGGTGATGGTTTTCATCAATGGCGAACGCCAGGATCTCGACAGCCGGTCGAAAATGCTCCGTGATCGGTATCGCGATCTTTCCAGGGGAGACCTGCCCCGAGCCTACGAGGGCGAACGCTGATCGGGATGTCGCTCTCACGATGATTCGGACGGTCGGGATAATCGGGGGTGTCAGCCCGGAATCCACGGTGGTTTATTACCGGCTTCTGAATGCTGCCATGCGCGAGCGGTTTGGCGGGCAGCATTCTGCGCCTGTTCTTATCGGCGCTCTCGATTATGGGGAAATGGTCGGATTTTATCATGCCCGTGACTGGTCGCGGTTCATTGATGCCGTGCTCGCCATGGGGCGCCGGCTTGAAGCCGGAGGCGCTGAATGTCTCGCGATCAGTTCAAACACGACGCATATTGCTGCCGATGCATTGGTGCGGGAATCGTCAGTGCCGGTTATTCATCTCCTCGATGCGTTGAGCGACGCCTTGAAGGCTGATGGTAAAAGACGGCCACTCCTGTTCGGCACGGGTGTTGTGGCCAGCGCCGATTTTTACCGCGATGCATTTGAAGAACGATTTGAGGCCGGGTTTGACGTGCCTGCCAGCGAGGACCAGGCGAGTATTGATCGGATTATCTTTCAGGAGCTTGTCGAAGGCCGGGTCGAACCGGCGTCGCGTGCTGTCCTCGATGGAATCATCGAGAAACATGCTGACTGCGACAGTGTCATTCTGGGGTGCACGGAGCTCTGTCTCATTCTTGATCACACAGCGCCGCGACCGGTCTATGATACGACGGCGCACCATGCCCGCGCCATTTTCAACGCCATGACAGGTCTGTGAAGCGGGCCGAGGAACAGCCGGGACGGATCGACCTGCAATGACAATACCGGGTGTCACTTTCGTGTGCGCACTTTATTTATAGCGTTTCAATACCCCTTTGCGTGCAGGCTCATATTCTTTTGGTGTCAACAGCCCGTCATCGGCTGCCTGTTTCAGTGTACACAGTTCTTCAGCCAGGGTTACGCCATTTCATCCCCCGCCCGGTTCGATCTTTGCGGTACTGCAGCAGGCGCCAAGCGCCAGCACTGCAATCAGGCTCAGTAATATTGTTTTGGTCGTATCCCATCCATTATTCAGTAATTCTGGCCTTCGCCGAGGATGCGACCGCCTACACTGGTTGTATCATCAAAGTCGCGTTCGCATTGAAGCAGGCCCGCCCGCCAGCCGGCCTGGTAAGCCCGGTCACTATCGTAAGCTTCATTGTCGCGAACCCGTTTTGTCGAAAAGCTTTTTTCAGCTTCCGTTGCGGTGGCACATCCATCGCCAAAACCGGCAATATAGCTTGGCTCTTCACTCAACGGGCGACCGTCGTCGGTTTCTGCGGTTGCGCAAGAAAAAACCATAGCAATTCCGGCACCCGTCAGAGCGAACCGAACGATCTGCCACCCAGATCTCATTTTTATCATTGTATCATAACCCTGACCGTTGCAGCCGCACCTGAACGGCCATCAGCAAGGTAGCAAAACCGACGCGGAACGCCAAAGAAGAAGCGGCTGTCGTGACATTTTTTGCTCCTGTGCCATATTGACCATCCAATTGCCGGGTTACGCGGCAAGTGATCCTTAACGGGTTTTCACTAATCAGGGTTTGTTGCGGCGTGGGTTTGGCAGCTCACCGGCGCGATCGTTGAGGAAGTTGGTGCATGTCAGAAAGCCCCCTGCAGGACCGAGTAGCCCCTGAGCCCAATGCCGCGTCTTCGGCTTCGGGCCAGCTCGACCCGGTGGTCAAGACCCTTGATGCCGGGCGCTCCTTTGCCGAGGCTTCGGTGGAAAATGCCACGGGCGCGCGCATCCTGATGGCGCGTAAACTGTCCGATCTCATCGTCCTCCCGGTCGGCTATCTTGATGCGAATGAACGCTCGCTCACCGGAGACATATTGGTTCAGGTTCTCGACAAGGTGGATTACGATCTTCGGATTTCGATTGCCGAACGGGTCGCCGGCGTTCCTGAAATCCCCGAAAATCTCCTGATTGCCCTTTTGACCGACACGCCGGATGTGGCCGAGCCGGTACTGACGCGAACCAATGATCTGTGCGATGCCCTCCTGATCACCTGCGCGCGGCAGGGTGAGCCTGCCCATCGCAAACTGATTGCCCGGCGTTTCGGTCTTTCCACGGCGGTCTGTGATGCCTTGCTGGAATTTGATGAGCCTGATACCGCAAAACTGCTGATGCGCCGCGATGATTGCGTCCTGTCTCAGACGGCCATCGAAAAGCTGGTGAGCCGCTCGACGGTGGATGAGCAGTTCCAGAGATTATTGATTGAACGGCGTGAACTCGAACCGGCCCATGGCTTCATGTTGTTCTGGTGGGTCAATGGCGAGGGGCGGAAACGGCTTCTTGGGCGATTTGCGCTTGACCGAAGTAAGATACAGGAGGCGTTGCGTCCGTTTTATCCGGTGATTGCGCTGATGCAGCAGCCAGACCCGCTGGTTGAAGAAATTCTGGCGTTGAACGAACGGCGCCATCGCCCGCGCGGGTTGGACGGCGAGACCGTGTCGATGGACGTTGTCAAACGCACTCTCGCGCTGTCTCGGCAATATCCGTCGGGCGAAATCATTGAAGCCTTGTCAATGATCGCCGGGATTACGACAGAACTGACGGCGCGGATTTTGCGCGATCCTGGCGGCGAGCCCTATGCGGTCCTTTGCAAGAGTCTCGGCGTCCCGCGGCTTGAGTTTCTGGAGTTTCTGGCTGATTCGGGCGCTGGCATTTATGATGATGGAAGCGGTACGATGCTCAGTGAAGACCGCGCCGAAAACCTGCTTGATGTTTTTGACCGGATGGCTCGCGATACATCACGGGCCATTCTTCGCTATTGGGACTGGGGCGGCAATCCGCGGATCGAACGGATTACAAGGCTCCTGTCCCAAAACAGGGCAGATTTCGACGCCGATCTTTAGATATTCCTTACAAAGATGGCCACGACTGAATGGGCGTTCTGAATTTAAGCGCGCTTTAATGGGTTGGTGATACGCAATAATGGTCGGTTGCGGCTCTGCGTATCTGGGCTGCTTCCGGCGCGGCGAGAATCCTGACTATTTATTGTCACGACACAGACACTTATCGTAAAATCCAGCGATTGATTCTTGTACGGGCTTAATGGCTTTCAGGTACGCTCCCGGTCGGAGTGAGTTCATGCGGACAAGCCGGAGGCCTTATGCTGTCGTCGATGCGGGTCATCGTCTTTGCGTCTCAGAAGGGCGGATCGGGTAAAACCACATTATCCGGCCATATTGCCGTTGAGGCCCAGCGCCAGAGGGCGGGACCTGTCGCCCTGATTGACAGCGATCCGCAGGGCTCGCTTGCCAAATGGTGGAACGTGCGCGAAGAGCCCGCGCCCGCGTTCATCCAGTCAGTTTTTGTCAATCTGTACCACGACCTTGATCGGGCACGGGCAGACGGGTTTCGGCTCGTCGTGGTCGACACCCCGCCGGCGGTTACCCGCGCGATTTCTGAAGTTGTTGCCTTTGCCGATCTTGTCGTCGCGCCGACCCGGCCAAGTCCGCACGATATGCGTGCTGTCGGGCCGACGGTCGATATCGTGGAAGCCCGCGGCAAACCCCTGATCTTTGTGGTCAACGCGGCCACCCCCAGAGCGCGGATCACGGCGGAAGCCGCAATTGCCTTGTCGCAACACGGTACCGTCGCGCCGACCATCATCCATCAGCGTGTCGATTTCGCTGCCAGCATGATTGACGGGCGCACAGTGATGGAAATCGATCCGGTGTGCCACTCGGCGCAGGAAATCTCGGCGCTCTGGCGATATCTGAATGAGCGGCTGCAACGCCTTGAGGGCTATGTGCCCGGTGAGACACAAAGCCCGCGTGCCAATGGCGTCTGCCATCCGGCTGCGATGCATGCAAAAACCTTTGGCCGCCGGGCTGTCTGATGGGGTCGCAACCT
>CAYSMJ010000049.1:0-2440 GCA_964432075.1 uncultured Caulobacterales bacterium | reverse complement strand
CCTGTGAACGTGCCCCGCCCCTTTGCTGCGCTCGACGCAGGGTTGCTGGCCCGAAAAGGCGAGGCCGCGCCAGCGTTTTCCCAGGAAACGAAAATGCTTGCCGATGTCGGCTTCGGCCATGGCGCAGCGCTGCCCGATGCCGGAAAACCAGCGCGCAAAAGCGCGGGCGAGGCCGGGATGGACGGCAAACCCCGCCAGAGCGCGAGTGTGCCGGGGTCAAAAAATCGCAACGCCATGGCCCGCCTTACCTTTCAGTTGCCGATGGCGGACTATATTCGTCTCAAAGTTGCAAGCATCACACTGGGCAAACCCAGCCGTCAGATCCTGCTTGAGGCCCTCTCCTGCCACCTGAACGCGGCCGGAGTGCAGGATTTCAAGGCCTGTCCATGCCTTCGTGTGCCGCCAAAAGGTGAGTCAGAAAAGTCGTAAGTATACGGTGCTTTCATTGATTTTGCCGTGCCCGGCTTTCGCAAACCGCATCTGGCTTGTGGTTTTGCCGGTCTGGCCGATGAAATACACGGGCCTCACCCTGTCTTTCGTCATAAACTGTGCCCGAAGGCGTTGATTTCCAGAAACAATCTGGCAAAAAACGCGGAGTGTTTTGTGTTGAGCCCGCCCTCGCGTGCAATCGCAAGGCTGACTTTAATTCGTTTGCCACGGGCGTCTGTGTGTGCGAACGACCCATCGGATTAGCCATGACGCCGGCGGCGGTACTGGAACAGGGAACGCTGATCGGCTTTTGATGCAGAAGCGATATGAGACGATATGGGGCGACTGGTCGTGATATTTCTGGCATTGGCGGCGCTCTGGCAGCTGAACTCCGGGTATTTTGACCATCCGCTGCTGTTCATTTTTGGCTTTTTATCGATTGTCCTGTCGATCTGGTTGTCGGCCCGGGCGGGCATGCTGGATGACGAAGGTGTGCCCGGCGGTATCTACCCCGGTATTTTTGGCTACTGGCTCTGGCTGTTCCGCGCAATCGGCAAGGCCAATATCGAAGTGGCCCGTCATGCCCTTGCGCTTGAGCTGAAGCTATCGCCGAAAGTTTTTCGTGTCCCCCTTGCGGCCAAGTCCAATGTTGGCAAGGTGACCTTTGCAAATTCGATCACCCTGACCCCGGGAACAGTCAGTGTGCAGCTCGATGAAGACGGTATTCTCGTACATGCGCTCAGCGAAGATTTTGCTGACATTGACGCTATAAGGGACATGGGTGAGCATGTGGCGGCGACGGAAACGGGTGGGGCTGGTATGGCCCTGTCAACGCCCAAACGGCCAGTGGAGGGACGCTGAGCTATGTTCATTGCCGCTGCCGCCGGGTTGATTATTGCGATGATATTGGCGCTTGTGCGTGCTTTTGCGGGACCGACCCTTTATGACCGCGTGCTGGCAAGCAACAGTTTCGGGACAAAGACCGTCCTGTTGATCGGCGTGATGGGCTTCTTGACAGGCCGACCGGACTTTCTCGACATCGCGCTTATCTATGCGCTGATCAACTTTACCGGGACGATCGCAATCCTGAAATTCTTCCGGTATCGGACGCTTTCTGTGGCGATTGATGGCGAAGATGCCGATACGCCGCGGGCAAAGCTATCGCGAACGCGTTCGGCGCGCCAGGAGACGCAGGCATGATTGATCTCCTGATTGATGTTGCAAGCTGGGGTCTCCTTCTTGTCGGCGCCGCCTTTGTCGTGATCGGCTGTATCGGTCTTGTGCGCTTTCCGGATTTTTATACCCGGCTACACGCCGCCGGGGTTACAGACACCGGTGGTGCGGAACTCATCGTGCTCGCCATGATCCTGCAGGCCCCGAACTGGGTTGTCATCACGAAGCTGCTCTTCATTGCAGCCTTCCTGTTTCTGACAAGTCCCGTGGCCGCCCACTCGATCGCCAATGCTGCATGGGTAAGCGGGCTGGCTCCAAGGCTCGGACGCGAGCTTGACTATGATGACGATGTCTCTGAGGCGGACAAATGATGCTTGCACCGGAAACGCTCGCGCCGGCGGCGGCGGCGGCCGCCAGCATTCCGTTCCATGCGGAAATGTCACCCGTTGTGCTTGTTGATCTGTCGCTCCTGACCATGCTTGTGCTGGTCGCCTGGCGGGCGATGAAATCACGTCATTTGTTTGCTGTCGCCATGCTGTCAGGCATCTATTCGCTTTTGTCGGCCGCGTTTTTTGTTTCGCTTGATGCTGTGGATGTGGCCTTTACCGAGGCGGCGGTCGGCGCGGGGATTTCGACGATCCTGATGCTGGGTGGCATGTTGTTGACGGCGCGGCGGGAAAAACCGGTTACCCCCGGCCGGGCCCCGGTTGCGCTTGGTATTGTCCTCGCGGTGGGCGGGGCCTTGTTCTATGCAACGATCGACATGCCGGCCTATGGGGACCCGGATTCACCGGCCAATTCAGGCGTCGGCTATACCTATATCGAGCGGACCCCCAAG
>CAYSMJ010000048.1:10225-16444 GCA_964432075.1 uncultured Caulobacterales bacterium | reverse complement strand
GCCATGGCAGATACTGCTGCCAGCATAGTCAGTTTTTTCATGAGAAAGTCCCCACGTTAAGGTTACCGAATGCTGTAATCTTTTGACGGGAGAGAACCACCACATTTGTCTCGGACGGGTGCTGCGTCCCTCCCAGATCAACAGCAATTAAACTTTTAGTAAGGCATTTACAGACTGTCAACCAAAATCACCAGAAAACAAAAACGCGTGACTATTTTTTATAGCCGAATGGTAAGCTTGATATCTCTTTAAAGTTGCAATTGCGGGATAGCGCTCTACCAGTCTCTCAACGCAAATTTCTAGCATTACGCGAGTGAATTGTCGGCCTGATTATTCAAGGTTGAAAAAAACCCCTGAAAAAACAGGACTTAAATAAATGCGATGTGGCGCTGGTTGAGTTGCCGCTCGTAGTTGTAAAAGGCGGACAAAGTGAATTGTTATTCTGTTGACCCCGTCGCCAGACGGGACCGGACCTGAT
The DNA here is from genome assembly GCA_964432075.1 of uncultured Caulobacterales bacterium. Classification (GTDB taxonomy): domain Bacteria; phylum Pseudomonadota; class Alphaproteobacteria; order Caulobacterales; family Parvularculaceae; genus CALLPQ01. Next base: position 15,966 of record CAYSMJ010000048.1, on the reverse strand, counting down.
CAAATCGACAATTTCTGAATAATTGACTGTCTCAAGAGCCTAACCGAAAAATCAGTTTCGTCTGTCGAAAACGTCGTCGTCGATAATCTGAGCGCGACGGGTTTGCGGCACGTAAGCACCGGGAGCGCTAAAAAAAGGCGGTTGCAGAAGGCGAAACCGAGTTTTCGGTCAGACTTTAAACTTTTTGGTTTCGCTGACCTTTGTCAAAGATTTCCCGCCTTGCTCTTTGAGATGGGGGACTACTCCATACCCGCAAAAATCGGCAGGATTGTCGTATCGCCATCCTCAAACCGGGCGGTGACTTCGTTTTCGCCAATCACGAGAATCTGCCATCCAGAGGCAAGGGTTGCGCCTTCCGGATAGGATTGCACCCGTCCATCATCGGTCAGCACGACGAGGCGACGTTCGCCATCAATCACGGCCGTTGCAATGATTTCCGGAAAGGCGCCCGGGTCTTCCGTCTCAACCTCCGGCACCGCCACCGACACCGGAGCGACGCTACCGAAATGTCCACTCGCCAAGATATCATCCCGGAACTTTGACACCCGTGCCCGCTGGTCCGGCACCGAGGGTGGGGTTTGCCACTGGTCTGCATCGCTGACGGCGCCGGCTCTGCCGGGCAGAAGGGAGAGGCTGCCGAGCAGTGCTCCTGCGATTCCTGCAACCACGATTGGCACAATGACATCTCTCACGGACGATCTCCGGTTTTGTCAGGGTCGGGACGGGTGGTCGTGATCGGCGCGAGCCCCTGCAACCGGAAGCTTGCACTCTGATCCTCGGCAATATTTACATTGAGATCTGTAATCTGGAGGACCGGCCGCAGCGCAGCCATATCTCCGAGCGCCCTGACGACGTCGACGCCATCGCTGCTGGCACCGTTCATTGTGACCCGAAGCGCCGGTCCGGTCGGCAGATCAATCGGGTTCGGGTCAATGTCGGTATTCTGGGACTCCAGGAGAGCGCGTTGGCCGATATTCTGGAGCGTCGCCCTGATCTGTGACTGAATGATCCCGGGCGTATCGCCTTGCCAGCGCAAATTCCGCCAGTCTGCCACAGCGGCCTGACTCTCTGCCTGCCGTTCCTGCCAGCGATCAAGATCAAGGCCGTCTCCATATTCACCAAGCTGGCGTTCGAGTGCTGTTCGTTCTTCCCTTAGCTGGCTGACCCGCGCAGACAGATCTAGAAGCTGGGTCAGGAGCAAAAGGGCCGGAAGGACGATCAGCCCATATTGCGCAATCCGGCTCAGGGAACCGTACCAGACCCCGAGGCGCTTCAATCCACTTGTCTGTTCAGGGAGGGGCTCAGCTTTCATTGCCAGGGCTTTCCGGAGTTTCGGCGGTTTCTCGAATATCACCTGCTGGCAATGGCGCCAGCGGATCAACGGCCATGGTCTCGCGCCCGGCTATGTTGGCAAGGTCAGGGGCGGGGGGCAGGGTGGCCTCGAGCGTTACCTGGTTATCGTTGGCATTGGCAATCGCCACATTGCTCAATGTCGGTAAAGCTTCAAGCGCGCGGGTCATCTCGGTCAGATCAAGATCGCCATAAAGACGGAACCGGATCGAGACATTTTCATCATTGACCTGCACAAAGGTAAGCTCGCCAAGACTGGTGTCCACAGATTCCGTAAGCTCGGACAGCATTTGATAATGATAGGCCGGGTCGGCAAGCGCCCCAAGACGGTCGATGGACCGGCGCTCCGCGATCGCAGCGCCCCGCGCGGCATAGGCCTCCTGATTGGCCGCCGTCAGAGCTTCAAGCTTTTGTCGGCTGCGGGCGAGGCTCGCGTCGGTTCCCAGCATGCTGGCGCCCAGATAGGCCGCATAGGCAGTCAGCAGCGCGAGCGTCGCGATGGCAAATCGTCGTGGTGACACCAGCTTTCCGATGGCTTCGGGGCGCCGATCGATAATCGGCAGGTCATCGCGCCAGCCCACGTTTTCCACAATTGGTTTAACGGATGGATCGGTCCAGTCCGCGCCTTTTCCGGCCCGAAGAAAAAGCGCCCACTCGCGCTCTGAAGGCTCCTTGGGCCACCAGCGTGACGCAGACAGAATGCCTCCGGTCCAGAGTTGACCTTCCACGCCCTCGAGGCAGGCGATCAGCCGTTCGCCCTCGTCCATAGGCTCACGGGCTAGGCTCTCGGGAAGGCTGTTCAGATCGGTCAGAGGCCGCCCATCGACAAGCCTGTCGCCCTCCCACGTCCACAAACCGGCCGACCTGTCGCCGCGCCTGTCAGGCTCAATCCGCACCGAGGCATTTTTGAAACGGGGATTTTGACGGGCCTGAAAGGTCGCAGCCTTGATGCCTTCGCGACTGTTTGCGGGCAAGCGAATCCGTTCGAAGCTGCACAGCTGGCGTGAAATCACAACGAGACCGGGCAGAAAGGACGGGCGATCGCGCAGTATCGTCAGCGCGGCCGATTTCCGAACCCCTGTGAGTCGCGGTTGGAAAAAACGACGGAGGCGCTCACGTCCGGTAACCGCATGGCGCCGATCAGTCATTTTCCCTGCGATCGCTGTATATCGGGGGGAGGTCGAGCTTGTCATACGCACCAGGTGCCGTTTCGCCGATTGGGGACGCGTTCGAACCGCGCCGTTGTCTTGGGTCTGAACGGATGTCCTGCTCCGCTACCATTTCCAGAAGACGCGGCAGAGACAGACCGATCAGGATTTCATCCGGCTCGAAATAGCCTTCGGTGACAAGCGTTCGCCGAACCGGATCCGGGGCTGCATTTACCACCTTTTCTATCTCGATAATCCTAACAAATCCGCCTTTTCCCTTTGCCATGCTTGGCGCCAGGAAAAAAAACCGTGCACGGTTGGTGGGGCGCATGGTTGTACTGCCGAAGCCCATACCGAATTCGTCATCCTCGACCACGGGACCGATCAAAGGAGCGGGCGCAAACGCCGCACTCATACTGGAACTGTTTGGGCTTAGGGTCGTCATCGCAATCAACGCCTGCCAGAAGGCATCGCCCAGTTGATCCGGCAAGGACAAGAGCCCCTGGATTTCGGCCAGACGCCGCAAGGGGGAATCGGGCGGCGGAGTTTTCTGAAACAGACGATAGTCGGAGCGTTCGGCGCCGCGGATCCGCCGGATCACATCTGTATCAATGAAATCTGCAAGCTCCGCCGCCACTTTCAGTGCGTCCTCACCATCGAACCCGGCAAGGGTCATCAGTGCGGCCAGTTTATCTTCCTCAAGCCGGTTGATGGGGGCGAGGCCGGAGGCGTCGCGATAGCCAACGAGGATTGGCAGACTATGGGTGGCTGACTGCCGGATTGCCCCATCGGGTGCCCAGATCATTGTCGGATCAAAGGCAACTCCTGACCCACCGGTCAGCATGTCTGCAGCCGTCGGGGTGGCAACGCCGGGGACGGGCAATTGTAACCCGTTCTCCCCTGCAGTGCCGGTTGTGTAGGCAAATAATGTTTCCGCCTCGGCGCTCATCACCGCAATCTCCAGTGCGGTGCGGTCTTGAAGTCTGATTAGGAGCGATGTCGATTGAGACAGGCTGAGATAGGTCGAGGTGGCGACGAGAGAAACGGCGGCAATCGTCAACAGGACAAAGGGCAGGACAAAGCCGCTTTGCTGATGGCCGAAATCGGATGAGATTTGTTTACGCTGAAAACGAAACATCAAAAACCCTGTGTGATCGGGTTTATATCCGAATCGCGCAGCGGCCGGAACGGGTCCGAGGCTACGGAAGCGACGACGGTCTTGACCGGAACATCCCGTGTGCCGCGCGTTTCTGTGACGGTCAGCCGAATGGCCATCGGGATTTGCGGTGTTTCATAATATGTCGCGTCATCGAAGGGGCCGGGCTCCGGGGTTTCTGCCGGGGGCCAGGCATCATACCAGCGTCCGTTTGCGCCAAGGTAGGAAAAGAACCCAAGGCCGCCGGGAAAATCCTGCAAAACCCATCCGGTCTCACCCGCAGCGTAGCGAAGGGCGGTGCCATCCCGGTCCTGGACAAACTCCATGATGACCTGTTGCAAGGCGGGGTCATCGCGGTGCAGGGGCCGGCCTGTCAGACCGGAAAAACTGCTTTGCGTCCCTCTGAACATCTGGCTTTCGGCTTCCGGCCAGGCAAAAGTCAGGTCGCCCACAGTCTGGCGAAACTGGTTGTCAACAATCAGCCGGTTGAGGCTGCGTTCAGCCGCGCCAGCGGTCTTGCCGCCAATCGTGACCCACCCGGTCAGCGATTGGAAAAGCGCAAGCGACGCCAAACCGGTGATTGCGAGGGCGATCAGCACCTCGATCAGGGAAAGACCAGCCTGGCTTTGCGTCCTGTTCACCATTTTTCTTTAATAGCCACCATAGCTTAAAAGACCGCTACCCCGAAACGGGCTGGCGCATGGAGAGCGCCAGTGTCGTTGACCAGAAACTGTTCGAGAGCAGGTCGGAGACGATCTTGCATGGCGAACCGGTGGCCGCAAGCGGGCGCTGGTGATATTATTCTTGAAAAGGCCGCCGTGTGAAACACATCGCAGTAGAGTAAGAAACGAGATGGCCAGCGTGGACAACACAGCATTCGATCAGCATCGGGACCGGGCGGCAGCCGAGGCCCCACCTAGCGACGAAACGGCAGCACCGCAGGCAAGTCGTCTTGACGACCTGCTTGTGGAGCGTGGTCTCGTCTCCCGGCGCGATGTCAACCAGGCCGCAGCGCTGCAGGCGGAGGTTGGTGGTCAGCTTGGGCCTTCCCTGGTGCGCATCGGTGCGCTCACCGAGGAAGACCTGCTGGGCGTATTGAGCGAGCAGCTCGAAATGCCAATCGCCGATCCGCTGCATATGCCGCTTGAAATGGCTGCCTATCGTGAAGGCGCCGAACGGCTTGATCTGCCCCCGGCCTGGTTTGATAGCCGGCGCGCCTTTGCCTGGTTTGATCATCTGACCGATAGTCCCGATACAGAGGGTACACCCGTCACCGGGCTCCGGCTTAATATCCTTGCTGAAGACCCGCTGGATCCCGGCATGCGCGAGACGATCGAATCCATCACCGCTGCACACGAAGATGTTCCGCCAATCCTTGACCTGCGCTATCATCTCGCCACCAGCCAGACGATCGACATGTGTCTTTCGCGGCTGCGTCAGCGCGATGATAATGACTTTGGCGATGACCGACTGACCGACACAACCCGGCTTCGGGAGATGGCCGAAGAGGCTCCGGTCATTGACTTTGTCAACAATGTCTTTGCGGTCGCGCTGAAGGAAAACGCCTCCGATATTCACATTGAGGCCTTCGAGCACCATTTTGTCGTCCGGTATCGGATTGATGGTGTCTTGCACACGCGTCAGAATCAAAGCCGCACTCAATTCGATGCCATTGCCAGCCGTGTCAAGCTGATCGCGGGTATGGATATTGCCGAGCGTCGCCTGCCGCAGGATGGTCGGCATACGATCCGGTTTGCCGGGAACGATATCGATTTGCGTGTTTCTTCCGTGCCATCAACCTGGGGCGAGAGCCTGGTATTGCGGCTTCTGCGCAAACAGACAGAGTTGCCCGATCTTGAAGGGCTTGGCCTGATGGGCCGGGCCGGCAGATTGCTTGATGAAATCCTCAAGGTCCCGAATGGTGTGTTTCTGGTCACGGGTCCGACCGGATCGGGGAAATCGACGACACTTTATCGTGGTCTTGAAAAAATCAATGACGGATACAGAAAGATCATTACGATCGAAGATCCGGTGGAATATGATATTGAGGGCATAACCCAGATCCAGGTCAAACCGGACATCGGCTA
>CAYSMJ010000048.1:5977-10215 GCA_964432075.1 uncultured Caulobacterales bacterium | reverse complement strand
TGCAAGCGGCCTGCGCGCGATCCTGCGTCAGGACCCGGATGTGATCATGGTCGGCGAAATCCGCGATGGCGAAACGGCGACTATCGCGGCGCAAGCCTCCCTGACGGGCCATTTTGTCCTGTCAACGCTGCATACAAACTCCTCGCTTGCAGCGATCACGCGGCTTGAGGATATCGGGCTAGAGCGGTTTCTTATCTCAGCATCTGTCAGGGGTCTGATGGCGCAACGTCTGGTCAGGCGCTTGTGCTCAAAATGCTCCCGGCCTGCAGATGCAGCCGACGGGAAAGCTGCGATTGAACGGGCGATCGAGGCCGGTGCCCCGCTTGGCGATGAGCTGACCGGTCCGGAAAACTGGCTGGAGGCCTTAGGTTGCGAGGCGTGTGATCATACCGGCTATCGGGGCAGAATTGCCGTTTTCGAAATCGCAAAGATCGACGATCCTTTGCGCGAGGCGATCATTGACGGGCGATCCCAGGCACAAGTGTTCGCGATTGCTCGAAAAGACGGCTTTCTGACATTATTTGAAGACGGGTTGATCAAGGCGCGCGCCGGTCTGACGACGCTTGACGAAATCTACCGGGTTTGCGGTGGGGAGACAGGGTAGACGGTGGCGTCTTTTTCTTATCGCGCAATTGACGGAAATGGCCAGTCCGTATCGGGAACACTCGATGCGGATGATGAAAAGTCCGCCTTTTCCCTTCTGACCGGACGTGGACTGTCGCCCTTTGAAATCCGTCAGCGTGCGACACGGTCAGGGACGACGGGCCTACAGCGACGATCAATCCGCAAACGCGATCTCGGGCGTTATGTCCGCCAGCTTGCAACGCTTTTGAATGCAGGCGTGACCCTCCTTGAAACGCTGGAAACCCTTGCCCAGTCTGCGGCCCATCCGCAACTTGCACGGCGTACCGGCAGCATCCGCACCGATCTTCGTGCCGGGAAAAAGCTCAGCCAGGCGCTGGGGACGCATATTCCCGAACTCCCTGATTACGTGGTCAAGCTTGCCGAACTGGGAGAGATGACGGGGTCATTGTCCAAAGCCCTTTCGGACGCAGCCGACCGGCTTGATTACGAGGAGACGCTGCAGTCGGAAATTCGTCAGGCGCTTTCCTATCCTGCCTTTCTGGCGACGGTTGGCGGGCTGATCGTCTTGTTAATGTTCCTGTTTGTAGTGCCGCGTTTTGCAACACTTCTTGGAGAAAGGATCGATCAGGCGCCGTGGCTGTCGCAAATGGTGATCGGGGGCGGGGTGTGGTTGCGTGCGCACTGGGTTCTCGCCCTGATGATGGTTAGCGGTATCGCTTTTGGTGTGATTGCCTGTCTGCGCAGCCCGGAACTCAAAGCCCTGGTCCGCGAGCGGCTCGAAAAAATGCCCGTTGTCGGCCAGTTTCTGGTGGAGGCTGATATCGGCAACTGGGCCCGAACGGTTGGCGTTGCCTTGCAGAACAAGGCGCCGCTGATTGATGCGCTCCGTCTTGGTGAAGATGGCGCGCGATCGCCGCGGTTTCGGCGCAATCTCGAACAGGTTCGTCGCGGCGTGCGCGCTGGCCGGCCCCTTGACGAGGCGCTGTATGACGCGCAGCAGGATATTGATCCGGTGATCATTGATCTCATCCGTACCGGCCGCAATGCCGGCGCTCTTGGAGAAATGATGGGCTTTGCAGCTGATATATTCGAAAAGGAAGCCCGGGAACGGGCGAAAAAGCTTACCGCGCTGACCGAGCCTTTTGCGATCTTGATGATTTCGCTTGTGGTTGGCACAATTGTGATCAGCATTGTGATGGCCATGACAAGCCTTTACGATATCAATGTTTAAGGGGAACAGGGGACTGCTATGAAAAGCCCACTTGCAAACGAAACATCTGCGAGAAACAGAAAGCGCCGTCGCCAAGCCGGCTATTCGCTGCTGGAGATTCTGGTTGTCCTGGCCATTATTGGCGTTCTCGCAACGCTCGTTGGCCCGCGGCTTTTCAACCAGGTCGACCGGTCAAAAATCACGGCTGCCCGCGCGCAGGCCCGCTCGCTGAAGACTTCCATGGAGACCATGTATCTCGATATGGGGCGCTGGCCCACGGTAGAGGAGGGGCTGGGCCTGCTCGTCGAACCGCCACAGGATACCAACCAGCGTGCCTTGTGGGCCGGGCCTTATCTTGACGGGGCGATCCCTCTCGATCCGTGGAGTAATCCTTATCAGTATGTGACACCGCAGCAGGATGAGTCGGGGTTCGATATCCGGCCGAAAATCATTTCCTATGGTGCAGACAACGAGCCGGGCGGCACCGGGCAGAACCAGGATATCGAGGTCTGAGGCGGTGTCAGGGCGAACCTCCCTATCCGCGCGGCACACTCAGCGCGGGATGACGCTGCTCGAAGTGCTTGTCGTGCTGACGATTATCGGGCTGGTGACAGCCGTCTCCGCGCCGCCGCTCGCGCGGTCGCTTGAAAGCGTGCGGTTCCGGGTTGATTCTGACCGGGCGCTGAGAGCGGTGCAGGCCTTGCGGATCGAGGCGCTCGTGGAAGGGCGTAAACTCTCCGTGAGTGGCCGACTGCCCTTTGTGGCTGACAGGTCCGGCGCACCGCCGATCCGCGCCGTAGATTTCGGATTGTCTGATGAGACCGGCGCCCCTCCCCGGGTGCGGCAGGGTGTTGATCAGCTTGGCGGCGAAAAATGGCCCGAAAACTGGTCTGTTACGGGGGATGATATCATTTTTTTACCGACGGGTGTATGTCTTGGCGGAACGATAGAATTGCGTGGCCCGAATGGGCGGAGTCGCTTCGCAGCCCTCAAGGCACCCGATTGTCGCCTCCTCGAACCCGACCTCTTACCGTGATGTCAACTCGCTGTGCCAGATCGGGAAGATATTGCATTCCGCCCGCCGATGCGGTTTCAAATTATTAACCCTGCAGCCTTACACACTAGGCAAAAATTTCCCTGGGGGGTTTGCGTTGCGTCATCGAAAGAAGCCAATGATTTTTCAAGTCAATATTGCCCGGCTCCTCGCCGGTGTTGCCGTCGCTGGCCTTGTCTCCGGGTGCGCGACGTCTGCCAGCGATACCGATAACAAACCTCAGTTCACCGCGCTTGAGCGTCCGCGTGATATCCGCCCGTCCTCTGAGGATGCCAAAGCCGGGGCCATGGCACAGGCGGCGACTTATTCCGACAGCGCCGCAGCCGGGACCCAGATTGCGCCGGAACTGGACGGCGGCGACGCGGTCCAGCAACGCGAAGGGCCCAAACCCTTTGGCGAACGCAGTCGCGTCAGCCGGGTGCCCCGTCTTTCCGATAATCCTGCAAATCAGAGCCGCGGCGACGCGGTTGCAGCGCCGGCTTTTGTCAATGAACGGATCGATACCCGTATACCGCCGGAACCCCTGCCGCGCTTTGTCGACGTGGTTTTCGGTGAATTACTTAATGTCCCCTATGTCACGGGTCCTGGTATTTCCGAGCGTCGCGAAGTCGTCCAGCTGCGCTCGTCGGGTGAGATGAACCCGCAGACCTTTCTTGAACTCGTCAGTGTCGCGCTAAAGGATTATGGCGTCCGCATTACCGTCGAGAACGGCGTATACCAAGTACTTGAAGATCAGGCGCTCAAGGCCCGCACGCCGCAATTCATCAAATCGCGTGCCAAAATCTCCACGCCGGTCAACCTTCGGCCCGTTGTCCAGTTTGTCGAGCTGAATGCAATTGATGCCAATGACATGGCGAGCATTCTGCGTCAGGCACTTGGCCGCAACAATGACAGTGTCGCCATTGAAAGCGCGCAGGACTCGAACTTTATCATTCTTTCAGGTCTGCCAAGCGATATCGAAACCGCGCTTGAAATCATCTACCAGATGGATGAACTCGATTATGCCGGAACCCAGGTTCAGCGGTATACGCCAGCCTTCTGGAGTGTTCGCGAACTCCAGACCGAATTGCGCACCTTGCTCGAAGCCGAGGGCTGGCAAGCTTCGGTGTCATCGAATTCGCCGAAAACAATCCTGATGCTGGCGATTGATTATTCGAACGATCTGATGATCTTCACCCGGTCAAAGGAAGCGCGTGAACGCGTCAACTACTGGCTCAACGAGCTTGATCAGCCCACGCCCCAGGGCGATGTGCCTGAACTGTTTGTATACGACGTTCAAAATCTTGATGCCTCATTGATGGCGCAGACAGTGAATGATGTTTTGTCGAAGACAGGGGGCGGTGCCGGCGGTGTCGGTCGGCCGCGTCAGGACATTTTCAGTGGTCAGGG
>CAYSMJ010000048.1:1787-5967 GCA_964432075.1 uncultured Caulobacterales bacterium | reverse complement strand
AGGGGCTTGGCGCCGGTGGCAGTTTTGGCGCGCGCGGCACGCCTGCGAACGGCGAGGTCAACACAGCGCTGCCATCGAATGCGGGTGGCAAAAAGATCGTCGTCGATCCACTTGGCAATCGGCTGATCTATTCCGGTACGGCGAGTGATTACCAGCGTTTGCTTCCCCTTCTAAAACAGCTCGACCGGGCGCCGGCGGAAGTGCTGATAGAAGTCACGCTTGCCGATATCAGCCTCAATCAGGGGCTCAATTACGGGGTGGACTGGCAATTCAATAATCTCGGCGACCCCGAAACAACAACCCGACAGTCAACGCGGGGCGACGGCGATGTCGGTGATCGTCTCTTTGACAATGCTGTCGGCAGTGTCATTGCCGGGAGCGGCGGTGTCTCTTCGGTGATCGCGAACAACAATGTGCAAGCTTCGTTTCAGGCGGCGGCCAATAATGGTGATATCCGCATTCTCTCGACGCCGCGGATTTTTGCCCGGTCCGGTTCGGTCGCCCAGGTTCAGGTTGGGAACGACGTGCCGGTGTTAAGTTCACAGGCGACAACAAATGCGGAGTTTGGCAACGGCCTTCTCGGCATCACTCAGATCAATTACCGGTCAACTGGTATCCTTCTGCAGATTGAACCCGTGGTGTTTGGCAATAATCGGATCGACCTGAACATTTCCCAGGAGTTGTCAAATTCCACCGCGACAACAACCGCCGGTGTTGCGACGCCGACCTTCTCCAACACGTCGGTCTCGACAGCGCTGTCCCTTGAAGACGGGCAAACGGCGGTGATTGCCGGGCTTATTCAGGAATCGATCGACCAGACCAATTCGGGCGTGCCGTTTCTGAAGGATATTCCGGTTGTCGGCAATCTGTTCAAATCGACCGATCTGAGCGAGTCCCAGCGCGAGATTGTCATCCTTATCACGGCTTATGTCTTGCGCGGCCAGGACGACAAGGCCGCGTTCGTCAACGAATTCTCGGCGAGCTTTAACCGTCGTGCCGAACAAAGCGGACTTGTGACCCTCAGGCCGCGAAATTTCTGATTATGGTGCGCCGCCACCCACAGGCCGGCTTTTCGGTACTTGAGGCGCTGGTCGCGGTTGCGCTGATCGCTGTGGCTTTCCTGCCGCTGCTTGTCTTGCAGGGGCAGCTGACCCGCACAGCCATCGGTGCGGAACGCGCTGAAATCGCGCTGCGGGCCAAGCAGAATGCGCTGGAATATCTCAAGGCCCTGAACCCCTCGCTCAGGCCCGAAGGCTCCGAGCCCCTCGGTGACACGATCATGGAGTGGTATGCCGAATCGATCAGCGATACCCGGCCTGCGGTGAGCATGTTTGGCGAGAAGGGTCGCTTTGATGTTACCCTCTATAAAGTTTATGTTCGGCTGAATTATCCGGATGGACGGGCCGAAATCTTCGAGGTTCGCCGTACCGGTTGGATCGCAACCCGCGCAATCACTGAGGTTTGAAGCCACATCAGTGTTTCTGGCCCATTTGCCGCGTGCCACCGGGCGTCGAAATCCGTTGCCAAGTGCCGGTCAACTTTTTACATCACACAAATGCGTTCACCGGAGTTACCCCGTGGCAACACCAGACTTTTTGCTCGATTATCTGCCAATCATCGTCTTTTTCGGGATCGCGCTTGCGCTCGGGATTGGCTTTCTTGTCGTTCCGGCCCTTGTAGCGCCGGCTGAACCCGACGCGGAAAAGGATTCGGCTTATGAGTGCGGATTCAACGCCTTTGACGATGCGCGAATCAAGTTTGATGTTCAGTTCTATATCGTGGCAATCCTTTTTATCATTGTCGATCTCGACGTGGCGTTTCTGTTCCCCTGGGCGGTGACCCTGTTCAACCCGGAATTGGGCACAGACCCGGCATTCCGGATTTTCTCTTTCTTTTCCATGTTTGTGTTCCTGCTCGTCTTTGCCGTCGGATATCTCTACGAATGGAAAAAGGGTGCGCTAGAATGGCGCTAAGCAGGAACGCTCTGCGCCCAACCGGTATTGCGTGATTATGGCATCAGATAACGAAGATACGACAACCGCTGTCATGACCTCAACGGGGATGGCGGAAATCAAAAAACCGGCAACTGACCCGGTTCCCTATGGCGAGGGCGCCCGGGCCGGTGTCCCCGGTTATGACCCGAAAGCAAAAGATCCGTTCTTCAACACCTTGTCGGACCAGTTGGCTGACCGCGGGTTTATCACGGCTCCGGCGGATGCCCTGATCAACTGGGCGCGTACGGGTTCTCTCTGGTGGATGACTTTTGGTCTGGCCTGTTGCGCGGTGGAGATGATGCATGCCTCCATGCCGCGTTATGACCTTGAACGCTTCGGTATTGCGCCGCGCGCTTCTCCGCGCCAGTCCGATGTGATGATCGTCGCAGGCACCCTGACAAACAAGATGGCGCCCGCCCTGCGCAAGGTTTATGACCAGATGCCAAACCCGCGTTATGTGATCTCCATGGGCTCCTGCGCCAATGGCGGCGGTTACTACCATTATTCCTACTCGGTGGTCCGTGGCTGCGACCGAATCGTCCCTGTCGATATTTATGTTCCGGGCTGCCCTCCGACTGCTGAGGCGCTTGTCTATGGGATCCTTCAGTTGCAAAAGAAAATCCGCCGCGAAGGGTCGATTGTTCGGTGAGGGGGCTGCAATGGAGCATGAGGACAGGAGCGATAATAGGTCGTCGCTGGCAGCAATTTCAGCGGCCGGTGTTGCGGCGTTGTTCAACCTTATCCCCGCATTGCTTGATGGCGACCCACTATTTGAAAGCCTTGACCGGGCAGGGTTCATGTTCGCGGTGACCTATCTGATCACCTGGGTTTTCCTTAATCTGTCGCAAAGCAACCCACCGGACAAAACCGCCAAAACACAGGCCTCGTTCAGGGACCGGGCCCGCGAACGGGGCCGCGCTGTACTGGCAAGGCTTCGGCCTGGGCTAGCAAGGAACAACGCTCGTCCACGACCAGATATGCAAGGATAATTCATGGTAGACACAGACGATCTTGAGGACCTTGCCGAACACATCGCCGTTTCGATTGAAAACGATATTCGCAACTGGTCAATTGCCTATGGTGAATTGACCCTCACCGTGCGCGCAGACAGAATTGTCCCGATCCTGAAATTCCTGCGCGACGATGCCCAGTGCCGGTTTATCCAGCTGATGGATTTGTGCGGCGTGGATTATCCCGAGCGCAACCGCCGCTTTGACGTGGTCTATCACTTGCTTTCGATGCACGCAAACATGCGGATCCGGGTCAAGGCCGCCGTCGGTGAGGACGAGGCCATTGCGACGGTTAAGGATATTTTCCCGTGTGCCGAATGGTATGAGCGCGAAGCCTTTGACATGTATGGCATCCTGTTCACGGGCCATGATGATCTGCGCCGTATCCTGACTGATTACGGGTTTGAGGGCTATCCCCTGCGCAAGGATTTCCCGTTGACCGGCGAGGTCGAGGTTCGGTATGACGACGAACAAAAACGCGTTGTCTATGAGCCGGTCAAACTGGTACAAGAATACCGCAATTTCGACTATCTCTCTCCTTGGGAAGGTGCGCGATATGTTTTGCCCGGTGATGAAAAGGCAGAGCAATGAGCGTTTCAAAATCCTACTCCGGTAACTGCCTTTGCGGTGCGGTTGAATATGAAGCGACAATCTCCAAACCGCATATTGACGCCTGCCATTGCGGCATGTGTCGCCGCCAGACTGGCGGTCCTGTCATGGCGGTAATCGCTGACAGTCTTGAGGTCAAAGACGAGGCTGACCTCGGCGTTTACAGTTCGTCGGACTGGGCCGAACGCTGCTTTTGTCGAAAATGCGGCTCCAACCTGTTTTACAGGCTGAAAAATGGTGTGATAATTTCAGTCCACGCCGGGTCCATGAATGGTATCGAGGATTTTACGTTTAAGACGGAAATTTTTATTGAAGACAAACCCAACTTTTACGCCTTTTCCGGTGATCGCCGCAGAATGACCGGTGCCGAGGTGATTGCGGAGGTCATGGGCAAGACGGAAGGATCAGACAATGGCTGACGGCACACGGATCATCGAAGTCACTGATTCGCCCTCCGATGCGGCGTCCGACAGGAATTTCACTATCAATTTCGGGCCCCAGCACCCGGCGGCGCACGGAGTTCTTCGGCTGGTGCTTGAACTGGATGGCGAGGTCGTTGAACGGGTG
>CAYSMJ010000048.1:0-1777 GCA_964432075.1 uncultured Caulobacterales bacterium | reverse complement strand
GGGTCTGGCGGCGGGCATTGCCGTCAGCGTCCTGATCTTTCTCTTCGTTCACAACGAACTGACCCACGACACCTTCCACCGCGACGGCGAGCGGATCTACCGGGTGCTGGGCGGGCGGGTCGGCCTGCAGGACGTCCTTCACGATCATGCGGGTCGGATCGGCATCGTTGAACTGGATGGCGAGGTCGTTGAACGGGTGGACCCGCATATCGGGCTTCTTCATCGCGGTACGGAAAAGCTGATCGAGTACAAAACCTACCTTCAGGCGATCCCCTATTTTGACAGGCTCGATTATGTAGCGCCAATGAACCAGGAGCATGCCTTCTGCCTTGCTGCAGAACGCCTGCTCGGGATTGAAGTGCCGCGCCGGGCACAGATCATCCGGGTTCTGTTTTGTGAAGTGGGTCGGATCCTCTCTCACATGCTCAATGTCACAACACAGGCGATGGATGTTGGCGCGCTTACCCCGCCGCTCTGGGGCTTTGAGGAACGCGAGAAGCTCATGGTGTTTTACGAGCGTGTCTCGGGCAGCCGGATGCATGCGGCCTATTTCCGGGTCGGCGGGGTTCATCAGGACCTGCCAGCGAAGCTTGTCGACGACATGGAGACATGGTGCGAGGAATTTCCGAAATCGCTCGATATGATTGAGGCGCTGATAACCGAGAACCGTATTTTCAAACAACGCAATGTCGACATTGGTCTTGTCTCGGAGCAACAGGCCTTTGAGTGGGGCTTTACCGGGGTCATGCTGCGCGGCTCGGGCGTGAAATGGGACCTGCGCAAGTCGCAGCCTTACGAAATTTATGATGAACTCGATTTCGACATTGTTATCGGCAAAAACGGTGATTGCTGGGACCGCTATCTCTGCCGTATGGAAGAAATGCGCCAGTCAAATGAACTGATGAAACAGTGTCTCAAGCTGCTGCGTGAGACCCCTGGCCTCGTCATGGCCCAGGACGGCAAGGTTTCGCCGCCCCGTCGTGCCGAAATGAAAGGCTCGATGGAGGCGCTCATTCACCATTTCAAACTGTACACTGAAGGTCCGAAAGTGCCCGTTGGCGAGGTCTATGCCGCGGTCGAAGCCCCCAAGGGCGAATTCGGCGTCTATCTCATATCCACCGGCACCAACAAACCCTATCGCTGCAAGATTCGTGCGCCAGGCTATGCCCATCTGCAGGCCATGGACTGGATGAACAAGGGGCATATGCTGGCCGACGTCTCTGCGATTTTGGGTTCGCTTGACATTGTTTTCGGGGAAATTGATCGGTAGACGATGCCTTTCCTCAAATGCGGAACCCACGGTCGCCAGCCCGAGACCTTTGTTTGCAAACATGTCATTGAGACGGTGGCCGATGGTGAGCCCCGTGGCTTTTACTGGAGCATGGAAGACGGCGCCTACGAAGCGCTGTGTGCGGCCTGCAATGATCTTACAACGGACGAGTTTGCGGCACAGGTCGAAGATCTTGTCCGCCCGCTGTGTTTCGGTTGTTACCGCGATGCTGCTGAGGTCAATGGCGTGATCATTGCCTGAGAATTCCCGAGGCCCCGGACGTGCTAAGCGCGATCCGGGGTCTTCCGCCATATATCCAACCTGGCTGTCGTGGGTCCCGGCTCTTCGCTGCGCTGCGGCCGGGAACGCGGTTCGGTCGTTCCTTTCCCGAGGCCCCGGACGTGCTAAGCGCGATCCGGGGTCTTCCGCCATATATCCAACCTGGCTGTCGTGGGTCCCGGCTCTTCGCTGCGCTGCGGCCGGGAACGCGGTTCGGTCGTTCCTTTC